>JAITVG010000183.1 GCA_031285925.1 Tannerellaceae bacterium
GCCTCCCCGTAAGGGCGGTGATTTGTGCCGTCGAACACGTAGTCGGTCGAGATGTGGATCAGGCGGCTACCGTTGTCGCGCGCTGCACAGGCCAATGTCTTCACGGCTTCGGCATTGATTAGGTAAGCCTTGTCCGGTTCTTTTTCCGCTTGATCCACAGCCGTATAAGCGGCAGTATTAATGATCGAATGAATCCTGTGTTTATTCAGACAGGCCTGTACCGCATCTTTATCTGTGATATCCAGCGTATCTATATCCGTATAGAAAAAAGAAAAAGACGGATACAGATCAGAGCGTTTCCTGATGGCCTGCCCTAATTGTCCGTTAGCTCCGGTAACTAAAACATTTCCGGTCATACGTTTTGTTCTTTTGATGGGATTTCCCGGTTTGATTCTTCCGCATATTTACTTGCCAGCACAGCCAAGAAGGTACTGATCTGCTGCACTGCCTCCGTGGTTTCCGCACTCACTTCGCGCCCCTGCATTTTGAGCAAAAGATAGCCGTAAACGGCAACGAAGCAGGTTTCCGGTTCGGGAATATCTTCTTCTCCCGATTTAGACCGCAACTGAACGATATAGGGCAATGTTTTATAATAAGCCGCCTGGTAAACCATCTCTTTGGGCGATTTAAGCAATTGCAGGTGCAGGCCGGTCAGGGCGATGATCACATTTTTATTGATCTGAATATGTCCCTTCTCCATCACTCCCTCGCTCCGCATCATGTCGATCAGTTCTCCGTACCAGCGGCTGATTTCTTCGCACACTTCAGGGGGTTGCCCGTAGCGGCCGACTATGTTTTCGCGTATCCGCTGCATGTCGGAGCCGTTCGCGCGGATCAAATCCTCCACCTGCCACATGTAGAGCAGGTATTCCGCTATATTTTCCTTCCTTTTCTTCTGAGCTATGATCATTCGTCAGGTTTTCTTTCGTTTCCGTTTATATCAGGCGCAAAAGTACGACAATTTGCCGGTATATACAGTATTTCAATTTTCGCGAACTGATTATGAGGCTTGCGTGCGTATATATATTGTATAAAAGAGCCACACCAACCTCCCGAAAGGGAGGCACTGTATGAGGGTACCCCTTGCGGTCGTTCTTGGGGAAACAACGTTCGCTTAGCGGAGCGTAAAGCAATTAGGGGTCTTTATAGTATGTCGATTTTCTACTGGTAGTACGAGCGCGTAGTACCTATACAACGGCGCCGTTATATAGGTACTACGCGCTCGTACTATATATAGAAACACTTTTTAACACTTCTCCGGCTCGCATCCTGATCTTTTGCCGCAGGTTTAATTCCCTGTCCCCCTTTTTTTGCCCTTGCGTTGCCGACGCACTCGTCACAATGGTATTCCTCTTACAAAAAATAGCGGTGGAACTATCAGTTTTCGTATTGGAAGTTTTACCCTTAAAAGATGAAACATTTGCCTATTATGCCGAATTGGTTCTATGCCTATATTTGCTGCCGTATTGGAGACTGTGCGGCGGGAACCGAGTAGTATTCCCGGGAATAGTCGAAGGTAGTATTTGTAATATTTAAAAAGCAGTATATGAAAAAAGTATTTTTCCTTTTTGCGCTTCTGGTTCTGACGGCAAGCAATGCTTACAGCCAGAAGTTTGCGGTGAAGTCCAATTTGCTTTATGATGCAACGGCAACATTTAACCTGGGTATGGAAGTTGGTTTGGCAGAAAAATGGACGCTGGATATTTCCGGCAACTATAATCCCTGGAAGTTTGGTGATGATTATACGGGAACCCGTACCAAACACTGGCTGGTGCAGCCTGAACTGCGCTGGTGGACTTGTGAAAAATTCAACGGCCATTTCTTCGGCCTGCACGGACACTATGCGGAATACAATGTGGGAGGATTCAAATTCTTGAGTCCGAATATGGAAAAGAACCGTTATCAGGGAAATTTATACGGAGCAGGCCTCTCGTATGGCTACCAGTGGCTGCTAAGTAAGCGATGGAGCATGGAAGCGGTGATCGGCGCCGGCTGGGCACACTTGAACTATGACAAATATCCTTGCGCCCATTGCGGAGAATATAACAGCAAGGAGAAGGATTATTTCGGCGTAACGAAAGCGGCGCTCTCTATTATTTACTTTTTTAACTGATCTGAGCCATGAAGAAGATATTGAATACATATATTACGATCGTATTGCTTGCAACCGTTTCACTGGGAGCGGCAGCACAGGTTAGTGTAACCTCCAATGAACTTCGGAAAAAGGGGAATTCATTAAGTATAGATGCAACGATTACTGTTCCGGGCGACGTGGTGGAGTCGAAAAACTTTATCGAACTGACGCCGGTATTGGAAACGGGCGATCAGAAAATGGGGCTTCCGTCCATACTCGTGAACGGAAAGAACCGACAAAAGGTGTATGATCGCATGGTGGCGCTGGGTAATTTGAATGAAGAACCACGCTTTGCAATAGTCAAGGCGGCCGAAGCCGATGTACATAAAGTGGAATACAAGACAACCATCCCGTGGGAAGATTGGATGAGGAATGCACGCTTCGTGCTGATGCCTGATCTTTGCGGTTGCGGCAACGAAACGCCGGGCGAACCGATTCTGATTGCCGACCGTATCCTGCAAAGGCCGGACAAGCGCTACGAGCCTGCTCTTTCTTTCGCTTATGTGAACCCGGAAGTGGAAACGCGCAAGGAACGTGCGGAAGTGGGTACGGCATTTCTGGATTTCCAGGTGGGACGATACGCTATTCTTCCCGATTTCCGCAACAATGCAACCGAACTTGGCAAGATCAGGAATACGATAGAAACAGTGATCAACGATGAATATATCACACCCGACGGGATCGAACTGAAGGGATTTGCTTCGCCGGAAGGTTCTTATACAAGCAATGCCAATCTGGCAAAGAACCGTACGCAGGCTTTGCGCGATTACATCATGAGGCAGTATGGCCAATTCAAGGTCGATTTCTTTACGTTGAACTCGGAACCGGAAGACTGGGCGGGATTCAAAGCAAAAGCGGAAGCCGACCGAAATATGCCGTCGCGCAGCGGAGTGCTTGACATTATCAACGGCAGCGATGAAGCGGATGCAAAGGAACGCATCTTACGCGCACTGGACGGAGGGGCTGCCTACCGGTATGTGCTGGCCGAACATTTCCCGGCACTGCGCCGCACGGAATACAAGATCAACTACACCGTGCGCGGATTCTCCGTGGAGGAAGGCCGTGAAATCATCAAAGCCCGCCCGCAACACTTGAGTTTGAACGAAATGTTTGCCGTGGCCAACACCTATCAACCGGGTAGCCGCGAATACAATGATATATTTGAAACGGCGGTTCGCATGTATCCGGCGGATCCGGTAGCCAATCTGAATGCGGCAAATATAGCGATCAGCAAGAAAGACTATCCGGCAGCGAAACGTTATCTGGAAAATGCGGGCAACTCACCGCAGGCTGCACATGCAAAAGGCGTTTTAGCCCTTGCGGAAGGCCGGCTGGCCGAGGCTGAACAACTGCTCAAACAGGCGCAAAACGGAGGAGTGCGCGAAGCAGCAGCCAATATGGAAGAGCTGGTAAAGAAAAAAGCAGACAATGCTCTTTTCGACAGTTTTGATTGAGTAGTCAAAAGTAAGTCAAGAGTAGTCAGAGTAGCTAAAGTCCTACTTGACTACTTTGACTACTAAGCACAGCGATAACTACTAAGCCCAAAGGGCTGATAACTGCTTCGACTTGGGGAACTTGAAGCAGGAAAGAATAACTTATAAAAGGGGGGAAGATGTCCGTGCGGGGCATCTATTATATAGTTATTTACATAAATGTTTAAGTATGGAACGTATTTCGGACATTGAAAATGTTTTGTTAAACGAAGTTGACAATCCGAACAGTGTCTATTTGTATCTGGAGGGGGATGCATGGTGTGCTTATGAACGGTCGGCTTATTATCTGGCCGCGATAAAGTCGGTAAACTTGGAGAAAGAAGTAGTCGGCGGCGGTTACGACGTGGTTTTGCTAAAAGCCTGCTTTAAAGTAGCCGACATGTGTCTGCCGCTCTCGCCGGGAGTATCCTTGAAATCTGTTGCGGACGACAAACTTCAGTTTTCTATGAACAGGGGAGTAGAAGGATTTTCCGAATGGAAAAAAAGACAACTGGAATTGATTGCGTGAGAAAGAATTAGTCGGCGTGTAAAACCGGCGAAATTGAGGGTGTATTTAGAGAAGTCCCGGACGGGCTCCGGGACTTTTTCGTGCTCGCCGCGTATGCCTTTCCTGCTACAAAGGCTGCAAAGCCTAAATGGTAGCTATGGGGGATTTTGGAATATGAAATACAGTGAAATACAGTCAGTAAAAAAATATTTTCCACATTTCTCCAAATATTACTTGCACATTCGAAAAATACATATATCTTTGCAACGTTTTTAAGAGAAAAAACAACAAAACAACAAAATACGGGCGTTTAGCTCAGCTGGTTCAGAGCATCTGCCTTACAAGCAGAGGGTCGGCGGTTCGAATCCGTCAACGCCCACTTGAAAATCAAAGACTTACGAGAAATCGCAAGTCTTTTTTATTTTATGGGACATACAATTTGCATACAAAGAGGGGATCAATGTAAAAAGTTGAGCCGTAAAATATCTGTCTCTACTTTTTTACTGTACGTAGATCTTTTAGAAAACGGGAGAATCGTGCCCTCGTCGTAATGCCGGGGCACCCATACAGCGCAAGTAAGCGATAAGAACAAAAAGCTGTTTGAGCATTAGCCGGAACTAAAACACATAACAACGCTTTGGTGCGAGTTATTTTTTGTTCAGCTTACAAGCTGTTTATGGGTCGGCATGCGATGGACAAAAGGAACGCAAGCAATCTATGATTGCGCGCAGCCTACTGATTGACATAAAATATCTAGACCTAGCTCCACAACAATACGGCAAGAGCCAAGTAAACCGAATTTATTTAACTTTCAGGATTTAC
>JAITVG010000191.1 GCA_031285925.1 Tannerellaceae bacterium
TCGAAAACAACGGCCTCAAACCCAATGAACTGAAAATGGCGGAAATGGTCATCGAGGAGAACAGGGAGATCATCCTGAATAGTTGGAATCTTTATTTCGGTAAAAAATAAGGCGATGAAAACAACGATTACCAAAGTCTGGACGGACGCCGAAGCGGTGTACATCCGGACGAACACGGGGGATGTGTTCGGCGAAAGGTTCGCGGATTATCCCCGTTTGGCGGCGGCACAGCCCGCGCAACTGGCACATTTCGAGTGCGACAACATCGGCATCCGCTGGGAAGAACTGGATGAAGACCTGAGTTATCGCGGCTTTATGACAGACGCCAAGCGCCTCGCCGCCACGCATTGATCCGACCGCCCTCGCGCGGAACATCTCGACAATCATTTAAATGTGTAAACCGATATTGGTTTACACGTTTTTTTTTGTGTGTGTAATCCCAAAGCCCTTGGAAAAGCATTTTCGACCATTGCCGCCCTTGTGCGAATACATTTCATTAGCCACTTGTGTCTGTATTGAGTCATCGAAAACGGCAGGCGAAGATACAATAAGCGTGTCAGTCACAAAACTACAAAATAAAACCGCGCGAACTTTCAACTCCCCACTCTTATCTTTAGTGTTATTTAATGATTGCAAGCCGTAAATGTATATGGAAAAATTTCTCTATTCAACAATAGAGTGTAATTTTGTATGGTTTTTTCAAAGTAAGGAATATCAGCAAATTATAAACATATTAAAACGTATTGATTATGTCTAAAGTAACAGTTATTGGCGCCGGTAATGTAGGCGCTACGTGTGCAAATGTTCTTGCCTTCAATGAAGTGGCGGACGAAGTAGTGATGTTGGATGTGAAGGAAGGCGTTTCCGAAGGTAAAGCGATGGATATGATGCAGACCGCTCAGTTGTTGGGATTCGACACGACAGTGACGGGTTGCACTAGCGACTATGCCAAAACGGCCGGTTCGGATGTGATTATCATTACTTCAGGCATTCCCCGCAAACCGGGCATGACGCGCGAAGAATTGATCGGCGTAAACGCCGGTATCGTCAAGAATGTAGCGCAGAGCGCACTGAAATATTCTCCGGATGCAATCCTTGTAGTGATCTCCAACCCGATGGATACGATGACTTACCTGGCGTTGAAATCCCTCGGCCTGCCGAAGAACCGTATCATCGGTATGGGCGGTGCACTGGACAGTTCACGCTTTAAATATTACCTGTCTCAGGCTTTGGGCTGCAATGCGAACGAAGTGGAAGGCATGGTGATCGGCGGCCATGGCGACACGACGATGATTCCGCTGGCTCGCCTGGCCAACTACAAGGGAATCCCCGTGTCCGAACTGCTGAGCGCCGAGGAACTCGACAAGGTAGTGAAGGCTACGATGGTAGGCGGCGCCACACTGACCGGACTGCTGGGCACTTCCGCATGGTATGCGCCGGGAGCAGCCGGAGCTTTGGTAGCCGAATCCATCATCCATAACCAGAAGAAAATGATTCCCTGCTCCGTAGCGCTGGAAGGCGAATACGGCGAAAGCGACATCTGCATCGGTGTGCCCGTGATCCTTGGCCGGAACGGTATCGAGAAGATCGTCGAACTCGAACTGAACGCTGCCGAAAAAGAATTGTTCGCCAAAAGCGCCGCCGCAGTTCGCGCAACAAACGCGGTGTTGAAGGAGATCAATGCGCTTTAAAGAGTGGAGAGTTGAACACTAAGAACTGAAAACTAAGAAACCATCCCTTTAGCCGGGGATGGTTTTTTTTATATATCAGGCACACACACAAATACCTTGTTTAACACGGTCGAAAAGTTGTTAAACACAGTTTCGCCCCGTGTGCACTCCGATACCTCCCGCTGTTTAACAGTAGGGGTATGTGCGTTAAACAACGGATTCGCGCTGTTTAACAGCCTTGCATCATCCGAAGTTGTGCTTTTTCGTTTTTCGCTGCCTCTGTGTTTCAATTATTTCGCCTAATGTTTCTATCTTTGGAGCAGTTATATATAATGTATAGATATGGAAAGAAACATCGTAATCACAATAGGGCGTCAGTTTGGAAGCGGAGGTCGGAAAGTAGGGCAAAAGCTGGCGAAAGTTTTGGGCATTAATTATTACGACAGGGAAATACTTGCAGTAGCGGCCAGGGAAAGCGGATTGAGCGAGGATGTCTTTGAAAAGGCCGACGAGCAGGCGGCAAGCGGACTTTCGTATGCACTGACTACCGGCTATTCGTATATGGGGATGTATATGCCGTATACGGATTTCCTTTCCAACGACGGATTGTTTCAGTTGCAGAGCGATGCGATTCGCAAGTTGGCGGAAAAGGAATCCTTTATACTTGTAGGAAGATGTGCCGATTATATCCTCAGGGAACATCCGGGACTGATGAGTTTCTTTATTCATGACACAAGGGAGAACCGTGTCCGGCGGATTCAGGAATACCGCAATCATGAAGTAACGGAGGAGCAGGCGAAAGAGTTGATGATGAAAACCGATAAATCGCGTGCCGCCTACTACAATTATTATACGAATAAAACATGGGGAGCGTCCTGCTCATACCATTTTTCCATAGATGTATCCGTTTTGGGAGTGGACGAAAGCGTCGCGGTGATGAGAGAACTTGTAGACCGCCGGCAAAATATGAAGCCGCCGCATTAATGCGCCCTTTCTCTGAATTGCGAAGGGGTGACACCCTCTTTTTTTCGGAAGAAGGTGGAAAACTGTCCGGTATTTTCAAATTTGAGCCGGTAGGCTATTTCCGAGATATTCAAGGAAGAAGCGGTCAGCAGTTCCTTGGCGCGCATCAGTTTGAGTTGTAATTGATATTGTGTGGGAGATACTCCGGTATATTCCTTGAACATGCGGCGGAACCACGAGTAGCCCAATCCCAGGTGCGCGGCGATCTTTTCGGGAGATTGCGGATATTCAATATTCTCTTTCATCAGGATGCGCGCCTCATTGATTTTGTCGATGACATAATTATTCGTGAACGCCTTGTTCCTTTTCTTGTAAAAAACGGAACTGAGTATATGAAGCACAATGCCGGAGATCATTTGCTGATACCCCGATTTCTCTAAAGAAGCAAATTTCAGTATGTCGTCATACAGGGATACGATCGTTGCACTCAGGCCGATTCCATACAGAGGCTCTTCTTTACTAAAAAAACGTTTTTCAACCCGCCGGTCTATATGAATGCCCCGGAACCCGACCCAATATTCATCCCAACCTGTTTCCCTGTCGGGGTAATAGCTGTGCCACTCGCCCGGAAAGAGGAGGATCATCGTCCCGGATTGTATTCTTTGCAATTTACAGGATTGGGAGGAGAAATAACCGCTTCCTTTGGTAATGTACACCAATTGATATTCATTGAGAATACGCCCGGTTTGCGGCCGGAAGTTGTAATCTTCCGGATGGCGCGACAACGGATAGTTTCCTCCGGGAGGAATAAATTGATAACCAACGGTGGTTACAACTATTCCCCATTCTTCGTCGGTGTTACCGATCGTTAGGTAGCGAAGCAAATCGGTTTGTTGCTTATTCATGTCAGATTTATAAGGTTTATTATCAATTTACCAAGCAAAGGTAGGAAAAAGAAGTCTACTTTTGCTATCAAACAAGTATAGTATATAGCAATTGTTTTATTATCGTATACCATGAAGAAACAGCATTTTTTAGCATTTGATATCGGCGCTACCAGCGGGCGCGGAATGATAGGAAGCCTGGACGGTGTCAAATTTGAAATGCAGGAGATACACCGTTTCCCCAATTCTATTCTGGAACTGCACGGGAAATACTACTGGGATATTTATCAACTGTATGCCGCATTGAAGGAATGCCTAAAGATATGTGCCCGCCGGGGAATCGTTCCGGATTCGATAGGGATCGATACCTGGGGGGTGGATTTCGGATATGTAGGCAAAGACGGAACGCTACTCGGACTGCCCCGTTCCTACCGTGACCCCTATACGGAAGGCGCGCCGGAAGAGTATTTCAAAAGAATTTCAAGGGAAGAAGTTTACGGGAAGACCGGAATACAGGTGCTTAACTTTAACAGCCTGTTCCAGTTGTTCAGCGCCAAACAGGAAGGCTTTGCCCCGCTGGAAGCTGCGGAAAAGATACTGTTCATGCCGGATTTGCTTTCCTATCTTTTAACCGGAAATAAAGTTTGCGAATATACGGAAGCATCCACTTCGCAATTGTTGAATCCGGCGACCAAAGAGTTTGAGCCTTCCCTGCTGGAGGCGGCCGGCGTTCCTCCTTCCATTCTTTGCCCTTTGGTGATGCCCGGAACGGTCATCGGCACGCTGAACGATGCGCCGGCAAAGGAAACAGGGGTAGGGAAAGTGCCGGTAATAGCCGTGGCGGGACATGACACGGCGTCGGCCATTGTTGCCGTACCTGCTGCGGATCCCTGTTTCGCTTATCTGAGTAGCGGCACATGGAGCCTGCTGGGGATAGAAGTAGATGAACCGATTATTACCGCCGCTTCCTGTGCAAGTAACTTCACCAACGAAGGAGGAATAGAAGGGACTACCCGTTTCCTGAAAAACATCACCGGTATGTGGCTACTGGAACAATGCCGGAAAGAGTGGGAGCGGGAAGGAAAGAATTATACCTATCCGCAGATCGTAGCCATGGCTGAAGAGGCAACCTCGTTTACTTCGATCATCAATCCGGACGATCCTTCTTTTGCCAATCCTCCGAACATGCCGGAAGCCATATATAATTATTGTATGAATACCGGCCAGCCGGCGCCGCAAACGGATGCCGAATATGTGCGCTGCATATTTTGCAGCCTGGCCAATCGCTATAAGGAAGTGCTTCGCCTGCTGTCGGACATGGCTCCTTTCCCCATCAACAAACTGTATGTGATCGGCGGAGGATCGAAGAATGATTTGCTCAATCAACTTACGGCCAACGCGACAGGGATACCGGTTATAGCCGGTCCTTCGGAAGCGACGGTAACAGGCAACTGTATGATCCAGGCGAAAGCTGCCGGATTGGTGAAAGACCGTTGGGAGATGCGTCGGATTATCGCGGAATCGTTCCCGCTGAAAACATTCCTTCCGGAAAGCCCCTGTGAAATAAAGACAAATGTTTAACAACTGCTTCAAAAGCCTTCCCTTGGGGAGGTTGGAGGGGCTTATAAATTATTACTGTGATGATAAAAGAATCAACTATCCTTTCCGCCTTTGACGTGGCGAAGGAACGCTATGCCGCTGTGGGCGTAGATGTGGACAACGCATTGGAATCCATGAAGAAAGTATCCCTTTCCCTGCATTGCTGGCAAGCGGATGATGTTACCGGTTTTGAGAACCGGAGCGCCGGGCTTTCCGGAGGAATACAGGTGACGGGCAACTATCCGGGACGTGCGCGCAATATCGATGAATTGCGTGCCGATATACTGAAGGCCGCTTCTTATATTGCGGGTACACATCGCCTCAGCCTTCATGAAATATACGGCGACTTTCAGGGAAAGGCCGTAGACCGCGACCAAGTTGAGCCTGCCCATTTCCAAACATGGATGGAGTGGGGGAAAGAAAACGGGATGAAGCTGGACTTCAATTCTACTTCCTTCTCTCATCCGAAGAGCGGCGACCTTACCTTGTCGAATCCCGACGATGCCATTCGTGCTTTCTGGATCGAGCATACCAAACGCTGCCGCTTGATCAGTGAAGAAATGGGGAAATATCAGGACGACCCCTGCATGATGAACCTCTGGATACACGACGGAAGCAAGGAGGTTCCAGCCTGCCGTTTGAAGTACCGCCGCATACTGGAACAATCTCTGGACGAGATTTTCTCTACAAAGTATGAAAATATGAAAGACTGTATCGAGGCCAAACTGTTTGGTATCGGCCTAGAAAGTTACACCGTCGGTTCTTATGACTTTTACCTCGGATATGGAGCGAAGAAGGGAAAGATCGTTACGCTGGATACCGGCCATTTCCATTTGACGGAAAGTGTTGCCGACAAGGTTTCGTCCCTGCTGCTCTTTACGCCGGAGATCATGCTGCATGTGAGCCGCCCGGTTCGCTGGGACAGCGACCATGTAGTGATCCTGAACGACGACCTGCTCGACCTTGCCCGCGAGATCATCCGCTGCGACGCTTTGGATCGCGTGCATATCGGGCTGGACTACTTTGACGCCACCATTAACCGTATCGGAGCGTATGTGATCGGTTGCCGCGCCACGCAAAAAGCCTTTATGCAGGCCTTGCTGGAACCGTCGGCCTTATTGCGCCGGTATGAAGCGGAAGGAAAATATTTTGAACGCCTGGCATTGCAGGAGGAAGCCAAGACTTTGCCGTGGAACGCGGTGTTCGACATGTATTGCCTGCGGAATAACGTTCCGGCAGGAGAATCCTTTATTGCAGACATTCAGGCTTACGGGAAGGAAGTAACATCGCTTCGCAATTAAGATCATGGAAATACTGACCGGTTTACTGATAATCGCCATCGGCAGTTTGGGGCAGAGCAGCTCGTATGTCCCGATCCGTAAAGTGAAAGACTGGAGCTGGGAAAGCTTCTGGCTGACACAGGGTGTCTTTGCCTGGCTTGTTTTCCCTCTGCTGGGAGCCTTACTGGCTATTCCGGCGGGAAGCAACTTGTGGCAGATACTTGCGGCTGATATGCCTGCTGCCCTGAAAGCAATGGGATATGGAGTGCTTTGGGGAATCGGAGGATTGACCTTCGGATTGAGTATGCGCTACCTGGGAGTAGCCCTGGGACAGTCGATCGCTTTGGGTACCTGCGCCGCTTTCGGCACGCTTATCCCGGCATTGATGGCCGGAACAGACCTGTATCATGGAGGCGGTTTGATCTTGCTGCTGGGCGTTTGCATCACGCTGGCCGGCATAGCGGTGATCGGCTACGCGGGCGGTTTGCGTGCACAAAATATGACAGAGGAAGAACGAAAGGCTGCCATTAAGGACTTTGCCTTGACAAAAGGCCTTGCGGTTGCTTTACTGTCGGGCGCCATGAGTGCCTGTTTTGCCCTGGGACTGGAAGCCGGAGGATCGCTGGCCGCCGAAGGGGCAAGTGATCTGTTTAAGGCATTGCCTGCCACACTGATGGTCACATGCGGCGGTTTTCTGACGAATGCCGCCTATTGCCTCTATCAAAACGGGAAGAACAAAACCTTCGGCGACTACGGCAAAAAAGAAGTTCTGATGAATAATATCCTCTTCTGCGCCCTGGCCGGACTGTTATGGTACAGCCAGTTCTTTGGCTTGAGCATGGGGCAGAGCTTCTTCGTCGATGCTCCCGTAATGCTGGCATTATCCTGGAGTATCCTAATGTCGCTCAATGTATTGTTCAGCAACCTCTGGGGCATTGTCCTGAAAGAATGGAAGGGAGCCGCCCCGAAGACGGTACTTGTGTTGATCGCAGGGATGGCAATCCTTATCTTCTCCCTCTTGTTTCCCAATCTATAAGCCTAAATAAGCATTAAAACCTATGAACTTGCAGAACAATACCTGCCTGACGGCAGAGATCGACCGGATAGCCGAAGTAGCAGGATACCTCTGGCACAGGGGATGGGCTGAGCGCAACGGAGGAAATATCTCCGTAAACGTAACCGCCCTGATGAGTGAGGAAGAAAGAAGCATGCCGCCACTGTGCGCCCCCGTGCCCTTGCCCGAAGCGATGACAATGCTCGGCGGGCAGGTCTTTTATGTGACCGGAACCGGCTGCCGTATGCGCTATGTGTCGCAGGAACCTTTCTCTCACGGCTCTCTTATCCGTATCGCGGAAGACGGAAATTCCTATGTAATTATTGCCGAGAAGCCTGTCGCTCCGACTTCCGAGTTGCCTTCTCATCTCCTGATGCACAACTATTTGCTGGAGAAGGGAAGAAAGAACCGCGTCGTACTGCATACGCATCCGACGGATCTTATCGGGCTGACACATTGCCAACCCTTTCTCGATTCGGACAAATTGACCCGTACCCTTTGGAGCATGATCCCCGAATGTAGGATTATCGTGCCCAGAGGTATCGGAATAGTACCCTACGAAATCCCCGGATCAATGGCGCTTGCCCGCGCAACGGTGAGGCAACTGGCCGAACACGATGTCGTCTTTTGGGAGAAACACGGTATCCTGGCCACAGGAGAAGACCTTATCGAATGTTTCGACGCCATCGACACATTGAGCAAATCGGCGCAGATATATTTCAGCGCCCGCATGGCAGGTTATGAACCGGAGGGTATGACTGCCGGTCAATTGGACGATCTTGTTCCGGCTTTCGGACTGGAGAAATTCCAATAAACAGAGCTTCTTCAAATCCTCTCCTGATCAGCGATTTGAGAGAGGGGAGGGGAGAGGCCGAAAAAAGCCGTACGGACTTTGGAAAAAACCCGTACGGGTTTTGAGGAAAGTCCGTACGGGTTTTAGGGAAAGTCCGTACGGATTTTTTTCGGCCTCTCCGCAGGGCTAAAAAAAACCAGCGCCGGTTTCAGGCAAAACCAGCGCCGGTTTTTTGTCATCCCTATTCTCCGTTCTCCGCTACCTGCTCACTTTCCGCTCCTGTTGATGATTTCGGCAAGCTGATCGTCGGTCAGTCCTTCTCCATAAGTGGCATAGTCGAGGCGGAACGTGCATCCTTCCTTATACCCTGAGCAGCCGTAGGCCGCCTTGCCGCGCAGGATGGTTCCCTTCCCGCAGACCGGGCAGGCGAGCGGGGGCGATGGGGGCGACGGGGAAGTGGGCGAGGGGAGGGGCGCCGCGCGCTTGGCCACCGGCGATGAAAGGACGCCGCCGACTATCTGATAAACCATCTCCTTCAGTTCCGCCAGAAAGGTGCCTGTTTCGTAGCTTCCTCGTTCGATTTGGCGGAGTTTCCTTTCCCACAATCCAGTCAGCTCCGCGCTTTTGAGCAGGCCTTCCTGTATGTTGGCGATCAGGTCCGTGCCGGTTTGGGTCGGGACGAGGCTTTTCCGCACTTTGCGGATGTAGTTCCTTTTAAACAAAGTTTCGATGATTGCCGCTCGCGTGGACGGTCGCCCGATGCCGTTTTCCTTGAGCGCATCGCGCAATTCCTCGTTGTCTACCAGCTTTCCGGCCGTTTCCATGGCGCGCAACAGGGTCGCTTCTGTGTAGAGTTTCGGGGGCTGCGTCCAGGTTTCCTTCAGCAAAGGCTCGTGGGCGCCGCTTTCTCCTTTGGCAAAGGCAGGGAGCACAGCGCTGTCTTCCTCCGCCGGTTCGCTTTCGGCGTCCTTATCTTCCGCGCCGAAGACGACACGCCATCCGGGTTTGAGGATTTGTCTGCCGGTGACCTTGAACTCCACCTTGTCCACCTTGCCGAGCACGGTTGTGGTAGAAATCTCGCAATCGGGATAGAAAACCGCGATGAAGCGGCGGGTTACGAGGTCGTACACTTTCCGCTCGCTGTCGCTCAGATTGCGTGCCGGAACTCCGGTGGGTATGATCGCGTGATGGTCGGTTACCTTGGAATTGTCGAACACCTTTTTGCTCTTGGGCAGTTTGGCGTTCAGTAGCGGAGCCGTCAGTTCGGTGTAATCGACCAGGCCTTTCAGTGTATTGGGCACCTTCGGATAGATGTCTTCGCTAAGGAAAGTGGTATCGACGCGCGGGTAGGTGGTCACTTTCTTCTCGTAGAGCGACTGGATCAGCTTGAGGGTTTCGTCGGCCGTGAACGAGAACTTTTTGTTACACTCCACTTGCAGGGAGGTAAGATCGAAGAGGCGCGGGGCGTATTCCTTGCCCTTTTTCTCCGTAATGTCCGTCACTGTGAAGTCGCTTTCCTGTACGGTTTTCAGGAAATCCTCCCCCTCTTCCTTTTTAGAGAACTTGCCTTTGGTGGAGGAGAAGGTCGTATTTCGGTAAACAGTCTTCAGCTCCCAGTAGGGTTCGGGCTTGAAGTTGTCTATCTCCGCCTGCCGGTTTACGATCAAAGCCAGGGTCGGAGTTTGCACTCTCCCGATGGAAAGCACCTGCCTGTCCTGCCCGTAGCGGATGGTGTAGAGGCGCGTTGCGTTCATACCGAGCAGCCAGTCGCCGATCGCTCTGGAGAGGCCGGCTTCATAAAGATGATTAAATTCGGACTGATCTTTCAGTTGGCGGAATCCTTCGCGGATAGCTTCTTCCGTCAGCGACGAGATCCACAGGCGGTAGACCGGGCATTTACATCCGGCTTTCTGCATCACCCAGCGCTGAATCAACTCCCCTTCCTGCCCGGCATCACCGCAGTTGATGACCATTTCCGCGTTTTGCATCAACCGTTCGATCACCTTGAACTGTTCCTCATAACCGGGATTACTGATCAGTTTGATCCCGAAGCGTGGCGGGATCATGGGCAGGGAGGATATGCTCCACTGCCGCCACCGGTCTGTATATTCGTGCGGTTCTTTCAAGGTGCATAAGTGTCCGAATGTCCAGGTTACCTGGTAACCGTTGCCTTCCATATATCCGTTCATCCGTTGCCTGGCGCCCAACACTTCTGCTATCTCACGCGCCACGCTCGGCTTTTCCGCGATACATACTTTCATGCGTTTATGTTTAAGGCTTCATTCAGGGCTTTCTTCAGATAATAGCCGGAAGCAAGCCTGCGGCTGATCTCTATCGTGTTTTGCCGCATAATATGGAATTCTTCTTCAGAGATTGCAGGCAGGATGGTATCCAGTTCCTCCAGCGACCGGATACATATTCCTATATGGTTCTCCGATACGAATTTAGCCAGTGCAGCCTCTTCCCATATTATTACGGGCAAATGACAACGGATATAAAGGGATGTCTTGTGGGGGTTGTTCAGCTTTAAGTATTCTCCGAAATTACCGGAGCAATGGTTTATGGAATCTCCGTCCCAAACCAGGCCGAAATCGCCGTCCGATGCCTTTATTAAATCATCCGAAGGGGTGAAGCCTTTATAAATAAAGTGGTCGTCCTTGCTTATCCGCTCTTTTTCAAAACCATTGCCATAGAGAATAAAGTCCCATTCATGGATGTGGTTTTCCAAATGATAAAGGAATTTATTCTTCTTAAAGCTCAACCCACCGGCATATATAACACTGTAAAGCCGATCTTTGTCTTTCGGAGAACATTCGGCTTTCGCCGAATGTGACAAATAGTCGAAAATTTCCAGGCAAACAACAGGTTTTGTGTAATTCTGCCCTTCCAGCCATTTCTTCATGAACATGTTATGGACGATCAACACATCGGTATGGCTGAGGCGTTTCATTTCTTTCTCCGCGGTCAGTTTCTTTCTCCGAAAAGTGCCCAGGTCATGAATAACCGTTATCACTCTGCCTTTTTTTAGGTGGATGAGGTTGCAAACAAAGGAGTAGTACTTCTTCAAAGGATATTGCAACACGACCGTATCGTTTGCCGAAACGGTAAACAGCACTTTCAACACCCCAATAAGTGTAATGACAAAACCTGCGACCGGATTTTTGTATTTCGTCTGTTTCATCCCCGCGTTTTTATATCCCAGACCGGACATTATAGCTTCAATATCCTGCTTTGCCTTATTCCCGGCGCCGTTTGAATCTTTATAGTTTTTAGAAAGATAATACCTGCCCATAAGTTACTGTTGTTTATGTAATTCGTTTTGAGCCAGCGTGAAAGCGGCCGAAATGGTGTCGTCCATATCCATGTAGGCGTATTGCCCCAACCGTCCTCCGAACAAAATATCCGGATATTGCTTTGCCAGCGCCCGGTATTCTCCGAGCAGTTTATTGTTCTTCCCGTCGTTTACGGGATAGTATGGTTCGGAAGAAGGCGTGAATGGCTGGGGATATTCCCTTGTGATTACAGTTCCGGGTTGCTCCCCGAACTCGAAATGCTTGTGTTCGATTATGCGGGTAAACGGGACGGATGCTTCATTATAATTGACCACGGCATTCCCCTGATAGTTATCCGTTTCCAGGCACTGATGCTCAAAATGAAGACTTCTGTATTCCAGTCGCCCCAAGCAATAATCAAAATATTCATCCAGACAACCGGTGAAAAGAGTTTTATGTGCAATCCGTTCGAAACAGGAACGGTTCTTGAAATAATCGGTATTTACGCGCACCTCGATACCTTCAAGCAGGTTTCCGATCAATCGGGTATATCCGCCGACCGGAATACCCTGGTATGGATCATCAAAGTAATTATTGTCGAAAACAAACCGGAAAGGAATCCGTTTGATGATAAATGCGGGCAGTTCAACGGCAGCTTTTCCCCATTGCTTTTCCGTATATCCCTTTATGAAAGTATGATAAATGTCTGTACCGCATAATTTGAGCGCCTGCTCTTCCAGGTTTGCCGGTTCAGTGATATGTTTGTACGGACGACATTGCTCTTCGAGCTTTTTCTTCGCCTCTTCCGGAGTTTTCACCTGCCAGAGCCGGTAGAACGTATTCATGTTGAAAGGAAGATTATACAGCTCTCCTTTGTAACAGGCTAAGGGTGAATTGATGAAATGGTTAAAGCGGGCGAAGCGGTTTATGTATTCCCATACATCTTCCTTGTCTGTATGGAATATATGCGCCCCGTATTGATGAATTTGTATCCCTTCTTTTTCTTCCGTAAAAATATTACCTCCGATATGCGTGCGTTTGTCAACGACAAGGCAGTGCTTACCCTTGCTGTTTAATATCTGTGCAAAGACAGAACCAAAGAGGCCGGCGCCCACAATAAGATAATCGTACATAAATTACTTCTGTGTTGATATTATGCGCAAACTTACATAAAAATAGCTTCTTTCCAATATTTCACGCGCAACACTGGGCTTTTCGGCAATGCATACTTTCATGCGTTATTTTTCTAATCTGTCAACCTTCCGTTACCCAGCGGTGCAGGGTACGGCTTTCGGCACTGAACTCGGCGCCTACTTTTACGATCTTTCTGCTGTCAACAGCATACTGTGCCGCATATCTGCGCTTGTCAATCTGTATCAGGGCTTCTTCAGCGGTAGCATTTTCGGTCAGTTTGAATTCGAAGATATAAATGGTGTCGTCCAGAGCTACCACCGCATCGGCGCGTCCTGTTGCACTGCTTACTTCGGCCTCTACAAACTGCCCCAGCAGACTGAACAGCAGATAGAATACGGTTTGATAGTGTTTCTCTTCCTTATTATTCAATTCGTAAGGAATGCTCGAAAAAAAAGATTGCAGGCGGGTCATAAAGCCGTCGACATTGCCGGCCTGAAGGTCACGTATGAAATTTCCGATGAAAAAATCGCTTATCATTTCCCTGCCGGACATCCAGGCCGGTATCAATCGCAGGATAAATCCGTATTTTACCTCATCGTTCGGAAAACCGAGTATGTATCCATTGAATCTCCTGTCGTATTTTTTAATGGTCAGATAACCGCTCTGGTATAGTAGCGGCACGGGATTGTTGCTGCCTGCCTGATAGTCGGTCATCAGGTTTGCCGGTATCATAACGTCATTTTCCAGACTTCGCAAATTAAAGTCAACGTTCTTCAATGTTTTGATTAAAAAGGTGGGTGTGCCGGTTTCAAACCAGTAATCACCAAAATCCAGTTTTGCAAAGGTATTCAACAGGCTGAACGGATTGTATATATCCTCGCTCTCTTTGGAAAAATGATAACCGTCGTACTGTTTCTTCAGTTCGGCAAGCGTTTCGTCGTATGTCATTTCCTGTTTGTTGGCAAGCGCCGATATTTCGGGCTGAAAGTTATCGACAAGTTCGGCTTGCGAAATGCCGCAAATGCCTGAAAAGCGCTTGTCGAGGCTTATGTCCTGCAACTGGTTAAGATCGCTGAAAACGCTTACCTTCGAGAATTTGGTAACGCCGGTAAGGAAAACAAACCGTAAATATGCATCTGCGCTTTTAAGCACACCATAAAAGCCCTTCAATACGGTGCGTATTTCATCGTTCACTTCCAGACTGTCCATTGTTCCGAGCAGAGGCTTGTCGTATTCATCAATCAGTACGACCACTTTGCGGCCGGTTTGTTCACAAGCTTTACGAATAAGCCACGAAAAGCGCATGGCCGGATTGTCGTCATTCGGCGCTTTGCCCCATTTTTCCTCATGTATCCGCAAGTTGTGGTCCAGTGTTTGATAAAGTGATTTTACGCCGGTATAAATCCCTATATTGAAATCAATGTAGATAACCGGATATTCCGTCCATTCCTTTTCGACGACGGCAATCGCCAGGCCCTCGAAAAGTTCCCTTTTACCGAGAAAGTAAGATTTGAGTGTGGAGAGGAAAAGGCTTTTCCCGAAACGGCGCGGACGGCTGAGAAAGTAAGGAGCGTCATTCTGTAATAATTTATGAATATACAGCGTTTTGTCCACATACATATTTTCGTTTGTGCGCAGTTTTTCAAAATCCTGTATCCCTATAGGCAATTTTCTGTTGTTAGACATGGCTTATCTGTTTTTAGCGATTTACTCGACAAATTTACATGAAATTATCCGATCATTCAAATCACAAGAATCACAGTTCAGACATTCCTATTACCTGTACTTCGCCAGCATAATCACCGGATTGTCATCTTCATCCAATGTGGCGGCGATTTCTTTCAGTTTGCCTTTCAGTTGTCCTTTTTCGTAAGCTGCCACAAGCTCATAAGCTTCCATATATTGACAAAAAGCGATGCCGGGATTTCCATGCTTCCCATTCGAATACATGTTTACGCGTTCTTTGGTGGTATAATCTCCATTGTATACGTTGCACCGGAATATTTCACCGGTTTGCCTGTCGAGCATTAAGCTCACGTCCTGGGAATCACGTTCTTTTGTATGGACTTCCACAAAGCAATAACGGTCGCTGACCACTCCCGGCAGAAGATACACCTCCGGATCCATGCCGTATAAGGAAGGTGTGCGCGACAGAAAAGGTATCAAGCGATGGTCGTGTGTATATCTGTATACGGTGTCCGACGAGGCTTCCGTCAGGATCATTTCCTCTCCGTAAGGAATGATTGTCTTATTGCGTGGACTCATAGAATAAGTAATTTCTCCGTCGCGCCACATGATAACCGATGATTTTCTCTCTTCCATCGGGATAGCTATTTCTCTCAGGGTGCTTCCGTCCTGTTTGGATGTGATAAAAAAGGAGGACATCTCTACGGCGTTTTCATTAAAATCAAAGGAATTATTTCGCCAGATAAAGCTTTCCTCGTCATAATTAATCAGATCCTGCAACGCGGCATCTTTCTTTTTATCGAAAGACCTTTTGAAGTTTCCTTCCAGATCGTACACAAGTATTTTATTGAAGTCGCAGATTATTATTTCGCCGTTTTCTTCATCCAGAATACTGTTGTAGCTGTATATATATTCTTCGCCGCTTTCGCCGTAGCGGTTTATTTTTCTGATGCCTTTGCCGTTTCTGTCGAAGACGGTAAGCACTCTATCTCCCTTGGAATCCCTCACCAGTATGATGTCATTGCCTATGGCTAAAGGTATGCCTTCGCAAATAAACTCGTCTGTGGTTTCCAGCGGAATATATTCCACATCCAGAAAGTCCTGAAGGACCAGTTCCTTTTTGGGATAACTTTTGGTGACATCAACGGTGATAACTCCATCCGTTTGTTGCCGGTTTCCGGCACATCCTGTCGCAATCAGCAGGATGATTGCCGGAATTAAGTTTATGTTTTTCATATATTACCGTTTATTATTTTACATTACAAAGGTTATTACGTCCGACGGATATTTCACATCATGCCCCAAACATATAACTTTTTCATCTGAAATTCAAATAAAATCAGATAATTTGAGGCAGTTACTTCGGATCGTCTTGCGGGATTCCCGTTAATGGGAGGCGGGGGGGGCGGTTGTTCTCCTTCTCCTGTAAAACAGATCGCGCAGCGTGTCGAAGTCCTTTTTCAGCAGAATGCCTACGCCTTGCGTGAAGAGCGACTGCTTCAGATACTGGTACATGTCGTTCGCATGGTTGTAGGCTTTCAGGCGAACTTCTCCGCCGGGAGTAAGTTTGTATTCCAGATCGAATTCCCCGACGAATACGTTCCGTTGCAGGCTGATGCTGTTGCGGTAGCCGAAGTTGCCGTTGAACAGCAGTCGATTGTCGAGCAACTGGCTCGAAAGGAGCATTTCCACTTCCGTGTCGTCGAACTTGTCCCGGCTTGTGCGGATGTTTGTTCCGATCTGCACTTTGTCGGTGATGGAGTTCAACATTTGCGACAGCTGCGAGGAAATGGCTGATGCGGCAACCGCGCTAAATTCATTAGTCCTGTTGTTGTCGAGCGTATTGGCGTAGTCGGGGGTGTAAAACTTGTGGAGCACCAGCAGATATACCACCTGCCGGATCATCATGTCCTCCGTATCGATGAAACTCCTCACCTGCCTTTCTATTTCATCGTTCGATCCCGGCAGTTCGAGGTCGAAGGAGATCATGGGGCTAAGCAACATCCCGTCGAGCTTCAGTACGCAGTCCACCGGAACATTCACCCGATCACTTTCCTGCAACAGATGCTGATCCAACTCGCCGATGTTTGCCGTCAAGCTGTAGATCGCATCGATGTTCATGGCCGCGTTGTAGGGATCGCCCTGGAAACTGACCGTACTGCCATCGCGTATTTTGAAATCGCGGTAGATGATCTGCTGAAGGCTGAAGTTGTAGTTTCCTTGCATAATATTCAGCCCGCCGTACATCTTCAAGTCAGATCGCGTGCCATACTGCACCTGCAAGCTCCCGTTCGCATTCCCCCTAATGCGGTCGCCCGATGCAGGATCCATAATCAGTTCGATCGTAGCGTCGGGGGTTACGTCCACCTGGAAGTTCATTCGCAGTTCGGCTCCGCCGGTAGTGGCGACGGGAAGCGGTGGAGTAGGGGACTCAGCGGCAACAGTAGCCGGTGTCTTATCCGGCAAACTGTCCTTGTCGGTAAAGGTGATAAAATCATATTCGGCAGACGCGGAACTGGTCATGAAGTTGAACCCTGCAAAGGTGCCCGGCTCGCTTCTCACGCTTACATCGAAGTCGATCAGGTTCTCGTTTCCCCTGATCGTTCCGCTGCCGCTGCCGAAAGCCGTACCGTAGATTATGGGATTGCTCTTCTTCGGCCGGTCGTAGAGCAGAATCTTGTTTGCCTGTATCGTCGCTTCAAAGTCGTAGTCGTAGAAATATTTGTGCTTGAAGTCCAGATTGACTTTCCCCGTGTTGCCGAACTTGTCGTATACCGTTGCGTCCTTTATCCGGATCGCTTCGGGAACCAGGTGTATCGAATCGGAGAAAGTGTAGTAGGTATTCAGGAACTCAATGCCCAGCCCGCCGTCTTCCACGTAGGCATCGCCCTCTGCCGTCAATTCCTTGAAAGAGCCGAACAGATGCACATGCCCGAATCCCCTGCCTTTGACGTTTTTGGCCACGTTCGCCAGGAACGGTTGCAGGAAGGAAATATCAATGTCGTTGGCATCGAAGTGGAGCGAAAGCCCCTCTTTGGGTTTCACCGGAAAGATGTAGCCGTTCACGTCCGTCCACGTGCTGTCGTTCTTGTAGATGGAGCCAAGCATGAGGATTCCCTGCTGCGTGTCGTCCCATTCGCTGTACAGGTTCAGCAGCCCCAACTGCACTTTGTTGAAGGAAAAGTTCTCCACCGCCAGGTCTGTTTGCATCATCCGGCTGTGGTAAAGGTCGTTGATCACGAAATCCCCGGTTGCCTGCCCGCCGAACTGAAGCACGGGGTTGTTGAGTATGTCGAAGATATAGCCCAGCTCCATCTCCTGCAAGCTCATGTGCAATGTATCCGAAGCCTCCGGCGATACGGTTCCGTCCAGATGCAGGAATTTACGGCCGTGCGCAATCCGGAAGTTGTCGATGTTTATCTTTCGGCCCTTGATCGTGACGGACGACGGATCTATCGTCCACAAAGTGTCGTTCACCACCACCGGGCTTTCATTGATCGACACTTCCACGCGCAACTCCGGCTTCTCACCCTCTTCCCTGTCCTCTGCAAAGAGGGCGGACGCCGAAAAGTCAGCCCTATATTCCTCCTCCTTGTTGTTCTCCCAGGAAATCAGGGTGTTGATCAGGTCTTCTCCCGCGTCGGCCTTGAGGTTTAGTTGGTTCTGAACCCCTTTCCTGCTGTAATTGGTCGCCCTTAATTGCAAATCGACCTTGCTTTCGGGGTTCTCGCAGGAGAGGTAGCCGGCCTTGAACGTAGATTTCCCCAGCCTGAATTCCGGCAACCGGGCTTCCACCCGGAATTTGTCGTAACGGTTGTTGTAGTGTCCGCTTATCAGCGCCGGTTCTACGATTGCTACCGGCAGCTTGAAGGTTTCCGACAGACTTTCGGTGTTCTCCACCGTGAGTAGGATCGAGAAATTGTTCTCCTCTATCTTCTCTTTTCCCTTGCGGCTCCTGATCAGCGAGGGTAGATAAAGTTCGAAAGTATGGATAAAGCTCGGAACGATCGTATGGAAGGAATAAGCGCCGACAATCTCGCCGTTTACAATGTCGGAAGAGATGGTCAGCCGACGTTCTTCGGCGCGGCCGGAAGCTTCTATCTCCATCTTTTCAAGGAAGAAGTCGCTGGGGAGGGTGTTGAACGAAAGACTGTCGAGTACGATCCGCCCCTGCGCATAGTCGATGTTGTTGCCCGTGAAATCCGCATTGAGGCGCAGGGAAATTTCCGGCTCTTCGAACCTGTCCGTCAGGTTCAGCCTGTCCGGGCGGAAGTGGCGCAGGTCGGCGGTGAAGTTGAATACGGAATTGTTGCCTTCGTTGCGGACGATGCCCTCCGCCCGCAGTGCGCCGTTCGGATCGTCCACCTCGATGATGCCGTCGAAGCCGTTCGGGTTGAAGTTGCCCGACAGGAGAATATTCTCGTATTTATATCCTCTGTAATCAAACTCGCCTACTTCCCCCTGTATATTCGCCTTGAAGTCGCCTGTGACCGGGCGGGTCACGTCGATGGTGGCGTCGAAGCGGGCGTTGCCGAACGGATTCCCTTCCGCGAACAGGCCGGACAGGGCAAGGCCGGAGGTGGCCGCATGTCCTTTTATATAGGCCGCAATGTTATTCTCACGGTCGCTGCCGAAAATAATGTCTGTGTGCAGGGAACCGATGGCGGTGCTGATTTCGCCGAAGGCGACGAGATTGTCGAAGAAGCCGGAAATCTCTCCCCGGAAGTCTACCCTACCGAGCCGCATCACCGCGTCGGGCAGCTTCAGGGAATCCCTGCCGAATCCGTCGGCCAGCGAACGGAAGCCTTCATGGGTGACACTCATCCGGTTCACCTTTCCGAACAGGTACGCTTCCCCCGGCGTAGAAATTCCTTTCAGCTCCATCTCTCCGTCGAAGGACAGGTGGTTGTCCTGCCTGACGGCGAGGCGTTTGAGGCCGATATTGTCGATCGTGCCGGAAGCTTCCGCCGAAAGACTGATCACATCCGCGAAGCGGCCAAAGGCGGGAACGAACGCGGCGAGGTCTTTAAGGGCGACGGTGGACGAGGGCGTGATGTGCAATTCCATCGGCGCATCGTTGAACAAGGCAGTCAGTCCGTCCACCCTTGAAATATCCACCTTCGCCCTGCCGATATTCAGGTGCGTACCGGGCAGGCGTATCTCAAAGCGGTCGATGCCGATGCTGTCGCGGTTGCCGGTGAGGTTCATCGACAGTCTGTCCATCCGGAAACCGGAACTTTCATCGAAGCTCAGCTTGCGGACGTCCGCGTTGATGCTGTCGCGATTGAAAGCCTTGAGGGAAATGTTTGCGCTGATATTGCTGATGTCGGTATGCTTGGGATTGAAGCGTCCGGGCGTCTGTTTTTCGCTGTTCACGTGGTAGCTGATGTGTCCTTTCCGCAGCAGTACGGTGTTGAGCCTCAGGTCGATCTCCGGTTGTACCCTTGTCGTATCCTTGCGGGCAAAGGCGTCGATGAGGAATTGAAGGTTGAGGGCATCGCGCGGCGTTTCCTTTTCCAACTGAAGGTTGAAACCGAAGAGGCGCACGGTAGTGAACACGTATTTCCCCCGCATCATGGGCAGCAGGCGGAATCCGGCCGATACGTGCGTGGCTTCGATCAGAGGCTTGCCCTGTTGGTCTTCCACGTAAACGCCCTCCATCACCAGCCGGTTGATCCATCTCACCCTGACGCTCTCTATTCGCACGGGCACGCCCAGATAGGCAGACAGCTTCTCGCTCGTGATTTGCGACGCACGCTGCTGCACGTAGGGCACGCTCAACACGATGG
>JAITVG010000192.1 GCA_031285925.1 Tannerellaceae bacterium
TTTTTCGGGTCGGATTACCTAAAAGTAGTGCATTTAGAATCCGGGTGAAATTAAATACATCGGGAATCCGATTTATGCATTACTTTTGCAGCATGAAATTTTACACACATTTTACCGAGACAATCAAGCTGGTCGATTTGGTCAGAACCAACTACCGACTACTGGACGTTCTTCCTCGATTCGGTGTCGGACTTGGGTTTCAGGAGCGCACCATTAAACAAATATGCGAGGAGAAGAAAATATCACCCGCAGTGTTTCTTCTTGTATGCAACGTTTATACGTTCGACGATTACAGCCCCGACGAACAGGTGTTTAATGACATTTTCGCGACGGAGTTGTTGGCTTTTCTGTCGGCATCTCATCGGGACTACCTTAGGATGCAGGCAGGTATATTCGCCAAGGTTGTGGAACTGTCCGAAATTTCCTCTGATCTGTATCGTAAAGTTATGGTCGATCTTGGCACTCGATACCAGCAACTGTTACAAGATCATATTGATTATGAGGAACAGGTCGAGTTTCCTTATATCAGGGAGTTGATCAATACAAAATCACCTCAGGATGTGTGCCGCCCTCAAATTGAAGATCAAGACAGAGAATTGCATGTCTTCTTTTACGATTTCCAAAGCCTCATTTTGAAATATCTGACCGATGATAGTATGGCGACATCGCGCCTATACCGTGATGTACTAGTCAGTATTGCCATGTTTAAGATGGACACCGACAAACATATCCTGTTGAAAGATATCTTTATGACGGCAATGGAGCGCATGACAAATCTCAGGCTATGATACAAATCGCTATCATCGAACCCTGCCCTGTTCTCGGGTTGGGATTTCAAGCTTTGTTTGAGAAAGCAGCTTCTAAATTTCGTGTTACCGGAATTTATCCCGACATTCCAGCGTTTAGAAAACAATGCCGGGAAGATATAGACATCATTCTGCTCAATACCTCTACCTTTGGCTATTCCTGTCACTTTGATATTCGGAAATTATTCCCGAATTATGCGGACACCATGCTAATCGCCCTGACTACCGAGGCTTTACGTTCCGACGCGCTTGCCTCTTTCGACGGGGCGCTGCATCTGTACGATGAAGGCGCAACGATTGTGCGACAACTCACCACGATGTACGAAGATTACATCGTCGCGAATGACGATAGAGGAGACAGTGTTTCCGAACGCGAAAAGGAGATTATCGTTGCAGTCGCGAAAGGTCTTACAAACATGGAGATTGCCGAAAGGCTGCACTTATCGCATCACACCGTCATGTCCCACAGGAAGAGAATATCGTTTAAACTCGGTATCAAGGGTACGGCAGGGTTTACAGCCTACGCCGCTGCGAATAACCTGATGTGATAAGCCGGAGTGTTGATATTACGAGCGCTTCAACATCGCAATCGCCAAACGGAAAGGGAAGGCGGCGAAGAAGTCCGAATCAGGATCAGGATTAAAGGATTAAGGGATTGGGGAGGATTAATGCAACAGGGGCGGAAAATTTTCCGCCCCTGCATGTTTACAATTCTCTCACGCAGTGCCTGAACTCTTCGTAGTTTCGGAACAGGCTCTTCGTTTGTTGCTAAATGTGTCTTATCCGCTAAAAAATAAACCCTACACCAAAAGAAAGGGAATGTCTGTTATTATGGGTGGGTATGGCATAACTCCCGATACCGTCTTCAATAAAAACATCGTATCGGACAGATTGCAGGTGATAGCCCAACATAAAGTTGATGCCGAAATGTTTTCTGAACATAATCCTATAGCCCACTCCGGGATTAAACAAAAGTCCCGCGTTGGAATATTCGGTGCCGATGCCATAACCCAGTTTGGTGAAAACGTAAGGCTTATCGGTTGTGCTCAAAGGAGAATAAAGTGCTTTTGCAAAAACAGGGAAAATCGTATACCATGGATTAGCCAGTTTTTCCACTCCAACCCCTGCACCTAAAGACAGGCGTTTATTGATATCATACATCCCTGCCAAATGAATATCAAAACCGCTCAATTTCGATTTACCACCCAAAAAAGCTCCCTTTTCATACAGTCCCAGCAGGTAATTGTAGTCCAAGTGAATATGAAATTTGTCCTCTCCGCGTGCAGGCGTTGCACTCAGCAAAATGATTACAACTGTGAGTATGTTCAAAAATATTTTCATGGTAGAATTTATTAAATGCAAAATATATATCTTTTCCGGTTTGAAAACAACTTATTGCGCTTCATTATTGCAAAGCCATAGCCGAGATTACTTCACTTTGTCTTTTCTTAATTCTCATTCCTTGCCAATAACCATCAAATTGTGCTGCCACATACATATCTCCATTTGCTAATGTAGGATAAGCCATTTTTGATGATTCTTTTATTATATTAAGAACAGAAGCGCCGTATTGCCCAAGAGATGTTGGTAAATCTGCGAGGTTCATGGAAATCAGAATTTTTATTTGATTTGCAAATACATGAGTATAAGAATCCGCTCCTAACTTCTGTATATGCTGATCCTTATAAACAGTAATCAAGTGCGTACGGCAAAGAACAAGTACTGCATCTGCTTTTTCCCAATCGGAAGAATTTTCTGAAGAAAGTGATTTTAACCAATTAAAAGCAGCAGTAGAACCGGTAGTTAATACTCTATCAAATGTTGTAGCTTCAAAATCGGGAATTATCATTGTTTTCATATTTACCCTATGCATGGTACCTGGCAGATCAAAATAACGTACAGGGGCAACAGATGTAGGCAGATTTTGCATTTGATCCATAGATTGCTTATAAAAATCCGGAAGCATAATATGAACGTTTTTAATGGACTTCTGGAAATTAATTTTTACATTATTGATTTTTACAAAAGAACTGAAGTCCGGTAGCCCTCCGAAAAATCTATTTGAATATATTCGCCGCAAAGTAACGATAAGGATGTTAAGATTCGGTTAAGACTAAAATAAGATTTGGTTAATTTTTCGCTCCGTTCATCGTCAGGCTCAACGCCCTGATCGAGCGCTTCAACATCGCGATCGCCAAACGGAAAGGGAAGGCGGCGAAGAAGTCCGAATCAGGATTAAAGGATTAAGGGATTGGGGAGGATTGTCTGAACAATGGCACACTGATGACACTGATAAAACAGATGACCACAGATTAATAATTAAAATCTGTGGTCATCTTCGTTTAATCCGTGTTATCTGTGTGCCATTACTCTAAAAGCGGATGATGTTTTGCGGGGCTGCCGGCGCACTGCTTACATCCACAGTTACGGCGGCGGATTCGGCAACGGCTTTCGCCCGCATTCCGGAGATCAGTTTCGGATCCCGGTCGTATGCGGGGTGTTCTTCCAGCATGGCGATGATCGCATCGTTATCCATTTCGTCGGGCTGGAGAACGACTACCTGTGTGCGCGGGATATAGATTCCCGGTTTTTTGTCCGTTACCCAATATTTCTCCATCAATTCCTGATTTCTCTTCTCCCGCATCCGGCGTTCTTCCTCCGTAATATCAATATCTGCCATCGTAAAGCCGGTCGCAAGGATTGTGATCTTTACCTTTTTCTCCAGAGAATTGTCTACGGCTGTACCCCAAATAACCTCCGCATCCCGGTTTGATTCCGCCATAAACTCATTGATATAATCCAATTCTCTCGTTTCCAGTTCTTCCTCTTCGCTAAAGCATACGTTGAGGAGCAGGCGCTTGGCGTTTCTCACATTATTATTTCCAAGTAAAGGAGAGTTCAAGGCATCTTCCAAAGCCAGGCGCACCCTGTATTCGCCTTCACCGTAGCCATTACTCATCAGGGCAACACCACCGTCTTTCATTGTCGTTTTCACATCGGCAAAGTCGAGATTGATGATTCCCGGCTGCGTGATGATTTCCGCAATGCTCTTCGCTGCCGTTGTCAGCGTGTTGTCCGCTTTGCGGAAGGCGTTCAGCAACGTCAGGTCGGGATAGAGATCGCGCAAGCGTTCATTGTTGATAACCAGTAGAGCATCTACGTTTTCGGATATTTGCTCTACCCCGTTCAATGCCTGTATTATTTTGGGTTTGCCTTCAAAAAGAAAAGGAATGGTCACAATGCCCACAGTCAGCAATCCCATATCCCGTGCGATCCGTGCAATTACCGGAGCGGCTCCCGTACCGGTGCCTCCGCCCATTCCGGCGGTGATAAATACCATTTTCGTGCCGTCGCTCAACATGGAACGTATCTCCTCCGCGCTTTCTTCCGCGGCAAGTTTGGCTTTCTCCGGCTTGTTTCCGGCGCCCAGTCCCTGTGTGATATTTCGTCCGAGCACGATCTTGTCAGGAACATTGGAACGGTTCAATGCCTGGCTGTCCGTGTTACACAAAACAAAGGAAACATCCTGTATTCCTTCTTCATACATGTGGCTGACGGCATTTCCGCCGCCGCCGCCCACACCGACCACTTTTATGATTGTCAGGCTACCCGTAGCGTAATCAAAGTCTAATAAAGTATCGTCGTCCATCGTCGTCCGGTTTTATTTTGTCAAACTATTTATAAATTATTATCATCAAAAATGCCGCCCAGCCTGTCGAAAAGACTTCCGATTTTAGAAGGTTTCGGCGTTTTTTGTTCAGGCTTTTTTACCGGCTCTTTTACCGGTTTTACTTTTATCGGCTCATTTGTTTTTTCTGCTCCCGCAACCGGTTCGTTGCCGAACATATCCCGTTCGGAAGTCTGCTCCGTTATTTGCGCACAATTCATATCGCCTTGCGACAGGAGGCCTATTGCCGCCGCAAATTCGGAGTAAGCCGCTAAAGAAGTATTCTCCATCAGGTTCTCCCGCAAAGCGGCATAACGGATATCCTTTTTCAGCCGCTTGCGCATTTCCTCCGCAAGGTTCCGCAAATTGGATGCGCCTCCGGTGATCACAACTCCCGCGCCCAGTGATTCTATCAGGTTATCCGCTTCCAGTATGGCATAGACATTTTCCACGATCTCTTTCATCCGCGATCCGATCACATGATTCACTTTCGACAGTTTGACGCTCTGTATCCCGATCCCGTCCACAGCGCTTACCTGCACGGACTCATCCTCATCTTTTCCCACCACAGCGCTTCCGTAATCGATTTTAAGCCGTTCCGCTTCCGATTCTATCAGAGGAAGAGTGGTCAGGTCTTTCGTAATTAAGTGTCCACCCAGAGGAATCACGCAAAGATCGGCCAGATGCCCTTTCCTGTAAATGGTGACGGAAGTTACGCCTGCCCCGAAATCCACCAGAGCGCAACCCAACGATTTTTCATCTTCGCTCAACACCACATCCGCTAAAGCCAAAGGAGAAATAAGAATATCGGCCAACTTCAATTGTGTCCTCTCCATGCAGGCTTTGATGTGGCGCCGCAAGGAAGGGCGCCCTGCGATCAGTTTGTATTTCGCCTCGATCCTGCGAAAAGGCACACCTGCCGGATTTTGTACCCGGTTGCCGTCTACGTAATACACCGGCGGCACAATGCCAAGTATATCCAAGGATTCCGCCCGGTAAGTCCGGCATTCTTCCAGCAGGAGGTCTTTCAAGTCCTCCGTCACTATGTCTTCTTCAGCCACTTCCCGTATCACGGAATGGTCGATCGAATGAACAGACTGCCCGCCGATACCGATATAAATCTTTGCGATGCGGGCGCCGTTGAGTTTACTCTCCAGCTTGCGCACCAGGCGTTTGATTTTAGCCGCCGTTTCTTCCACATTCACCACACAACCGCGCCGGATACCGGAATCCGAGTCCTCCGTATCGCAGGCAATAACGGAAAGAATACCGGTTGATGTATTCTTCGTTCCTGCCATCCCCACCAGCCGTGAGGTTCCCAGGTCGATCGCCGCAATAAACTCTGTATATGCCATAAAACCTTATTTTTTAGTACAAACTATCTGATCCTTATACTTCAGATTAATAATTCCGTATTTTTCCCATCCTATTTTAGGGATTGCCTGTTTATAGAAAAGCTGCAAATTATCCAATTTCTCTTCAAACTCATCCAGTGTTCCCAACACGATCCGGTGATTACCTACCGTGGGGATCAACTCTACTTCACTGTCGGAGCGAACATATATTTGTCCGATCTGACTGTTCCAAAAGTCATTGTCTTGCAAAAATAGCGCAAATTTGTATAAGTCGTTTAGCGCCAGTTCTTTTTCTATATTTCCGCTGGCTACCGGCACATGGGCTACGTAACGGGAACTGACCGGCATGGCGCTCCCTTTGTTATCCACATAATAACTACCGCCGCCGCTTATCACGCGAAGGATCGGCAGTTTTTGTTCGATCTCCAGTTTGATCTTTCCGGAAGGTGTTTTATAAACTTCAACATTGGCTATCATCTGATTATTCATCAACTCCTTCTCTATGCTTTCCGTATTGATATGGTTCATCGGCTTGTGCAAAGGATTCATATCCGCCCTTTTCAATAAGTCCAGAATATCCCGCTCGTTGACGAAATGTTTATTCAGGCTGTCCTTCACCGCGATCATGATTTCCTCACATGCCTTCTCCGGCCTTTTTTCCGCAAACAGAAAAGAAACAAAAAACAGGTATCCCGCCAGGAAGAAACTTGCTGTAATGGAGATAATCCGAATCATACTACATCTTATTTTGATTTTCAAACAAATACTGCACGGGTTCAACCAACCGGTCGATGTCGCCTGCGCCCAGCATAAGCACAATGTCCGTTTCCCGGTTTGCCAGGCAATCCACAAGTTGTTCCTTACGGCAAAGTACCTTATCGGCTATCGTCACTTTATCCAAAATAATTTCAGAAGAAACACCGGGTATGGGTTCTTCCCGCGCCGGGTAAATATCCAGCAATATCAATTCATCCAAAAGAGATAAGGCCGCCGCGAAATCATCTACAAAATCACGGGTACGGGAATAAAGGTGGGGTTGGAATATCCCGGTGAGTTTTCGTCCGGGATAAAGCGCTTTCACGGAAAGAATACTGGAACTCAGTTCCACGGGATGGTGCGCGTAATCATCGATCAGTACTTTATCATCCCTTTTTATCCGGAAATCGAAACGTCGGCAAGGCCCGGCAAAACTTGCCATTCCCGCTTTCAGTTCTTCCGGAGTAACTCCGTTGAGCCACCCTGAAGCCATCGCCGCAACCCCGTTTTCGATGTTCACTTTCACGGGCACTCCCAATTGTACGTCAGGGATATGAATACCGGGGCCTGCAAAATCGAAGAATATGTTTCCGTTACCGATGCGGATATTTTCCGCATGGAAGTCGCCCCCGTCTTCCGCCGAATAGGTATAACATTTCACTCCGGGATTTAAACGGGGAGCCATGTCGACACCCTTGCGCATAATCAGCGTACCGGACGGACGGATCAGCGAGGTGAATTTTTCAAAACTTTCCCGGTAAGCCTCCTTTGTGCCGTAGATATCCAGATGATCCGGATCGGCGGATGTGATTACTGCCATATACGGCGTAAGCCGGTGAAAGGAACGATCAAATTCATCGGCCTCGATCACCGTCAGATCGCTGGTTGCCGACAACATAAGGTTACTGTCGTATCCTTTCAGTATTCCGCCCAGAAAAGCGTTGCAATCTACGTGGGATTGCTTCAACAGGTGGGCGATCATCGAAGAAGTGGTAGTCTTTCCATGCGTTCCCGCCACACATATTCCTCTGGCGGAACGGGTAATTTCACCCAGTACGCTCGCCCGCTTCATGATCGTGAAACCATGCTCCATGAACCAGAGCAACTCCGTGTGGGATTCCGGCACGGCAGGAGTATATACCACTAACGTTTCTTCCGCATTCCGGCAATATACGGGGATCAGGGATACGTTGTCTTCATAATGGATCTCCGCGCCTTCTTCGTTTAACTTTTCCGTCAAACCGGAAGAAACCCTGTCGTATCCGGCCACCTTTTTCCCTTTGGAAAGGAAGTAGCGGAGCAGTGCGCTCATGCCGATGCCTCCGGCTCCGATAAAATATACAGACTTAATATCCACGTGACTTAATGATTAATGATTCTTATGATTTCGTCTACTATCCGCTCCGTGCTGTTGTGTTGCGCCAAAAGGGAAATATGTTCGCTCAGGGACTTTAACCTTTCTTCATTTCCCGCCACATTCAAAGCCACAGACACTAACTGTTCCGGCGCTTCCGCGTCGGGGATCATCAGGGCGGCGTCTTTATGAACCAGCGCCAGTGCGTTCTTCGTCTGATGATCTTCCGCCACGTTCGGTGAGGGAACAAGGATCACCGGCTTTTTCAGCAGGCATAACTCCGAGATGGAACCGGCGCCGGCACGGGAAATCACCAGATCGGCCGCTGCGTAGGCGTAATCCATCCGCGTGATGAAGTCGGAACACCAGATCGTTTTGTCTTTACAGGCAGCCAGATGTTTCCGCGCTTCTTCCGGATAGTAACGCCCGGTCTGCCAGATTAATTGTATGCCGGCATCGGCAAACATGTCCAGTTTGCCCTGAATACTCCGGTTGATCGTCCGTGCGCCCAGGCTGCCGCCTACCACAAGTATCGTTTTCTTCTCCGGGGAAAGGCCGAAAAAGCGCAACGCTTCTTCTCTATTGTCCATCGACTCTTCAAGTTCTTTACGCACCGGGTTACCGGTAATAACCAGCTTCTCCGCCGGGAAGAATTTTTCCATCCCTTCGTAAGCAACGCATATCTTCTTTGCCTTCCGCGCCAAAAGCTTGTTGGTTACTCCCGCATACGAGTTTTGCTCCTGAATCAGGGTAGGAACCTTTGCCGAAGAAGCCATCCATAAAGTCGGCGCGCTGGCATATCCTCCTACGCCGATCGCAATATCCGGCTTGAAGGCGCTCACAGTCTTTTTCGCCAGCCTGAGGCTTTTCCCCAGGCGGAGTATCACCTTTATGTTATTCAGCAAATTCGCGCGATCCAGTCCGCTGACCGGCAAACCGACAATCCGGTATCCGGCAGCCGGAACCCTCTCCATCTCCATCCGGTCGTCTGCACCGATGAAGAGTATCTCCGCGTCGGGATAGCGTTGTTTTATCGTATTTGCTATTGATATGGCGGGAAAGATATGTCCTCCGGTGCCGCCGCCGCTGATTATGAATTTATATGGCCTCATAGATTCGCTTCTCATAGATTCGCTTCTTCAATCGTTTCCACTTCAACCGAAGCCAAAACCGTTTCCATTTCTTTTTCATCCAAAGCATTCTCTTCCGCTGTATTTTCGACGGCAAGCTCTTCTTCGTTGCCCATTCCCGCTCCAAAGCGGCTTACACTTAATATGACCCCTATGTAGATGCAGGAAATCAGAATGGATGTTCCCCCGCGGCTGACCAGAGGCAAAGGTTGCCCGGTAACAGGGAAAAGATCGACGGCCACGGCCATATTGAAGAAGGCCTGCACTACGATTACCAGCGTACACCCAAGCACCAGGTATTTGGCAAAAGGCTTTTCGCACTTCCACGCAATAATCCCTCCCCGCACTAACAGCATTATATATAAAAGAAGCACGCCAAAACCTCCGATGATGATCCCCAGTTCTTCGATGATGATGGCGTAAATAAAATCGGAATAAGCCTGCGGCAGGAAATCCCTTTGCTGTCCGTGTCCGGGCATCTTGCCCAGGATGCCTCCCCGGGCGATGGCTATCTTGGCATGAACCTCCTGATAGTTCTCGTCGGTAATCAGCATGTTCCCGTTTTTATCCACTACATCTTCCGTCGGATTAATATACCTTTCGAGGCGTGCCTTGACGGTAGTCAGGCGTCCGGGCGCTTTCTCCAGCATATCGTCAGGAGCATTGTATATGGCGAAAAGAAGCAGACAGCCGCCCAGCACCAAACCCGCCCCCAGGCGGAAGAGTTTCCAGAAGGGCAACTGCCCGATAAACATCATCAGAAAGGAAATCACGAAAAGCATAATCGCCGTAGACACATTTTCCCAGAATATGATGAAGCAGGTAATCCCTGCCGTGATCAGAATGGAATAATAGATCTGTTTCTCCGTAAACCGGCTTCGCCTGCTCATCATGAAAGCGATAAATACGATCAGCGAAAGCTTGGCAAACTCGGAGGGTTGAAACTGAATGCCGAATATTTCCAGCCAGCGGTGGGCGTCGTTCGCCGAAATGCCTATCCAGGGGGTTGCTATCAGAAGCACGATCGACACGGGCAACAGGAATATCAGTACCGAAAAGAATCTGTAATGAAAATTATGGATCAGCAGGATGATAACAAATCCTCCCAGCAGGAATGTAGCGTGGCGGACAATCGGCGCCCAGTGGTTTGCATTCTTATAGGCCAGCGTACTTGTAGCGCTGAACACCTCGACCAAAGATATCAGGCAAAGGAGCATGAATATGATCCACACCGCCCGGTCTCCCTTAAATAATTTGCTTGCTAAATCCACTTCTTTAATTGTTAATTGTTAGTCAATAAGCAGAGCCAAAAGTAGGTATAAAGTTCGGAACCGGAAA
>JAITVG010000205.1 GCA_031285925.1 Tannerellaceae bacterium
CCGGACGACCCTGTTGCAGAAAAAGGCTATGGTCGCCCTGATACCACGGCTGACCTTCAACGAGGCAGGGATTGTTCCCGATAACCTCGTGCAGGGCGGCGGAGATACTATCCGGCAAGTTGAATGGTGAAAAACACGACAATCCTTCGCAATATCCGGCTCCGTCGATGTTGATATTGAGGGCGATATCACCAAATCGCCCGGTATTCTGTTCGATGTAGCGCACCTGTCCCGGCGCACCGTAATAATCCTCACCGTTAAATATCACCAGCTCGACGGGATACTTGCACTCTTTCAGTAATTCGGCCAGTGCCAGCACGATGGCCACACCTGTACCGTTGTCTATCGCGCCGGGAGTGCCGATCTTGGTGTCTATGTGCGCCGAAACAACGATCCGGTTTTTCGTTACATCACCGTTTCGGGCAACGATGTTGAACGCTGTTTCGGGGATGCGTTCTGCGCGTGAGATCAATCCGACCGTTTGCCCTGCGCAGGCAAGCAACTTTATACCCTCGATGTCTTTCATATATACCGATGGGATCTCGAAATCACCGTCCTCAAAGAGCGGGAATGGATATACTCCGCCCGCCGTGACTGAGTTGCGCTCTGTGGCGCAGACGAGAGCCAGTGGATTACCGCGCTCCAACAGGGAGACGATGTGCTGATGTTCTTCAGGATTCCAGAACGGGAAGTTCTTTGGGGCGATCTGCCCGGCGGCGATTTCACCGTGAAGCAAAACGATCTTGCCGATGATGTCGGCTTGCTCCAACTCTGCAATGGAATCGACCGCGACCAACTCCCCGCGCACGTCGCACCCCAACGAATAGTGCGATGAGATTACCTTGAAAGCCTCGCCCTTGCAAGTCAGTGTTGCGCCCTGCGTTTTCCAGTCCATCACTTGCAACCCGGTTGATTCGACCAACCAACCTGCCTCTTCCAATACCTTCCGTGCATAAGCCGTAGCCTTGCGATTACCCTCGCTCCCCACACGGCGTTCGCCGATTTGGGAACATAAAACGGCTAAATGCGATTCGATTTTCGCCGCCAATTCTCTTTTTTCCATGTCTTAACTTTTTAATGATTCGGGTACAAAAGTACAATCGGCTACGGCGGCAAGATTGTAAAAAAGGGACATTTTGCAGGAACCCCGCCTCCTAACTGAAATAATCGGAATGTGGCGGGCAGGCGGCCAGGTACTCGCCGGGGGTATAACCGGAGAGAGAGCGAAACTCGCGGATCATGTGCGACTGGTCAAAGTATCCGCAGTCGGCGGCGAGAGCAGCCCACGATATTTGCGGATTAGTTTCGAGTTTGTACAGGGCGCGCTGGAAACGGACTGTCCGCGAGAACTCTTTCGGATGTGCACCCACATATTCGGAAAAAATGCGGTCGAACTGTTTGCGGCTCAGGCAAGCTGTATCGGCAAGGGCAGTAACGTTCGTTTCTCCCGAATTAATCAACCGGATGGTTGTTTCGATACGTTTCAAGTTGTGTTCGGCAAGCCGCATCAATCTCCGAAACAGGAACTGCTCGATCAGCAGAATGCACATTCCGTCATCCCCGGTGCTTGTGAGCGAGTTTTCAAGTGCAGCCAACTCTCTGTCTTCCATATCTCCGGCAGTCAGACGTAACCCCGTGAGCCTGTTTATAGGCAGATCGAAAAACGCCCTCACTCCGGCAGGCCGGAACACCACCGTGATCATATTAACCTGCCCGTCGTATTGTAAATCGGCGAATGTGCGTTCCTGTCCGTTCAGAAAAGTGCGCGGATGGAACGTATTTTCGTGGACGGATAACAGGCGATTGCCCCGATGAAAAATCAGGCTCATCATTCCCGTTGGCACCGTTCGCGCCACATCCGTATCACCACCGACCGTTTTCAATAGCCAGTAATGCTTCACATAAGGCGCAAGCGCAGGCGAAGGGTATATGATCTGAAAATCTTCCATAAAAAACTATCGCTGCGAATATATATAAAAGTTACGGCGAAATATTAAATTGTAGATTGACTCAAATCTGCTTTTCCTAATTCCTGTACACTTTTGTTTTTTACAATTTGTTTTACAAAATCCGGTAGTTCGATGTTTTTATCATCTGCTACTGATTTCATCGCATCATAGGACTTAACTTCATCTCCTTCCCACTGTATATCAAGCCTTCGTATATCTTTTAATGCAATATGATTATAATTTGTCGGATTACCCCAGTAACATTTTATACATAAATCTACATTCTTATTTGTCTTCCAATTATCACAATGTTCACAACTCCATGATTTTGCTCTGTTGCATGAACCACATAATAATATAAAATCTTTCATATCCCGCTTTGTGGAAATATCTCCTCCTACTTCATACGGAACTTTATGATCTATTTGCAAATATCTTTCCGCAAACTCACCGTTGCATATAGCACATTTTCCATGACATACATCATATAGCATTTTTTTGAATTCTTTTGAGAATGATACTCTCCCTTCGATTCTGTTTGCTTGCAATTGCGTAATATCACCAAATTTATATGCAGCAATAGATTTACCGTCTTTTGATTTTACTTTGAATGTTTCCAACGGAATACCGGCTTCACGTACATCCCGTGCTGCTCTTGGAGGATGATTGTAACCGTAAATACTTTCTAAATCTTCCGTAGTAACGAATCCATGTCGCATAATATGGTCAATAACAATCTTTGCCCGTTTATTGTTAATTGATTGAATATGTTCTAAAAAATCTTTGGGGTATGTTTGCTTATTATTCATGAGGATGCGAATAAATCATATTGGAGATGTTGTTTTAGTGTCATTTTATCAATGTCAATACGTTTTACAAGTGCCGACGACAAATAAACAGCCTCATAAGTATATTCCCTTCGATTCAGCAATGTGGCTTGTGTTGAACGTCCCGCATTAATCTCTATTTTTGTTAGATTTAGCTTATCCGGTAGCGGATTCCCAAATGTTTTGTCGCCGGTTCTGCCATCAAAACTTAAAATGTAGGGTATCTCCCTTTGATTCAATTCATGCAGAGAGATGACAAAATCATCAAATCCGATATTACCAGCATAATTAAAACCTCCATTTTGTCCTGTTCCCTGATAGGGAGGATCCATATATATCAAGTCATTAGGAGTTGCATCATTGAGTACCAGTGAATAATCTACGGATAATATTTTAGTTTTGCCTTTTAAAAGCCGTGAAACGCCCAAAATATCATCCCGCATCATTTGTGGATTTCTGCCCAAACGCCTTTTGTCAGGGCTTTGATTGAAGTTTCCCTGTGAGTTGTACCGTACAGCTGCTTTTACACATTTTGCTAAAAGAAACAATAAATATTCAACTTGCTGTGTTTCGTTAAATTTATTACGTATCTCATAATAGTATTCTTCTTCATTTCCATGCTGCCCATGCCAAATATCATGATATTGTTTCACTATATATTGTGGCGTATTGATAATCGAATCCCAAAGAGACATTAACGGTTTATTTATATCATTGATAATAAAATGATTTGCCTTGAAATAAAAAGCAGAGGCAATAGTAATAGCTGCCGAACCTGCAAAAGGTTCGATTAAGCGGTCAAAGGTAACAGGAAAGTATCGCAGTATATTGTCTGCCAAATTGCGTTTACTCCCTTGATACGGAATAGGATGTGGTAACTTCATTGCTTAATTATTTTTTATGTAAAGGTAAGTGTTTTCGATGAATAAATGCTATCTTGGTATGAAATTACAGTCTAACACCTATATTCTTACTCCTCCCTGTTTCTTATTAATTCCGAATTGCTTCTGAACCTCTGAGATTTAGGCATAACTTGTCAGGATTATCCGGCTCTTTTTCCATTTTCAGCTTGATATCCTCTGCCGTAAACTTCTGCTTATGTTCCTCGGGATCCCCTAAGCTGCTCTTCCATCACCGGAAATATGACATTATATCCCCTTCCCAAAACCATCTAATTCCCTTTGCAAAGCCATCTAAATGATTTTAAAAAGCGTTTAGATGGTTTGGGAAAGTCATTTAGATGATTTTTCTTACCCAAAATGAAAAGTTTATGTGCTGATATACAGCTGTTTATATTAAACTGACACGTGTTTATGCCGTAAAGCATATTTATTTGCTTACTTCGCATACATATAATCACTAAGTTAGTAGCATAATTAACTCAATTATTAATTTTATAATAAACAAGCCATGACAAAGACAATCACTTTCAACGAGTTACGAAGAATCAAAGACAGTTTGCCCGACGGTACGACACATCGTATAGCCGATGAATTGGGTATATCCGTCGAAACAGTCCGGAATTATTTCGGAGGACAAAATTTTAAAGACGGCAAAAGCTGTGGTATTCACATCGAGCCGGGACCAGACGGGGGTATAGTGGTATTGGACGACACTGCGATATTAGACCGCGCTTTGGAAATACAAAGCGAAAGTCGTGCCGGCAGTGTTTAAATCCTGAAGGAAATGGAAGAAAAATTGATTACATTAGCCATTCACACTTATGAGAAAGCCCAGATATTGAAGACTTTACTGGAAACGGAAGGGATCGATGTCTGTATTCATAATGTGAACCTGATCCAGCCGGTAGTTTCGGCCGGTGTGCGCGTGCGAATCAAGGAAAGCGATTTGCCTCATGCACTGCGGATTATAGAAGACAGCAACTGGCTGAAAGAATCGGACGGGGACGAGGACGAAAAGAAGGAGAAAAAGAATGAGCGGAAAAAAATTCTTATTCCTGTTGATTTTTCCGATTATTCGATAAAAGCCTGTGAAATAGGAATAAATTATGCAGCGAAAGTCCGGGGAGAAGTGATGATCATGCACGCTTATTTTGCACCTTATTTTCCGTCGGCAGTTCCAATCGGCGACTCACTGGTTTATCAGGTAAATGAAGAAGAATCCGTGTCGCACATATTGAAAAGGGTGCAGGCCGATGTGGACAATCTGTGTAATTACATCAACAGGAAAATAGATTCGGGAGAATTGCCCAAAGTGAAATATGATTACATCTTGCGTGAAGGTCTGCCGGAAGAAGAAATCGTTGCCTACTGCAAGGAATACAAACCGGCACTGACAGTTATGGGCACAAAGGGCAAAAACCGAAAAGAAATGGATTTGATAGGAAGCGTGACCGGAGAAGTGTTTGAAGCCAACAGGACACCGGTTTTGGCTATTCCGGAAAATACGCCCTTCAAGAACCTGAAAGATATAAAAAACATAGCGTTTGCAACATCTTTTAACCAAAGAGATCCGGTTATTTTCGACAAATTCATGGAACTGATCAGTGGATTCGACTTCAATATTCATATTTTCAACATCTCTACAAGCAAAGACGAATGGAATGAAATCCGCTTAACGGGTATAAACGAATACTTTAAGAAACAATATCCTGCAGCAAACATAACTCACACGGTGCTGGCCGACGGCGACTTGCTTCTTGCCGTTGAAAAATTTGTTCGCGATGAACATATAGATGTCATTGCTATTGGAACGCAGCGGCGAAATATTATTGCACGAATGTTCAATCCGGGCATAGCGCGCAAGATGTTTTTCCATACGGATACGCCGTTGCTTGTTATGCATTCGTGAAAATTTCTTTGTCTTTCCGTGAACAATTAGATTATTGTTTTGTTATAAAGATGAAGAGTGTTTGTTAGTAGTATTTGTTTTTTCATAATTAAGTAGAGTTTGTTATTTGATTGTCCGTATTTGGCTGCGAAGTTATATACGGACTTTTTATTTGTAGTGTGTTGCCGTATGTTGTCTTACTAATAAAAGTATAATGCTGATTATGTTTAATTGAATTATTGACAAGTCCGTTCAAGGAAACAAAAAAGGCTGCCTCCCATTCGGAAGACAGCCTTTCGAGTGATAATTTTCAATAAATCTCTAATTTGAAACTATTCCTGAGTTGAATTCAGCTTAGCTTCTATTTCTTCAAATTCTTTTCCCATATCGAGATTGTAATAGATACCTCTCAAAGCAACAAGATATTCTCTTTGCTCCGGTTTGAGCTGATGTGCTTTCTCGAAATACGGACGGGATTTTTCAAACAGTGATTTTGCTCTTGCAAGTTCTTCCTGATATTTTTTGTTATCGGTAAGCATGTTCGCATCTCCCTGAATACTAATTGCCTGATTATAGTAGATACGGCCGAGATTAGACAGTGATTCCACATAGTCCGGATTCAACTCCAATGCTTTGGCATAGTTTTTCTCTGCGTTTTCAATGTCTTTCAATCCGGATTCGTAAACACCGCCCAAAACATCGTAATACTGTGCATTATCCGGTTGGGATGCGATTATTTTATTCAAATAATCTATGGCATCCTCGTTACGATTGGTGTAAATATAAATGTTGATCAGGTATTGAACGTATCTTGAATCGTTCGGGAACAGGGAAAAAGCTTCTTTTGCGATTGCTTCCATATTGGCCGTATCTTTCAACTGATCATATTCCATATATAGATATTCATAGGTATCGCTTTGTCTGTAAGCATATCCCTTTGCACGATTTAATGCGGCAATTGCTTTCTGAGGATCACCCACTTGAGTAGCTGCTACTCCGCAATAGAACTGTACGGTCATGTAATTGGAATCCTTTGCGGCTGTCTGTTCGCCGGCAAACATGGGCAATTCGGATATTTTGATATACTGCTCAAATGCATTGTAAGCGCTTTTATAATCTCTTTCATCGAAATAATAGGCTCCGGCATTGATGTAGTAAATATGATTGGCACTCAATATACCTTTAATATCCTTTAAGTGTTTAGGCCTTACTCTTCCTTTAGCGTCGGGCAACTGATCCAGTTCGTACGCTTTTTCCATGTACGGCAATATGTTCAAAAGAGCCTGATACATTACCGGCTGATTCGGTTGCTGTCCCAATAACTCCTTCATTCTTTCCCCGCTGAATTGTTGATCTTCAACATAGCCGGCTACATACCAGGTCTTGGGGTCTTCTTTCGTTTCCTGGTTTTCCAAGGCTCCTTTAATCAGCGTTCTTGCTTCCGCATAATCAGCCTTATCTCCTTTAGCGATACTTTGAGCCTGACTGACAGCTTTCTTCTGCGCAAAGGCACCTGTTGCTGCCACGCATAGTGCAATTGATAAAAATAATACTCGTTTCATGCAATTTTAAATTTTTATAAGATTAATATATTTATTTATTCTTCCATTTCATCGTCGAAATCTTCCGGCACATCGTTCTGTTCTTCATCATCAGCGGATTCCGGCATTATTATATCCGGACTTAACGCTGTGTCGTGAATTTCTCTTTCCAGCATAGCTTCGAGTTCGGCTTTCTGTTCGGCAATTTCTTCATCCGTTTCAGACAATACCTTGCATACCGAAGCGATTTCGTCATGGCGCTTTTCCAGATTGATCAAACGAACTCCCTGCGTTGCGCGTCCTATTACCTTAATATCCGCCACTTTCATCCGGATCGTAATGCCCGATTTATTGATTATCATCAGGTCATTATCTTCTGTGACATTTTTCATGGCCACAAGTTTACCCGTCTTATCGGTAATATTAATAGTTTTTACACCTTTTGCACCTCTGTTGGTAATTCGGTAGTCTTCGATGTGGGATCTTTTTCCGTATCCCTGCTCGGAAACGACAAGGATTGTTTCCTGTTCCGTGTCTTTGAGTGTGACCATTCCGACTACTTCGTCCGCATCATTGTCCAAAGTCATGCCCTTTACTCCGGTTGCCGTTCTGCCCATAATGCGAACTGCCTTTTCGTTAAAGCGTATTGCCCGTCCGTTTTTATTGGCAATAAGCACTTCATTCTTGCCATTCGTCATTTTCACCTGGATCAAACCGTCGTCTTCACGCAGCGTAATCGCATTCACTCCATTCTGGCGCGGACGTGAATAGGCTTCCAGCAACGTTTTCTTGATAACGCCTTTCTTTGTACAGAACAGCAGATAGTGTGAATTAATAAATGCTATATCGGAAGTTAATTTCTTCACACGGATAAAGGCCTGTATCTTGTCGTCCGGTTCGATGTTCAACAGATTCTGGATTGCACGTCCTTTCGCATTTTTGGCGCCTTCCGGTATTTCGTACACTTTCAACCAGTAGCATTTTCCTTTTGCCGTAAATATCAACAGCGTAGCGTGCATAGAGGCCGGATAGATATATTCCACAAAGTCTTCATCGCGTGTTTCGGAACCCTTAGCCCCTACTCCACCTCTTCCTTGCGCACGAAATTCCGACAGCGGAGTCCGTTTAATATATCCCATGTGAGAAATGGTGATGATCATTTCATCATCCGCATAGAAGTCTTCAGGATTCAATTCTTCCGAAGCATAAATTATATCCGTTTTTCTGCGGTCGCCATATCTGTCTTTTATTTCCTGCAACTCGTCCTTTACTACCTGCATACAGATTTCTTCGTTTTCAAGGATTTCTTTCAAACGGGCGATCAGTTTTTCTATTTCTTCATATTCTGCACGCAACTTGCTTTGTTCCAGCCCGGTAAGCTGACGAAGACGCATCTCTACAATTGCACGCGCCTGTATTTCCGACAGGGAAAAACGTGCGATCAAACGTTCGATAGCTTCCTGCGGGCTTCCGGAGGAACGGATAATGGATATTACCTCGTCGATATTGTCGGAAGCGATGATCAATCCTTCCAGTATATGTGCGCGTTCTTCGGCCTTTTTCAATTCAAAACGCGTACGCCGCATTACAACCTCCTGGCGGTGATCCACAAACGCCTTGATCATATCCTTCAGGTTCAGTTGCCGCGGACGCCCGTTCACCAGCGCAATATTATTTACGTTGAACGACGACTGCAAAGCCGTCATCTTATACAATTTATTGAGAACTACACTTGCGTTGGCATCCCTTTTTAGGTCTACAACAATTCGCATACCCGAACGGTCGGATTCGTCATTGACGTATGATATGCCGTCCAAACGCTTGTCATTTACCAGGTCGGCGATGTATTTGATCAATTCCGCCTTATTAATAAGGTATGGTATTTCGGTAATTACAATTTTATCGTGATTGTGTGCAGTTTCGATTTCCGCCTTGCCGCGCAACACGATACGTCCCCTACCCGTTTCAAAAGCTTCCTTTACACCGGCATAACCGTAAATCGTGGCGCCTGTCGGAAAATCCGGAGCTTTTATATGTTCCATCAATCCTTCCACGTCTATTTCTCCGCG
>JAITVG010000211.1 GCA_031285925.1 Tannerellaceae bacterium
CGGATAAACAGAAAGAACGTTTCACACGAATTTGCGCTGCAAATGCTGAACGTAACGAAGCATAAAGAATTTTACGGACATCATTACAACACGAAAACGAACAGGATAGAGCTATACAGTGGAGCCGCTTCGCTGCCGAATATCAGCTATAAAATACATTTCAAACTGTGATTTGTATGATTTGAGTGATTATTATGAGATCAACCGAATCATTTCAAAACAGTTTCTCAATCACAAGAATCACAGTTCAGACAATCAGGGCCGGAAGCCCGTAATATTTCAGCCCGGAGTGCAGTGAACGTAACTCCGGGTTGCCGGTGGGCTATTTATAGTGAGATAAAGGGAGGAGAAGATGCCGAAAATGTATAATATTTATTAAATATCATTGCGTGTGATAGCGTGTGTGATGAAATTTAATCTACATTTGCATCATAATACCCCCCTTAGTTGAGAAATACTAAGGCTGACCCCTCAATTAAAGAGGGGTTTTTTAATTTCATACAGTAATGAAACGGGCCATTAGAACTGTTTCGCCAAAGGCGATGATATTTTGAGTGTGCTCCACATGGCCTTGATATAAACTAAAAATGACGGATGAAAGAGATACAACAAAAGACAGCGCCATCTTCTAAACAAAGAGTTATCGTTTATGTAGATGGTTTCAATTTCTATTATGGGTTAAAAGATAAGAAATGGAAAAAGTATTACTGGTTAGATATGGTTTCTTTCTTTGAAAGCCTCTTAAGGGCGCATCAGGAATTGATCGGAGTTAAGTATTTTTCTGCTATACCATCACATGCAGGTAAAAAGGAAAGGCAGGATTTGTTATTCTCTGCAAATAAACAGAATCCACGATTCAGGCTTGTTTTAGGAAAATACCTAAGTAAGAATATTGAATGCCGGAAATGTGGATCCATCATTCATACATTTGAAGAAAAAGAAACAGACGTGAGAATAGCAGTCGGCATTATTGCCGATGCCTATAATGATAGATGCGATATTTCAGTATTGGTATCAGCCGATAGCGATCTGATACCTTCGTTAGAATTGCTTAGGGAAATAAAACCAAAGCAAAAAATGATAGTATTTTTCCCACCCAAAAGATTTTCTTCAAATCTAAAAAATATGGCAGATGGCATTAAGACTTTAGATGGGGCAAAATCAATGTTTGAAAAGGCCGTTTTACCCGAAGAAATATGTCTGCCTTCGGGTTATGTACTTAAAAGACCGGAAAAATGGAAATAACCTCCCGCTTCTCCTTCTCTCCTTCTCTTCTTCTCTACAAGCTGCGCTCGCTGATTTGTTACGTATGAATAATACAGGCTAAATGCTTTCGAAAAATCATCTAATTGCCTTTGGAAAGCCGTCTAAATGTTTTTAAAAATCATCTAAACGCCTTTGGGAAGACAATTAGATGTTTTTTCGTGTTGCGGGAATATGTGTATCTTTGGCGATTAAAGGCAGGCAAGATTTAAAACAGTTTCCGATTTATACGCAAAATTATGACTCAACAGCCTTTTATATACAGTTTTTTGCAGTCACCCGGATTCAGAACGTGGAGGTATGTTCTGTTTCTTATTGTATTTATCCCGACAGGATTGTCTATGCCGTTCTGGTCGTTCGGCGGTTATGCCGAAATTCCGTTGAACACAATCTATGGGTTTGGAACAGGTATTATCGTTGCCGTTATGTTCTTTGCCGCCTTCAACGCTTCCTGTCTGGCGCCGCACTTTCTGCCGAAGGGCGAATACTTTACCTACATCGTCGTCCTGTTGATGCTGACAGCCGGGTTTCTGTTATTGAAACACATAGCCGAAGAGCTGATTCTTCTACACTTTGGCGTGAAAAGAACGATAAATGGCGTTACGCTGCTGGAATGGCTTTCCAACCTGATGTCATACACAATCATCATTGCGAGCACTTCCATTACGACATTATTCAAGCAATGGATAACCGATAACGTCAGGATTGAGAATTTAGAGAACAGGCAATTGAAGAATCATATTGAAGAATTTAAAAACCGCATCAATCCCCAGTTCCTTTATGCCACACTGGATTATGCTTCCGAAAAGGCGAAATCAAATCCGGAGCAAACATCCGAAACGCTGTTTACGCTGAGCGAACTGTTAAGTTATCAGCTTTACGACAACCGGCGCGACAGTGTTTTGCTTGAATCCGATATTGAGTTTATACGGAATTACCTGACGCTTGAGCGGCAGAACTCCGGTAATAAGTTGATTTTCAAAATATCAGTTGCCGGCAGGGTGAATCTGTTTATTCCCCCCGGGCTGTTCATGCCGTTGATCGAAACAGTCTTAAAGCAGTGTCCGGACGAACTGCGGATATGGTTTGACGCGGATGATGAACGGGTGAGATTCGGATGTATCGCCCCAAACGCCCGCTTATCATCCGCCGACTTCAGGAAAACCATCCGGCGGCTGGAATTACTGTATGGCGATAAAATCATCTTCAGTGAAAAAAATGAATCCATAGAATTACAGTTCAAAGTATGCTAAACGAAATCAATCGCATGATTCCCGGTTTGCTGCTGAAGCCGGAACACCGTATCTTCAGGCATGTACTGATTCAGGCAGTGATACTGCTGATCACCATGAATGTTTTCTGGGATGAACCTGTGCGGATTTTACCCGGAAGATTCGCGGTTTGGATTCCCTATCACCTTCTGTTCAATACCATTATTTATGTCAATATGTACCTGCTGGTTCCCCGCCTGCTTTTGAAAGGGCGCACATGGTTTTATCTCGTATCGTCCATCGTGCTTGTACTCGGCATTATGTCGGGCATAGGCGCAATTGGAAGCCTGATCGGTGAAAACGACAGCCGGGTAAGCAGCACTCCCGTACCTGTGCTCATATCCCTCGCCTCCTCTTTTGTTTCGCTATACCTTCTCATCACAGGTTTGACAGCCCTCCAGCTGCTTAAATGCCGCACGGAGAACGAGAGGAAAATCAATGAACTGGAGAATGTAACGATGAAGATAGAACTGTCGAACCTGCAAAATCAGATAAATCCGCATTTCCTGTTCAATATGCTTAATAATGCGAATATCCTGGTAAGCGAAAATGCCGCCGAATCATCCTTCATTTTGTCCAAATTAAAAACATTGCTGCGCTATCAGGTGGGTGAAGGTTCAAAGGAAACGGTAAAGATCAAAGATGATTTGGCGTTTATTGCCGATTACCTCGAACTGGAAAAGATACGCCGCGACCGCTTCACCTATATCATACGGTCGGAAGGAAACACCGGCCTGGACATACCTCCGCTACTGTTCATACCGTTCGTTGAAAATGCCGTCAAGCATAATCCGGAGAACGATTCGTATGTAAAAATTATGTTCCGGATCACAGGCAACAGGCTGTACTTTGAATGTGAAAACCCCAAAGCCCGATTGCCCCATACCCGGAAAGAGGGCGGAATAGGACTGGCCAATATACGGAAGCGGTTGGATTTGCTGTTCGGAAAGAACTATATGCTCACGCTTGAGGACGATAAGGAAGTTTACACCGTAAAAATGGAATTGAAAATATGAGATGTATTATCGTAGACGATGAACCCATAGCCCGCAAGGGAATAGAAAAGCTTTCCCGGAATATTCCGACACTTAACGTGTTGGGAAGTTTTGAAAATGCGGATGCCGCCGCCAAATTCATAAGCACCTCTCCGGTAGACCTGATATTTCTGGACATTCGGATGCCCGGCATTAACGGGATAGAATTTGCCGGAAGCATACCGAAAACGACACTGGTCATCTTTACAACGGCATTTGCCGAGTTCGCAGTCGATAGCTACGAAGTAGATGCGGTGGATTATCTTGTCAAGCCGATAAAACCCAAACGCTTCAATAAGGCTGTCGAGAAAGCGATCGCATATCACGCCCTGCTGGTTTCCGATTCGAAAAGCATCAATATAGAACAGGTTGAAAGCGATTTTATTTTTGTCAAGTCCGACCGCCGCTATTTCAAGGTCGAGTTTAAGGATGTACGGTTTGTTGAAGGGCTTAAAGATTACGTCGTTATTCAACTGGATAATAACCGCATAATCACTCACATGAATTTGAAAACCATTCATGAACTGCTGCCTCCGAATAAGTTTCTGAGAGTTAATCGTTCCTATATCGTAAACAAAGACCGCATCAGCTCTTTCAGCAACAACGATATTTTTATCGGCGATTATGAAATAGGGATAAGCAACTTTTACAGGGCTTCGTTTTTTGAAGGATTGCTGGGGCATAAATAATGAATAATAAATAATCGGACAACAATATTATGCTTCGGATCGGGCTTCTTTCGGATACTCACGGTTGGTGGGACGATAAATACAGGGAATACTTCAACGTGTGCGACGAGATATGGCATGCCGGCGACATCGGCTCGGAAGAAGTTGCATTCAGACTTTCGCAAATCAAACCCCTGCGCGCCGTGTATGGCAATATCGACGGGCAGTCCCTGCGCGGATTATATCCTGAAATTGCCTGTTTCCGGGCGGAAGACGTAAAAGTGATGATGACGCACATCGGCGGTTACCCCGGCCACTATGCTCCGGGAATAAGAAAGAAGCTGTCGGATTATGAACCCCGGCTGTTTATTTCGGGACATTCGCATATACTCAAAGTGATGTACGACAGGAAACCGGACTGTCTGCATATAAATCCGGGCACCGCCGGTAAAAGCGGATTTCATCAGGTGCGCACCCTTCTGCGTTTCACGATTGATAAAAGAGAGATAAAGGATATGGAAGTTATTGAACTGGGGAACCGGTAAGAAAGTTCTCGGCAAAGAGGATGGTGTTTTTCAGATAAGGGTATTCTTCTTCAAAGTAACCGCTGTAAAGGTCTTTCCCCAAGTTTTCGTCGATTTGCTTTTCCGTCCACAGCTTGCCGCCGAAATGCCGGTATTTGGCGAACTGTTCTTCCGTGCGCAAACAAAGCACAAACAGGGATACCTGCTGTTTTACCTTCTCGTTTTCATACATGTAGCGGATCATGAAGCGCGGTTCCGAATCTTTCTCTTCCGGCAGTGTGCCGAGAATATCCTTTACCGTTGTGTCTACCGTGTGGCGGTATATTACATCCTGCTGAAAGGGATAATCCAACGTGTCGGGGGATACGTAATCCTTCCTGTTCCGTTTCGTCAGATAAAGCATTCCATTATAGACAATGGCTACCCGGACGACGGGATGACAATATTTCTTTGTTGCCGTGCGGCTGACCGAACGCGCCATACATCCGATCACTTTCTCGCTGTCGTCGAGCACGGGCAACCACATTTCCTTCTTTAAACTTCCCTGCATAAGGAACAGCCGTATCTGTTCGTAGCCGATAACGCCGATTCCAAGTATCAATCCCATATAGCGAAAAAGGAAATATCTTGCATATTCGTTGCACATATCTTCCGGCAACATCGTACAAAACAGGATAACGAACAGATGAAGCGTGTAAATACTTTGTATGATCCGCACGAGGAAGTAAAACTCGTTCAGCGCCGTGCGCAACATCGTCTTCCGGTAAGCCGGAGTTCGCGAATTTCTCAGCCTCCGCACGACCGTCTGTTTGGTAAACCCGATAATGGCCATGACAACGACCAGCAATACCTCAATAATTACGGGAGAATAGGTGAACAGCACCGGTTCCAGGCGCAGGAAGAGGAATACGGCATACAGCATCAGCGTGGCGGATGCCGGCAACAACAGGAACAGGTATACCTTATCCTTGCTCAATATCCGGTAAAGAACAAGAGAGATCACACAGAACAGAACCGCAATGATAAATGATAATTTGTAAGAGAAGAAATTGTTAAGAAGCATAAACAACAGCAGGGGTAACAACCCTGTTGCCTGATTCTGCATGCTTTTGTTAATATTATTCATCCCTTTTTTCTTTCTTCTTCTTTCTATATAACAATCGTCATGCTTAATTGTTCACGGCTCAAATATGCCTTTCCGCATGGTAGGACGAACGTACCAAAGGGGCGCTTTCGACCATCTTAATCCCTTTCTCCAGGGCTTTTAGCCGATAAGCCTCAAACCGGTCGGGAGAAATATAGGCTTCCACCGGGATATTCCACCGGGATGGTTGCAGATACTGTCCGATGGTCAGGATGGATACATTAACGTTTATCACATCGTCCATCAGTTCGTATACTTCGTCTTCCGTTTCTCCCAAACCGACCATGATGCCGGTCTTCGCCGTAATTCCTTTCAACGCGACATGCTTCAATACCGCAAGGCTGACGTCGTATTTTGCCGCGCTCCTTATCTGCGGAGTAATCCGCCGTACTGTTTCCATATTGTGGGAGATAATATCGGGAGCAGCCTCAATAACCGGATCGACCAAATCCAAACGTCCCCGGAAATCGGGGATAAGCACTTCCATCGTCGTTTGCGGATTCTGTTTCCTGACCTCGCGGATCGTCGCCGCCCAGTGATTTGCTCCCATATCGGGAAGGTCGTCGCGATCGACCGATGTAATTACTGCGTGTTTCAACTGCATCAGGCGGATACTCTCCGCCACGTTATGCGGTTCCTCCGGATTAAGAGGCAGGGGGGTGCCTGTTTTCGTGTTGCAAAAGCGGCAGGAACGGGTACAAATATCGCCGCCTATCATGAAAGTGGCCGTTCCGCGGCTCCAGCATTCTCCCATGTTGGGACATTTCCCGCTGGTGCAGATCGTGTGCAGGCAATGGGATTCCACAATACTTTTCGTGCGGGCGAACCGGTCGTTCCCGCCAAGCCGGATCTTTAGCCAGTCCGGTTTCCTTACATATTCCGCCATGCAGTGATTAGAGGTTGTCGAACAGGAAATTGCAAATCTTCGTGTAGAGATGGTAACGGGTATTCCCGCCGTATATGCCGTGATCGCGGTCTTTGTAAAAGTGCATGTCGAACTGTTTGCCGGCCTGCACCAGCGCTTCGGCATAAACTAAGGATTGCATGAAATGGACATTATCGTCCGCCGTACCGTGGATGAGGAGTAGCCGTCCCTGCAAATCCTTCGCCCTTTCCAGCGGGGAGGTAGCGGCGTAGCCTTGGAAGTTTTCCTGTGGAGTGCGCATAAAGCGTTCGGTATAGATCGTGTCGTAAAA
>JAITVG010000222.1 GCA_031285925.1 Tannerellaceae bacterium
GCTATTCTTGCGGAAACCTTGTCGGCTTCTTCCGTTCTTTGATCATCCGTGTTATCCTGTCGTGAAGGTTGCGTTTTATAATAAGCGTCGATACGATTTTTCACCTCGTCGAAAGTAATCCCTTCACGGAGAAGAAGGCAAGAAGCGGGAAAAGCCCCAAGGCTTGACATCCAGACAGCTAAAATCCCGTTTTACCAAGGAAAGGGCTGGAGATTCTCCAACAACTATCCGTATGTCAGAATACAAACAGAGCAAAATAGAGCGTTCCATAGAGATGGTAAAACCGGCGATAAAGAAAGGGATTCGTTTTGATTACCTGCTTGTTGACAGTTGTTTCACTTGCAGTGCATTGATTCTGTTTATTACATCGCGCCGCATCAAATGTCACCTTATGGGAATGGTAAAGATGGGAAACACCAAATACCAAACAAACCTCGGGACACTCAAAGCCTCCGATATTATCGCCAAACTGTCCAAATCCAAATCGGTCAGGTACAGCAAACGCTTGAACTGCTATTATGCACAGGTAGATGCCCTGTATGCGGGCAGAGAGGTACGGTTATTCTTTTGCAGGAGAGGACGGAAAGGAACATGGAATGCTTTGCTTACAACCGACACCAAACCGGACTTTTTTTTCAGGCATACCGGATTTACGCAATGCGATGGGCAATTGAAGTTTGCTTCGCCGAAATGAAGGGAATATTAAGACTGGGAAAGTCGCAGGCGAGAAACTTCTCATCGCAGATTGCAGCAATAAGCATCACGATAATACAATATAACATACTCTCGTATATCAAACGCTTTGAAGCCTATCAGACTATTGGAGGACTCTTTAATCAAACTATCAACGGAACAATGGAGCTGTACGTTACTGGCAGAATTTGGGAAATGATTCTGCAAGTGGTAGCCCTTATTGCTGACATCTTCTCGGCGGACGAAGAAGAAATTATCAAGAACATTATCGGAAATAAGTGATAGAGGCGCTTTGCAAACTTAAACATGTAAGGTGAATCACTTGCGAAACTTGAAAATATAACATAAATGCTCCATGCTATTAAAAGATATTCCTCTACACAAAGAAGGAACATTCCGGGAACATTCGTAGATTTCATCAAAACCAAAAATCGCCAAGCTCTTTATTTAAAGATGCTTGGCGATTTTCATTGAGGTTCCTGGCGGATTCGAACCGCCGTCGACGGTTTTGCAGACCGGTGCCTAGCCACTCGGCCAAGGAACCTTTTGCTTTTTGCGATTGCAAAGAAAGGGATTTTATTTCGATTGAACAAATCTTTACTTTCTTTTTTCGCAAAAAGCAGGAGCCGCTATTCCGACTTTATACTGTTTATCGGATTATCATCGGCCGCACGCCAGTTCTGGAATGTGACGGTACACATGGTAATAAAGGCCACAAGGATGAAGGCGACGGCGAATACCCACAGATGCACCGGTGTCTTATAGGCGAAGTTCTGCAACCATTGCACCACAGCATAAGCCGCGATGGGGGCGGCAATGACAAAACATACCGAAAGGGTGATCAGGTAAGTCTTGTTGAACATGATCAGAATCTGCCCCGTAGTGGAACCCATCACCTTGCGTATGCCGATCTCCTTGCGGCGATACTCGCTGTCGAACACCACTAGGCCGAACACGCCGACTATCGAAATAAAGATCGCTATCAGACTAAACAGTGTGATCTGCGAAGTCAGGTTCTGCTCCTTCGTATATAACCGGTCGAAAACGTAGTCGAAGAAGAAGACAGGGAAAGGGTATTCGCTGTCGAACGACTGCAGGGTGGTGCGCACATGTTCGGTGGCCGCCTGCATGTCGGAGCCGGCTTTCACCTTCACATAAGCGTATCTGGGCTGGCTTCCCCAGTTCTGCGTGCCCCACAGGAAAAAGGCCATCGGCGCTACTTCGGTGCGGAAGGATGCGAACTTAACATCGGGCATAAAGCCTACGATCACGGCGCTGTCGATCATCTCGCCAATCTCCATATTATATAATGTACGCGCCTTTTCATTGAAAATATATGCTCCGTGGCGGGTATTGGCATCTTCCCGGCGGAAATTGCGCCCTTCAACGATCTCCACGTCCATCACTTCGAGAAAGCTATAATCCACCGGCAGGCACTGGTACTGAATATTTCCCCCCTTCCACTCCCGCCCCCAGCCCATGTACTGGTCGCTGCTCGACAGCAGAGGCTCGGCGTAAGTTACGTCTTCCACACCGGCAAACGCTTTGATCTGCTCGGTGAAGGCGTCGCGGCTTTTGTTCACATTTCCGTTCAGCGGCGCCACGATGATCTGGTCTTTATTGTAGCCCAGAGGCGTGTTGCGCATGAAATGATTTTGCAGATACATGAACAGGGAACCGATGATCAGTGCAAAAGAAGCAATAAACTGCACGCCTACCAGCACGCTCCGCAGCCGACGTCCCTTGGGCGAAAGCCCGAAACTTCCTTTCAACACAAGCGCCGGAGGGAAAGACGTCATATAGAGCGCCGGATAAAGCCCGGCAAGCAATCCGGTAAGCAGCGCGATCACTCCCGTTCCGGCAAGGATCAGCGGATGCGCCGCGAGGGAAAGGTCGGCTTCGATCATGG
>JAITVG010000249.1 GCA_031285925.1 Tannerellaceae bacterium
GGATTCAACTCCCCCTTTGGGGGATTCAGATGTCCTTGCCGACAGTTTGAGTTTGAGTTCGCCGGGAGGGATTGCGCCGTAGTCGTCGTCGTCGCTTTCTTCGCTGTTCATCTCTTCGATGACGGCGAAGGCATCAATGCGGGTGACGATTTTGCGGTAGGCTCCGTCCACCTTGCCGCGTACCTGGCGCAGGACGAGGGACGGGCGGGTGGTGGTTTCGTCGTCGCGCGACATCGTGAGCTTTCTCACTTCCTCATTCAGCCGTTGCAGTTCTTCCGCCCATTCGCCGAGGCCGACTTTCTGCATGTCGGCGGCGTGGCGTTGTGTCAGCTCTTCGAGGAGGTTCTGAACGGCCGAGGTTTCTTCGTCCACAGATTTCCGGGCAACGTTGCCGTAAGTGTCGAAAATGATTTGCAGGCGGACAGCCGCATCGTGCACATCGGCGCGGAAATGGTTCAAGGCAGCAAGGTTGGCCTCAGACAGTCCGCGGAACACCGTGTCGCGCGCTTCGTCGGCCTCGTGGATCAGGCCTGTGAGGCCGCTTTTGAGGATTTTCTTCAACGCCTCGTCTTCTTCGGCGAAAAGAAGCGTGAGCGCATCGAACGGCTTTGTGATTTTCAACGGCGCCGCGCCCGCGTTGTTTACCTGCTTGATAAACTCGGTGAAGAACTCGAAATGCTCGTCGTTCCGCAGGTTGGTAAGTTTCAAAATTTCAATTTTCATATTGCATCCATATTTAAATGTGATTAAAATGTCGGTTTAAAAGTTGCATCCGCGGATGCAAGTACTTCGCAGGGCAGAAAAACGGTTGCATCCGTGGATGCAAGTACTTTGCAGGGGTGGAAAACGGTTGCATCAACGGATGCAAGTACCTTGCAGGGGTGAAAAACGGTTGCATCAACGGATGCAAGTGCTTTGCAGGGCTGCGACATGGTTGCATCCGCGGATGCAACTTTTTTCCCGCTTGCGGACACAAAAAAAGCCGCAACGGACGGAACCGCAACGACCAGGACGTATAAAACAATCGCGTTTGAGGCCTCTATGAAGCCTTCCAGCCTACTTAAAATAAGGTGTTTACCCCCCCCCCCCCCGCAAATTGCGGGAAGTCGCTCCTGGAGCGGGTTTCAGCGTGTCAGGGGACGTGCTGCAAAGGGGCTGTATGTGAGGGAATGAGAACATTCGATTATTACTTATGTGATTTTATTTTTGCCAAATATAATGGTTTGTTTTCAAAAAAGATGTCTGAACCGGGGTTTTTATGATGTTTGAACCGGTATCTTAATATATCCTGCCGAATTGCAGGTAAATTTGTTACTGCACATATTTCAAATTCTTCTCTATCGAATCCCGAATAAGAGCATTAATACTCACTCCTGTACTTGCTGCAACAAGAGCTATTTTGCGATGTATTTCAGACGGTATGCGGATATTTAGAACACCGGTATATGATTTTTGCGGATTGACGATACCTTTTCGATTGCAAAAATCCAAATAGCTTTCAACAGCATCCTTAAAGGAAGATTTCAGTTCCGCTACACTTTGCCCCTCAAAAGATACAACAGAATTTATACCCTCTATCCGGCCGATAAAGGCTTCGTCTTCTTCGCTATACTTAACAGTTGCGATAAAGTTTTTATACTTCAAAACATTTTTCATAATTCATTTTTTTACTTTGTTACATCTCGCTTCCTAACCCCTCTGGCTACTCTACAAATCACTGCGCCAGCGTATCCTTATCTATCCCGAACGCCTCTTTCTCGTGGCATTTACCTTCCGGTTCGATATGGACTACGATGTCGTAGACGTTTTCCACGGAATCCTTAATGCTTTTTTCCACGGCGGTGGCAATGTCGTGGGCTTTGTTCAGGGTAATGTCGCCGTCGGCTTCAATATCGAGGTCGATCATGTACAGGTTTCCGATCTGGCGGGAGCGTACGCGGTGGGCATTATGCGCGCCCGGAACGCGATCAACGGCATCGAATATCTTTTCATAAACCGACTCGTCCTTCACGCCGTCCATCAAATCAATGCTGGAATCCATAAAGATGCCGATCGAGGTTTTGATAATAAAGGCGCTGATGACCAGTCCAGTAACAGTGTCGAGCACCGGCAGGCGGAGAATGAAGGTGAAGAAAAGGCCTGCAAGAACCCCTGCGGAGATCAGTACGTCGTTCTGCATGTTCTTCGCATTGGCAATCAGCATGGAGCTGTTTATTTTCCTGCCCTGCCTGATCTGATACCATGCCAAAAGCCATTTGCCGGCAATGGATACCACCGTTACATACAGCGCCAGCATGCCGGGCAACTCCCGCGGTTCGGAATAAATAAGGCGTTCGGCGGAGGATATGAACATCTGCACGCCGGCATAAAAGATAACCAGCGACAGGATTTTGGTGGCGATGCTTTCCGCTTTCTCGTAGCCGAAAACGTATTTGCGGCTGGGCGGCTTGCTTACGATCCGGGCGGTAAAGATCATGACAACGGAGATGATCACATCGGTGGCCGAGTCTATACCGTCGCCGAGAACGGCCAGGCTGCCGACAAACAGGCCGGTCAGGATTTTGGCAACGGAAAGAACGCCATTGCCTATCGTACTGATCCACGAAGTGCGGACAAGTATTTGTTCTCTTGAAGCGGAATGTTCCATTCTTTTTTCGGATAAATCTGTTTATATCTTTTTATTGCGCCAGCCGGCCTTTTTCAGATAGAAGAAACACAGCGCCAGCAGGCAGACGTAGTAAATAAGCTCGGTGGTAAAACATATATGCACAGGCATTTTCAATACCATGCCTACCCAGTAAAGGTAGATGCAGTAAAAGAACAGGGTGATCAGTTCCATGGCCAGCGCCGGGCGGGTATTTCCCGTTCCGGAAACGCCGCTGAAGAAGATGCTGCTCACGGAACTCAGCATCATGGCCGCCGCAATGACATACAGGGACGGAACCGACGCGGCGACGAGCGACGGGTCGGCGGTGTAAATCGAAATGATCGTTTCCGGGAAAGCGCATATCACGGCCACAAAGACCGTCATGATCAGAAACGAAAGCCGGGATATTTTGTTGATAAGGGGAATGACCTGATTGATATTCCCCGCCCCTATCGTGTTGCTGACAAAGGAGTTTGTCGTAGTGGAAAGGGAATTGACGGGTATGAACATCACGATGTAAATGCTCCTGGCTATATTCGCCACGGCAAGTTCCTTTTGCCCCAGGCGCTCTACCGCCACGAAGAACATGAAGAACGTACTCATGGAAATAAAGTATTGCAGCATGGTGTAAATTGAAATACCCAGTACGCGGTGTAACAGTTTAAAGTCGAACGACCGGAAGTGGTTCAACCCGTATTTGGCGGTATCCACCGTAAACTTCGTGTAAACCAGAAAGAAAATGCTCGAAGCCGCTTCGGCAATCACCGAGGCGATGGCGGCGCCCTTGAGTCCCATCTGCGGGAAACCGGCATGGCCGAAAATAAGCAGGTAGTCAAGTATAATATTGGTTACGGCCATGACCAGGGCATTCAGCGTCAGTATCTTTGTTCTTGTGATACCGATAAAGAGGGCGCGAAACATGACGTTTACAAAGGAGAAAAAGAATCCGAATATCCGCCAGTCCAGAAATTCCAGCGTCGCATCCATAATGGTGTCGGAAGAGATCATGAACCGCATGATGTCTTTAGCGAAACAGGAGGACAAGCCAAACATGAATGCAGCGATAACAAGCAAAAACATAACCCCCTGTATCATCACCGGGCCTACTTCGCCGTACAGGCGCTCGCCGTTGCGTCGGGCTATAATGATCTGCGAACCTGTGCTAAATCCGAAAGCGACAGTAAAGCAGCAAATATAAAACAGCCCGCCCATAGCGGAAGCGCCCAGCTCGACTTCTCCCACATGGCCGAGGAAAGCCGTATCGGTCACATTTATCAGATTCTGTGCCAAAAGGCTTAAAAAGATGGGATAGCTTACGCTCCAGATTTGTTTATTCGTATACATACATCTATATCTGAACAGCCCGCGAAGATACGAAAAAACTTGCGTTGGCGGTTTTCAGGAGGCAGTTTTGTGCTTCGCACTACCACAGGCAACGCTTCACTCGCCCGCGGTTATGAAAATTAATCCTTCAGGACAGAGGCTTTATTTCCATGTTCCGGTTGTCAAAGGAGAAAGACTTTGCTTGAAAAACTCATCTTGCAGTTTCCGGGCAGTGTCGTCGGCCTTGAGTGCTTTGACCGCATCGGCCAACTGCTTGCTACGCGATGCCAGCCTCACTTCCCCTAAGGCTGTCGTAGCTCCGGCCGAATCGCCGGCGTAATGGTTAGGATATTGTGCATACCAGGAAATACCGGTCGTTACATTTGTCAATTGCATCCGGTTCAGATTCTTTCCTGATTGTATATTTACTTGATCCATTCGGACGGATTCCGGACGGACAACAAGCATTTCGGCCGTTTCGATCTCATCGGCATGGCCTCCTGTTGTGCTTTTCCGCAGAGCGGTGATTTTCTTTTGCGTTTCCTGTTCTTCATGCAAGCGAAACAGAAAGACGGTATAATCCCGCGGACTTTCCAGTTGAATTTGAAGGAAATAAGGCAGGAAAGAGTTGTTTCCTCCGTGCGTATTGACAAGGATGATTTTCTTTAGGCCGTTCCTTGCTATTTCCCGGCAGGTTTCATCCAACAGTCGGAGCATTAACTCCGCGCTGTACGCGATCGTACCGGGCTGTTGCTTCGCCTCGAAGATTTGCCCGGCATAGAAGTCGGGGTGCACAATGCAGTATTCCTGTTCGGCAGCCCGCCTGCACATCTCTTTTGCCCGAATCACATCGGTTCCCAACGGAAGATGAGGGCCGTGTTTTTCGTAAACTCCAATCGGAACGATACATACTCCGCCGGCCTTAGCCACCGCGTCCTTAAAATCGGGCGACGTCAGGTCTTCCCAGAAAGTGGGAAGCGCGGGATTAACTGCATTACTCGAACCGGTATTATCCGTATTCGGCTGATTGAAACTTCCCGGATAGTAGTATGCCGGATTGGCTAACAAGGAATGGCCTGTACCTGCAATTACACCAACTCCGATCCCTTTCGTGATAAAATCTCTTCGTTTCATGATATTATAGATTAAGTGAACTCAAAACTACGAAAAAATGCTTTCCAAAGAGCTGCATGGGATGGATTTGATGCGAAAATCACGTATAATCCTTACTTTTACGAAAATTTACTCAAGCTATTAGAAACGGTTTATTGTCAAAGTTTGGAAAAATGGATAAAGGATTTGAATTTGACGCGGTAATTAGAAAAGTACCGGATATCGACGGCGCTTATGTCGAAATTCCGTTTGATGTGAAAAAGGTGTTCGGGAAAGGGCGCCTAAAAGTACGCGCCATGTTCGACGGCGCAACATATAACGGCAGTATAGTCAATATGGGAGTGAAGAATTCGGACGGTTCGGTTTGCTATATCATCGGCATCCGCAAGGATATTCGTGCGAAAATAGGGAAACAGCCCGGCGATACCGTCCACGTGATCATCGAAGTGATCTCCGCATAGTTAATTGGGCAACTGCCGAACTTCACCGCCTAAACTTTCCTTGTCGTCGATTGTTTTCGGATTACCTTTGAATGCAATATCCCCACCGGTACTTGCCTTTGCTTTCAGCACATCGGTAACATTCAACCTGATGCTGCTGCCGGTAGATGCGGAAGCTGTCGCTACTCCGGTGATCATCTTATCCATGTCGATATCGCTGCCGGTGGAAGCGCTCACGGAAGCATAACCTGCTCTTCCCTTGATTTCAATGGAACTGCCCGACGATGAGGAACATTTCAAACTCGCGGCAGTCAAATCCAGTTCGATACCCGAACCGCTGTCTGCCGAAACTTCAATCTCATTGGCCGACAACGGCGTAGCGCTCTCTACGGAAGCTCCTGCCGAGGCTTTTATCGCCGTTAAATTATTGGCGGAAACGTATACTCTGACGTGCATATTACCCGGATTGTGAAACAGGCTTTTAACTCTAATCGAAATCCATAACTCACCTTCTTTCACTTCCGTCTTAACCATCGGAAGATATTTTTCTTCATTCGTTTCAACTATTACCGCCGATGAGTTCCCTTCGCTGATGCAAAGTTCTGTTCCGCAGCACACATTGATTGCATTAAAACTTCCGACAGTGCGGGTTTCCGTATAACTCTCATTCTGCGCATATCCTGCCGTACAAATCATAACAAGGCAAAACGCCGCGCCAAACATTTTCTTTCTCATAACTTTTGAATTAAAAAACTTAATACTCCTTTCTTCATTTACAGGGGTTTGATCGACAGGTTGCTGTAACCGTTTCCCTTGAAATATATCTTGTGGCTTGCACTGCCGTTGTTTATTCGGGAACGATAGCCCGAACCGTCTTTTGTAGTCGAAACGTTGAAGTTTTTTCCGATATTGTAATTCCCATACTTCATATCTTCCGCAACTACGTCGAAAGCCATATCGGACGGCATCTTCAGATTCAGGTTCGCATAGCTGCATTCGGCTTTAATTTCGCTCATGCTTTCCGATACCTCGTCGATATTTGCCGTGCCGTAATCGATTTCCATAAAGAGGCGCTTCTCCAGACGTTTGACTTTGATATTACTATATTCTGCTTCGATATTCATCTGCCCCATATTCCCCAGATCGAAATTGCCGTAACTGATCTCCATGTTCAGCTGTTCCACGTCTTTGAGCTGCCCGTTGGAATAACGGCTTTCCATGTCCAGTTGCTTGCTGTTGCCTATTTTAACCTGCCCGCAATAGGCAAGTTCCAGGGTTGCCGCGTTCAGGTTGCCCAGATCAATATCGCCATAAGCGCAATCGATCTTCAGATCCCGGGTGAAGTTTCCCCCGTTCACATTCCCGTATTTCACTTCCAACCGGGTTTGCGCATCGTTTTCGGGCGGAAGGTTCACGTTGCCGTAGCGCAACTTAATAGCAGGCTTTACTCCGGATGGTTTGCTGATGAAATAGTTGATCGCAAGCCGTTCGTTGTTCCGGTTCCCACTGAAACGGCTCAGGGAAGTGATGCCATATACCGTATCGCTGAACTTGTGCAGATCGATACTCACATGGTCAAGCAATTCTTCTGCGCGCCGGTCGGTGTTCGCTTTGGCTTCGATAACCACTCTTATTTCAATCTCGTTCCGGTTCCAGTGAGTAACGGTCACGTTCCCATAGCAATTGTCGATAGAGATATTGTCGTTATCCCCGACCGGAAATGTGTTGGCTACTTCCCTTGTCTTTATGCTTGCCGCGGCAAATTCTTCAGCCGAAACGGAAACCGTTGCGAGGAACAGGAATATAAGCAGGTGCATGCAGACCTGTAATCTTGCAGATGTGTTCATTGTATACCTATATTTAATATGTTTATAAATTCAATCGTTTTCTGTTTCATCCATTCAAGCGGACACTCATACTTTCATTTATATAGACGAACTGTTTCGGATAAAGTTGCACTTCCGTGCAAAAAAAAGAGTCGGAACAAAAAAAAACCGGAAGCATATCATGCTTCCGGCCTTCTCATTATCTGATCATATTTATTTCTCGGCTACGGCTTTCTTGCTGATCTTCCTTTTCTGGATTTCGTAAGCGATCGGAGTCGCTATAAATAAGGTAGAATAGGTACCGATAATAACACCCAGCATGATAGCGAAAGTAAAGCTGCGAATCGTGCTGCCGCCCAAAAGGAATATACACACTACAACCAGCAAGGTACTGAACGTGGTATTGAATGTACGCGACAGGGTGGAATTCAACGAGTCGTTGATCACCTGATAGCGGTCGCGCTTCGGATACAACCCGATGGTTTCGCGGATACGGTCGAATACAACCACGGTGTCATTGATGGAATACCCGATAATGGTCAGGATAGCCGCGATAAACGTCTGGTCAATTTCCATGGAGAACGGAAGTACTTTCCACAACAGGCTGTATAAAGCTATAATGCTGAAAGTAGTTACCACCACCGAAACAAATGTTCCGACAGAAAATGCCATATCACGGAAACGCACCAGTATGTACAGCGCCATACAGATCATAGCAAAGACAACGGCCAGAATAGCACTGTTCTTTATATCGTCGGCCATACTCGGCCCTACTTTCTGCGAACTCTGAATATAATCGGATACGAACTGATCCTGCGTAACATCTGAAGGCAACAGGGATTTAACGCCGTTATAGAGGAGTGTTTCAATATCTTGATCTACCGACGGATCAGTATCCGCTATACGGTAGTTAGTGGAAACACGCACCTGTTCGGCGCTACCGATAGTAATCACGCTTACCGCCCCGTCAAACTGTGCTCCCAACAGGCCGCGAACAGCTTCCGTGCTTACCGGCTGCTCGAAACGAACCACGTAATTACGTCCGCCCGTAAAGTCGATACCGTTGTTCAACCCTATCGTAGTCATCGAAATAGCTCCGAGAACAATAAGCGCGGCAGGAATAATATATCCGGTTTTGCGCAAACCCAGGAAGTTAATCTTCGGATCGACCAGCAAATTCTTTGTGATAGAAGTAGTAAATGTTATATTTTTCAGTTTGTCTTTTTTCAGCAACGCTTCGTAAACGATACGGGTCAGGAACACCGCCGTCAGGAAAGATGCAAGCAAACCGATAATCAACGTAGTTGCAAAGCCACGGATCGGGCCGGTTCCGAAATAAAACAATACGACGCCTGTAATAATTGTCGTAAGGTTGGCATCGAAGATTGCGGAAAACGCATTCTTATAACCGTCGGAGATTGCCTTGCCTAACGACTTGCCGCCGCGCAACTCTTCCTTCGTGCGTTCGTAAACCAATACGTTCGCATCAACAGCCATACCCATGGTCAGCACCATACCCGCAATACCCGGCAATGTCAATACAGCCTGGAAAGAAGCCAGCACGCCGAAGATAAAGAAAATGTTCAACACCAGTGCGCCATCGACGATTAAGCCCGGAACAAGTCCGTAGAAAGCACACATGTAAACCATCAGCAACGCCAGCGCAAGGATAAAGGATATAGCTCCCGCGTTGATTGCTTCCTGTCCCAAAGACGGCCCAACGACATCTTCCTGCACGATCTGGATGGAAGCGGCCATTTTACCCGATTTCAATACGTTGGCCAAGTCTTTCGCTTCTTCCGGTGTGAAGTTTCCGGAAATCTGCGAACGCCCGCCGGTAATTTCATCGTTTACGTTCGGAGCGGAGTATACAAGCTCGTCAAGTACGATCGCAACCTGTTTGCCGATGTTTTCCTTTGTCAAACGCGCCCATGCCTTAGCGCCTTCCGCGTTCATCGTCATACTTACCATCTGATCCGTACGTCCGGCCGTTTGCTGGAAATCGGCAACGGCATCGGTTACCACATCACCACCCAGCGCAGGTGTACCGTCGCGGTTGGTTACCTTTAAGGCATATAGTTCATAAAACATTTCCTTTTCATCAATCGCCTTTACCGCCCACTTCAAAGAAAGGTTTCTCGGCAACAGATCTTTTACCTGACGCATGTTCAGGTATTCATCAATCTTCACACGGTCGGCGGTATTGGCAACACCGATAGCCGAACCGTTTGTCAATTGCCCGTTGAATTGATTCAACTGCAACAAGGCAAACAGCGGATGTTGCTTGGCAAACTCTTCCATGGATAATGCGGAAGCGATGGAATCGCCCTGACTCTGCTGAAGCTGCGACAAGAGATCGTCCGCTTCGCCCGTAGTGTCCGCAGCGGCGGTTTCCACTTCTTCGGTCGGCGTTTCCGCCGGCTCGGCGGAAGTTTGCGTCGTCGTTTCCGCAGGCGCTGTTGAAGAAGCGGGAGATTCCGCTTTTTTCATCGTCGCAAGCAGATTATCCACAGCCACCAATTGTTGATAGATTTCAGGCAAAGTATAGGTTTCCCAAAATTCAAGATTCGCACTTCCCTGCAACAGGTTGCGCACACGTTCGGGTTCCTTTACGCCCGGAAGCTCAACGAGTATGCGCCCGGCTGTTTCCAGTCGCTGAATATTCGGAGAAACAACTCCGAAGCGGTCGATACGCGTACGCAAAACGTTGAATGAGTTATCAATAGCACTCGTCAGCTCTTCTTTTAAAACGGAAATAACCTGTGCGTCCGTGCTTTGCGGCGTAATTTTTTCTTTCAGTTCGAATGTACTGAAAATGGCCGACAGGCGCGCGCCCTGATCCAATTTCCTGTACTCTTCGGCAAACAGGTCGATAAAATCGTTGTTACTGCTTGCCTGGCGGACATAAGCGTTATCCAATGCCTGATTAAAGTTGGCATCCTGGTTCTTGTTGGATAGCGACCGGATTACATCGGGCACATTCAATTCCAGAACCACATTCATACCGCCTTTCAGGTCAAGGCCTAAAGTAATTTCCATCTCGCGGCATTGCTTCAACGTATATCCCAGCCATACCTTTTGAGTAGACAACGAGTCGATGTACTGACTTTCTAAAGCCGGATCTCCGTTTGCGTACTTAACTGCCTGACCGTTATAATATCTTGTCACAAAAGAGAACGACAGATAAAATATACAAACAAGCGTAAGCAACACAGCGAAGACCTTTACAAATCCTTTGTTTTGCATCTGAACTTATATTTATGTTATTTAATTATTTACCTGATATATAAAGCATTTTTTTTCACAGGGTGCAAATATAGAGTTTTTTTCTTTCGCAGAACCGAATTGCTTCAATTATTTATCTCTCCATCGGTTTATTTCCGCAGGGTGAACATATCCGGTAATATAGGCGCGACATAAGCCTCGCGCGCGTATATTATTTATGGTATAGGTTGTATGATTATATGGTATAGGTAGTATGAGCGCGTAGTACCTATACTACGGCGCCGTTATATAGGTACTACGAGCGCGTACTATATATAGAAACACTTTTTAACTGTCTGTAAAAAATCCGGTTACTATAATATAGCATTTCTTCGCATTATATAATACCTTTGCTACCGGTAATTCTAATTGGCAAAGATTATGATGAAGCGATTATTGTTGTTGCTGCTATGCAGCTCGCTGATCCCTTCCGTGCTAACCGCTCAGGAAGAAGACGAACACTACGGGGCTGGTGCAGTTTCGGAAGAAGGAGGCAGAGTTGTTTTCATGAAGGAAATAACGGACAGTTCCCTTTCCCAAGATCAATTGTACGACAAACTGCTTGATTGGGCGGAACGACGCTTTAACAACGACACCTCCCGTGTGGCCTATTCCAGCAGGGAAAAGCATGAATTTGCCGTTACAGGCAGGGAAAAACTGATCTTCAGCAGTACCACCCTCTCGCTGGATACGTCGGAAATGTCTTTTTTTCTGATTGTCCGTGTAACGGGAAGTACGGCGAAAATTCAGCTGACGAATATCAGCTATAAATATCTTGTAAGCTTCGAACGCGAACCTCAACGGCTCCCCGCCGAAGAAACTATTACCGACGAATACGCGCTGACAAGGAAAAACAAATTAAACCGGATAAACGGGAAATTCCGTAAAGGAACAATAGATTTTGCGGATAAAACCTTTGGCGAAATCAATACGCTCTTCGCCGCCGCCTCACCCGCTCCGCAGCAGCAAGCGCCTGCTCCGGCCGCCGCTCCGGCCGCCGCCACTACCGAAAAAGACGGATACATTACTTTCGAAACATCCAAAGTACCGGAATCTATCCTGTCGATGCTTCCCGGATCGCGTATGCAGGTGCTCACCAACATTGTCTCTGCGCTTGTAGAAATCAATGCGTCGTGGAAAGGGATCAGCGAAATGTTCGGGAAAAATGTGGCAATGATCGGCATAAATGAATCCGGCCCGGTTTACCGGCAGATAAGGGACAGATACATCCTCACCTTTACGAAAGAGGGGGACGATGTGCCCTGGATCATCATTGAATGCAGGAAACAGGGAGAAACTTCCGAAGGGGAAAACAAAACGCTTCTCGGCGAAATATTACAAATACGGATCAAATAAGATGAAAACCAGGTTCTTTTTATTATGCTCTCTACTGCCTGTGTGGCTGATTGCAAACGGCCAAACGGGAACAACGGCGACATGCTCTCCGGTGAAAGACGGAAAAATCTGTTACAGCGACGATGTTTCAACCACCCATGCGGAAAGCCGGCTGTACGCCATTATAAGCAAATGGGCAAACGATTCTTTCGGAACGGACATCTTCTATTCCAATGTGTCTTTAAATAAAAACAGGGGAACGGTATTGGTTAGTTCCAAAATGGAACTTCTGCTGAACAAAACCGAAAAGACATACATCAAATTCCGCTTGCGTATCAGCTGTTACAACAAACGCTATACGGCGGAACTCACGGATATAGTCTATCAGTACGACCCGTATAACGACAAGCGCATAAAGACCTACCCGGCGGAGAGCGTTATCCTGAACGAAGGCAAGAGTAATTCCGTTGCAATCATAAAAGACCCTTTGCTGTTTTGCGAAGCCACGCACGACTTTGCGGAAAAACTCCTGGGAGAGATTTTCGACGCGACAAAAAGAAAACAGGATCCGCTGTAAATCAACATCTTAACTCCTTATTATCGGATCGAAAAATCATCTAATTGGTTTTCCAAAGACATCTAAATGATTTTAAAAATCATCTAATTGGTTTTGAAAAGGCATTTAGATGATTTTTGACTACCTTTGCGAGCTATTCATTTAGCGTCGCAATATCCCGCTATTTACAACATACAGACTAACAGAATGGCAAAGAAAAAGAGCAGTATAAGTGAGAAAAAGAAAGAAAACGGCGATGAAAGCCGCCGCTCGGCTGTCAAGGCTTTTTTAACCAATGAGCGAACAAAATATATCACCGGTTTAGTCATTTGCCTGTTTTCCATTTATATCGCGCTGGCGCTCGTTTCTTTCTTTTTCACGGGAGGAATAGACCAGAGCAAAATAGAGAATGTTCCCCTGTCGGATTTGGTATCGAATAAGGGGTCGGTGGAGAACTGGACGGGAGTGCGGGGCGCTTATCTGGCCGATCTGTTAATGAATCGCTGGTTCGGAATATCATCCTGCATGATCCTTTTGTTTTTAGGGACGGCAGGAATGAAGATGATGAATTTAACGCGGGTTTCCCTGTTGAAACGTTTCCTTTTCTGCGCCGCCACATTGGTTTGGGGTTCTGTATTTTTCGCTTTCGTCTTTGTTGCGGGTTATGAGGATACATTCGTTTATCTGGGCGGACAACACGGCTATTTCATATCGGAATGGCTGATCGCCAATATCGGTATTCCCGGAACGGTGCTTCTCCTGCTCGGAACTTTCCTGATCATCGCTGTTTTCACAAGCAAACGTACCATACCGTTCCTGCAACGCCTTTTCTCTTTCCCCCGGATAACGAAACGGGAGAAAAAGGAAAAGCCATACGCCGAAATTGTTCCCGATAAAGAGGAAGACGAAGAGTATAAGGAACCGAAACGGGCGGAGCAGCCTTTCATTGTGCAGGGGGATGATGATTTTGTCGTAACGGTTCCGGTGGACGAAGAAATGTTTGTCAGCCCGGATAGCGACACGGCAGGCGATGAAGATGAGCAGCAGGATGAAGATTCCAACTTTACGATTGATGTGCCCGAAGGCGACGACGAAGTGTACAACGATTCGGAGCTGGGCGATTATGATCCGAAGCTGGACTTGTCGCGCTTTTCCAATCCGACGACAGACCTCTTGAAGAAATACGATTCCGGTGGAGAATATCAAGTCGATATGGAAGAACAGACGGCCAATCAGCGGCGCATCAAACAAACACTGGAAAGCTTCGGGATCAATATCGCCTCCATCAAGGCGACCGTAGGGCCGACGATTACACTCTATGAAGTAATTCCCGACGTGGGAGTGCGCATCGCCAAGATCCGTAATCTGGAAGATGATATTGCGCTGAACCTTTCGGCGTTGGGTATACGTATCATTGCCCCCATGCCGGGGAAGGGAACTATCGGGATTGAAGTGCCCAACAAGGATCCCCAGATCGTTTCGATGCAATCGGTTATCGCGTCGCGCAAGTTTCAGGAGTGCAAATACGATCTTCCTGTTGCTTTGGGGAAAACGATTACCAATGAGATCTTTATGTTCGACCTGGCCAAGATGCCCCACTTGCTGGTGGCCGGAGCTACGGGGCAGGGAAAATCGGTAGGATTGAACGCGCTGATCACTTCCTTGCTTTACAAGAAGCATCCGTCGGAATTGAAGTTCGTGATGGTCGATCCGAAGATGGTAGAATTTAGCATCTACGCGGAGATCGAACGGCATTATCTGGCGAAATTGCCGGGCGACGACAAGGCGATCATTACCGATTTTACGAAAGTGATCCAGACGTTAAACTCACTCTGCAAAGAGATGGACGACCGCTACGACCTGCTGATGAAAGCGCATACCCGGAATATAAAAGAATATAATGCCAAATTTATCAGCCGCCGCCTCAATCCGGAAAAAGGGCATAAGTACATGCCTTATATCGTAGTGATCATCGACGAGTTCGGCGATCTGATCATGACGGCGGGAAAAGAAATAGAAATGCCGATCGCCCGCATCGCGCAGAAGGCGCGCGCCGTAGGTCTTCACATGGTGATTGCCACGCAGCGGCCGACGACGAACATCATTACCGGTACGATCAAGGCTAACTTTCCGGCGCGTATGGCATTCCGCGTATCTTCCATGATCGACTCGCGCACAATCCTCGACGCTCCGGGCGCAAACCAGTTGATCGGGCGGGGCGACTTGTTGTTTTCGCAGGGAAGCGACATGATACGCGTGCAATGTGCCTTTGTAGATACGCCGGAAGTGGAACAGATATCCGAATATATCGGTGCGCAGGTGGGTTATCCGACCGCCCATATGTTGCCGGAATTTCTGGGAGAAGGTGACAGTGAAAAACCGGGAGCGGTAGACCTTTCCGACAAGGACCCTTTGTTTGATGAAGCCGCCCGCTTGATCGTTCTTCAGCAGCAGGGATCGACTTCGCTTATACAGCGCAAGTTCGCGATCGGCTACAACCGCGCCGGGCGGTTAATGGATCAGCTGGAAGCCGCAGGAATAGTCGGCGCGTTTGAAGGAAGCAAAGCCCGGCAGGTGATGATACAGGATGAGTATTCACTGGAACAGTTGCTGAACAGCTTGAAGTAATATCATGCAGGGAATAAAAAGTTATCTATATATAATATGTATACTCTGGTGTTGGGGGTGTATTCTCCCAATGTCGGCGCAAAACGGCGAGGATATTCTGGACAAAGCTTCGGCAACTTATGAAAAGTCGAATGGAGTTTCTGCCTCGTTTGCCTTGCACATAAGAAATGAAATCCGGCAGGTTTCGGAAAGTTATGAGGGTGTATTTCAGATGCAGGGCGATAAGTTCACGTTGGTTACTCCGGACATGCAGGTGTGGTATGACGGAAAAACGCAGTGGGTTTACCGGGAACGTTACGAAGAAGTCTACGTAAGCGAACCCGACGGAAAAGAATTGCAGCAGACGAATCCTGCGGTATTGCTACGGACGTACAAAAAAGATTATAAGGCGAAATATACGGGCGAAAGCACATCCGCAAGCGGTAAAACGGCATACGATGTGGAACTGTCGCCGAAAAGGAAAGGGGATATAATCCGTATCAGCATGCAAATAGAGAAAAGCTCGCTTTTCCCGTCGCGTATCGTGATTGAAGACAAGAACAGTACGCGCACAACGATACAAATCGACAAGCCGGAATCGAACATTAACCGGCCGGATCGTTTTTTTGTTTTCGATCCGGATAAATATCCTGACGCGGAAGTCATCAAGCCTTGAATAATAAATTAAAAAACTGAAATAAACAATGGAACGTAAATCAACGGAAAAAGTACGCTGTCTGATCATCGGATCAGGGCCTGCCGGATATACGGCGGCTATCTATGCCGCCCGCGCGAATATGAATCCGGTGTTATACGAAGGTATTCAACCGGGAGGACAATTAACGACTACGACAGACATCGAGAACTTCCCCGGATATCCTGATGGTATATCGGGCTATGAGATGATGGAGGATTTCAGGAAGCAGGCGCTTCGCTTCGGAACGGATATCCGTGCAGGCATAGCAACATCGAGCGACTTTTCCGGCACTCCGCTGAAAGTCGTGATCGAGGACGAAAAGGAGATCGAAGCGGATACGGTAATCATTGCCACCGGAGCGACGGCCAAATACCTGGGGCTTGCAGATGAAGCACTGTATGCCGGAATGGGAGTTTCCGCCTGTGCCACATGCGACGGTTTCTTTTACCGGAAGAAAAAAGTAGCGGTAGTAGGAGGCGGAGATACGGCATGTGAAGAAGCGCTTTATTTGTCCTCTCTGGCCGAAAAGGTTTACATGATCGTGCGGAAGCCTTATTTACGCGCTTCAAAGATCATGCAGCAGCGTGTGTCGGAAGCTCCGAACATAGAGGTGTTGTATGAACATAATGCCATCGGGCTTTTCGGTGAAAATGGAGTGGAAGGGGCACATCTGGTGAAGCGGAAAGGCGAAGCGGATGAAGCGTTTGTAGATATTGCGATTGACGGTTTCTTTTTAGCCATCGGGCATACGCCTAATTCCAAAATATTCGCCGATCGGCTGGAAACGGATGAAACGGGTTATATACGGACAATACCGGGTACGCCCCGCACGAATGTTCCGGGAGTGTTTGCCGCAGGCGACGTAGCCGATCCTGTTTACCGGCAAGCTATCAC
>JAITVG010000269.1 GCA_031285925.1 Tannerellaceae bacterium
CTGTCGCCTGCCGTCATGGTTTTGAAATGGACAACGCTTTGGATCTTGCGGAGCAGACGTATGTGAATGTAAATATCCACCGGGAAGAGAACAAAGAGAAACTGCGGCTACTGAAACAGTTGCCCGACAGTTGCTTCGCCTCCGCCGAATGTCTTTCGCGGCAGCGCGCCTGTTTTGAAAAATATAATGTATTCAGCCCGAACATGATAGACGGAATTATCGCCCAACTGCGCTCTTTCAACGACGCCTCCCTGCGTGCCGGATTGGAAAACAAACCGGAAGAAATGCTGAAGTTGGTGAACCGGTATTTTCACTGCGGATAAGCAGAAAAATAACGCTAATTTATCTCAGAATAAAATTCAAAACAGTTTCTTACAATAGCGAGGATGCGTAAAGCTCCCGGATTGCATCCAATCGCCTGGTAAGGTTTATATCTTGACGGGCAGTCTGCATATTGTAGCCGGTTTGCATATTAATCAATGTTACCGGCTCAATTCCTAATGCAGCCTCAAATAGTAGGGCTATCTCCGTATTTACTTGGCGTTTACCGTTTAAAATCTCATTAAGCTGACTATGAGATATGCCCATTTTAGCGGCCAAATCACGCTGTTTTATACCCCTGTATTCTATTTCATCCTTTACTATTTCACCCGGATGTATGGGAAAGAACGGATCCGATTTGTTTACTCTCGTATTCATAATATCGCTTATTTGTAATGGTTTGACAATTCAAGTATGTTACATACTGTAACATGTATTTCGTCCGTTCCGGCAATCTCCGTTACGCTGAACTCTATCCGATACTGATCATTTACCCTAACCGAAGATAACCCCGCCTTATTGCCGGTCAATATCTCGTAACGCAAACCACCGTATTTATACAACGCCTCTATATTCGGCGCTTTCTGCAAAAAATATATACACTTTGCATAACGCCTTATTATATCGGGCTGATAACGATGCTTTTTATCGCTACATTTACCGGTTTCAAATAGCTCCTCCAGATACTTTTTTTCAAATGTTACTACCATAATACACTGCCTGACGAAACAAAGATAACAATTATTTTATTAGATTCACAAAAAGGTGAACAACTCTTTTATTTTTCCACATTCAACTTCAAATCTTTCCATCTACCTATACCGCGACGCCGTGAGGGTGTGTCAAAAGTTAATTTGAAGATATTAAACACAGAAGCACGGAGGATACAGAGTTTTATTATTATTCTGATAATGAGTAAAATAAAAACTCCGTGTCCTCCGCGCCTCTGTGTTTAATCGCTTTATTGGAATTACTCTATAATCAAAGGCAATACTTTTAGGTCTTTATCGGCGGAAGAACTTCCGTAGAGAATCCGGTAATTCCCCGGACGCACGGCCATTGTCTGCGTTTGGTCGTCGAAAGTGCGAAAGGTTTCCGGTTGCAGGGAAATGCTGATTTGCTCCGTGCTTCCGGCTTTTACATGTACGCGCCTGAACGCTTTCAAAGCCTTTACCGGCTCTTCCGGATGATCGGGATAGGCTACGTAGAGTTGAAGCACTTCATCTCCGTCGGTTTTTCCCGTGTTGGAGAGATCGACGGTGAATGTCACCGGTTGGTCTTTCCCTGTCTTATCGGCGGACAGCTTCCCGTTCCGGTAATCGAATGTCGTATAGCTCAGGCCATAGCCGAAGGGATAAAGCGGCGTTTGCGTCATGTAACGATACGTGCGCCCTGCCATCTTGTAGTCTTCAAAATCGGGCAACTGATCCGCCGATTTGTAGAAAGTAACCGGCAGGCGCCCGCCCGGATTGTAATCGCCGAACAGCACGTCGGCTACGGCCGTTCCCGCTTCCTGCCCGCCATACCAGGCGTTTACGACCGCATCCAGATTGCCGTCTTCCCAGTTCAAGGCAAGAGCGCTACCCGTGCATAACACATAAACGACCGGTTTGCCCGTTGTTTCCTTTAAGGCTTTAACCAGTTCTTTCTGAACCTTTGGGATTTCGATGTCTGTGCGGTCTCCTTTTCGGAAGCCTTCCGCATCGACGGGCATCTCCTCCCCTTCCAGGCGCGGAGAGATTCCACCCACGAAGATGATCACGTCCGCATCCGCTTCTTTTATTTTGGAAGCTGTCGCCTGATAATCGTCGTTGCTCTCCGTATGAGTGCAGCCCAATTCATAGATCACTTCGGCATCGGGTAGCTTGTTCCGTATCCCGTCGAGGATGGTGACAGTCCTGTCCGGGAAACCGTTGTAGTTAGCCCACAGCATGGTGGAATCCGCCGCATTCGGGCCTACAACCGCAATCTTCCTTATCTCCTTGCTTAAAGGCAAAATACCGTTTCCGTTCTTTAGCAGTACAATACTTTTACGCGCCATATCCAAAGCCTGCGCCGCGTGTTTCGCACTTCCCACCACGCTGTAAGGAATCTGCGCAAAGGGAACCCGCTCGTCGGGATCGAACATGCCCAGTTCAAAACGCCCTTTCAGCAGGCGGCGAAGAGAAACATCCAGTTGATCTTCCGTGATCAAGCCCTTTTCCAGCCCGTCCATCAAGGCGCGGTAACTGCTTCCGCACTCCAGATCCGTACCGGTCAATACGGCGTCGGCCGAAGCGCTTGCCGCATCCGGATGGGTTTCATGACGCGGAGTACGCGTGTCTTTCTTCCAAAAATCGTCGATAGCGCCGCAGTCGGAGAGAAGGATATGATCATATCCCCAGTCGTTGCGCAGGATGTCTGTCAATAATTTATCGCTGCTGCAACAGGGCGTCCCTTCAAAGCGGTTGTATGCACACATTACTTCCTGTACATTACCCTCTTTAACCAAAGCCTCGAAGGCCGGCAGGTAGGTAGTCCAAAGGTCGCGCGGAGTAGATTCGGCATTGTATTCGTGGCGATTCCATTCCGGGCCGCTGTGCACGGCGTAGTGCTTGACACAGGCATGTGTTTTGAAATAGTTGGGATCATCTCCCTGCAAACCCTTGACAACGGCCAGCCCCATGCGTTCGGTCAGGAATGGGTCTTCGCCGTAAGTTTCCATTCCTCTTCCCCAGCGTGGGTCGCGGAAGATGTTGATATTGGGCGTCCAGAAAGTCAATCCCTTGTAGCGGTCGTATTCTCCGTCCTTCTGATACCGGTGATACTTGGCACGTGCCTCATCGCTCACCATTTGAAAGGTTTCCAGCAAAGCTTCTTCATCGAAAGTGGCCGCCAGGGCAATAGCCTGCGGGAAAACCGTAGCCCGTTCCGCTCTGGCCACGCCGTGAAGCGCTTCGTTCCACCAGTCGTAGGGCGGAATACCCAGGCGTTCGATTGCCGGAGTCTGGTTCATCATTTGCTGTACTTTCTCCTCCACCGTCAGCCTCCCAAGGAGGTCTTCTATCCGTTCTTCCCTCGGCAGATCAGGATTCCGGAACGGATACTCATCCGATTGTTTGCTACATGCAACTGTTCCCGCAACTAATATTGCGAATGCTAAATACTTGATTTTCATGATATATTGAATTAAATTATTTGCAGACAAATGTATGAAAAAACTGCGTGCGTATGCAACGTTTCGCTACATACGTATGTAACACTTCACTACATACGTATGTAACACCTCGCTACATACGTATGTAGCTATTCACTGCATACGTATGTAAATTTCGCTACATACGTATGTAGCGAAACGCCCCTAAAATAGTTGGAATTTAAGCCCCTTTAGCCAAATCGTATCCGGCCTTCAGCGCTTTCAGGTTCATGTTTACAATCTCTTCTCCCTTGCGCCCGAAGATGCGGCGGATACCGTCTTCGAGTTTGGCGTATTCGATATTGATGAAAGGCGCCGCCGCACCGAGCATGACTATATTTGCCGCCCGTGCCGAACCGACTTCTTTAGCCACAGTTTCCACATCGATAACGACTTTATACGGTAGCTTGTCCAGTTCGGCCAGTACCTTTTCCATGTCGGGATAGTTCGGGATGTTGTCGAACGGTTGTGAATGGGTCACTATCCGGCCGTCTTCTTTCAGATAAGGAAGGTAGCGCAGGCTTTCCATCGGTTCCAGTGAAATGATCAGGTCGGCCTGTCCGAGTGCGATCAGATCGGAAGCGATCGGTTTGTCCGAAAGGCGCAGATTAGACTGTACATCTCCGCCCCGCTGACTCATTCCGTGTACTTCGGCCTGCTTCATATACAAGCCGTCTTCCAAAGCCGCTTCACCTATCACGGCGGCAATGGAAAGGATTCCCTGACCGCCTACTCCTGCTAAAATAATATCTGTTTTCATTTTTGTGCTGTTTTTCTTTTTCCGGCAAATGCCTGTATACATTCACGACGGGGGATAATGACGGATACTCCTCTGTATTCGATCTCTTCCCGGATGATGGATTTCATTTCTTCGTAGTTCTTTTTCAGGGGAATCACCGTGCGTATATGTTCCGGCTCAACGCCGATGCCGGCGCAGATAGCTTCCAGGCGTCCTGTTCCGGCAGAGTCCTGTCCTCCGGTCATTGCCGTCGTTTCGTTGTCGGAGATGATAATAGTTATATGTGTACTTTCATTGACGCAATCCAGCAGGCCGGTCATGCCCGAATGGGTGAAGGTGGAATCGCCGATGACGGAGATTGCCGGAAACAGTCCGGCATCTGCTGCGCCTTTCGCCATTGTGATGGAAGCGCCCATGTCGATGCAACTGTCTATCGCACGGAAAGGAGGCAGGGCGCCCAGCGTGTAGCAACCGATGTCGCTGAATACTTTCGCTGTGCCGTTGTATTCCGATAATACTTCATTCAATGCCTCGTATACGTCGCGATGCCCGCACCCCCGGCATAAAGCGGGAGGGCGCTGCTCCACTATTTCCGGAACCGGATAGTAGCTTTTGACTTCCCTGCCCAACGCTTTGCCGACGGCATCGGGATTGAGTTCACCGTCGCGTTGCAAGGTGCCGTCCAAACGTCCGCGAACCGTAAGCCCTTTTCCAAGGAAACCTTTCAATTGCTTTTCCACGATCGGAAAACCTTCTTCCAGTATCAGTATTTCCTTACATGCTCCGGTAATTCTTTCAAGCAGTTTCCGAGGCAGGGGATACTGGGTTATTTTCAGCACCGGATGCGTAAACCCGTCGGGATAATTCTCGGAAAGGTAATTGAACGCGATGCCGGTAGTGATGATTCCCAGGCTTTTGTCGGGAGCGTCGAAATATTGATTATATCCGGATGTTTCGGAAACTTCGGTGAAAGTGTCCTGCGCTTCGATCAAGGCTTTAAAACGTTTCCGTGCCAATGCGGGAAGAAGGATAAAACGCTGACGCCCGTCTTCCGGTGTATGCAGCGGGTTTTCCTGCTTTTGCGGACGGGTAACTACGCCGGCACGCGAATGAGCCATGCGGGTCGTAATCCGCAGAAGAATGGGATAACCCAGTCTTTCGGACAGTTCAAAACCGTCATATACCATATCGTACGCTTCCTGCTGATTAGAAGGTTCCAGCATCGGGAGCATGGCAAAATTACCATATACGCGATTGTCCTGTTCGTTTTGCGAAGAGTGCATGGAGGGATCGTCGGCGGTAATAATGATCATGCCTCCGTTTATTCCGCTCATTGCCACATTCATGAAACAGTCTGCAGCCACGTTCAAACCGACATGCTTCATGCAACACAGCGTCCGCTTTCCGGCATAACTCATCCCCAGAGCAGCTTCCATGGCCGTTTTCTCGTTTGTACTCCACCTGCTGTGTATGCCTCTTTCCTTTGCAACGGATGAGGTTTGAATGTATTCCGTAATTTCGGTCGATGGGGTGCCGGGATACGCATATACTCCGGAAAGTCCGGCGTCTATCGCTGCCTGCGCAATTGCTTCATCCCCCAGAAAAAGATGCTTTTCCATTATTATTTCTTTGAGTTTTTATTTATAATTCGGGATAACTTATGAGTTTCCCAAAATCTGTTTTCCAAATCACTACTAACCGACTAAAATTTTAGAAGAAGGGGCTACTCCCTTGCGGTTTCACCCCGATGTTGTAATTTTGTTTTTTGATGAAAACTTAAAAACATGGGCAAAGTTAGTGAAAGAAAATTAGTCGGTCAGCCGATATTCAAACAAATGATAGATTTGTTACCAAAATCCAAGTTTGAGGAACTGGTCATGAAGCATTCGGCATATTGAGTCGTTGAGATTCGATGGGCGAAGCCTGTTGCGGTATGCAGGCTTTTATACATCAGCCGGGCATCTCAACATGACAGGAAGTTCCTCGATCGCCTTTCTTTGCCTGTCGGCAGTATGATTGTCTTCGATAGGGCATATAACGGCTATAAATGGTTTGCCGAACAAACAGGGTGTAGTGATATCCTATCTTTAACGATTTTACCTTGAGGAATATATTTTTTTATTTTTGACATATTCAGATAATTCATCAATGGATGGAAGCAGAAATTCATATATACTTTCTAACACTTCTTCTGCACACAATGTTTCTATTGTTTGGGTACTATACCTCCAAAAACTGTTTTTATAAAAAAGATCAGGTATTTCTTCTCGGATTTGTCCACCTTTAACCCCTCTGCTAGTTGGTTCTGTTTTAAGAATTTCCGAAATAGCGTATCCCTGAGCCATTTTTAGGCAAGATGTATATACCTCTTGAATTCTTGTCGATGTATAAATCCCAGTGAGCAACTTTGCTTCCCACAAATTCTGCGTTTAATACTTCTGCATCTATGCCATTTCGCTTTAGGTATTTATCGCTTATTTTCTGAAGATTTAAATCAGCCGTTTTAGCACCTAATCCATCTTG
>JAITVG010000283.1 GCA_031285925.1 Tannerellaceae bacterium
CCCTCACTTCTCCACCCGTATGCGGGCATCTACGGCGAACAGTCCGCGGTCGGTAGAGATCAGCGGATTGATATCCATCTCTTTTATTTCCGTAGCGAAGCGTAGCATCTGGGAAAGGCGCACGATAATATCGGCGTACTGCTGCCGGTCGATCCCTTTCTGTCCGCGGGTTCCTTCGATGATCCTGTATCCGCGCAGGGAACGGATCATGGAGAACGTTTCTTCGTAGGAGAGGGGAGCCAGACCATAAGACACGTCTTGCAATACTTCCACAAAGATACCGCCCAGCCCGCACAGCACCACATGCCCGAAACGCTCTTCATACTTCGCACCCAGAAACAGTTCATGTCCGTTCAGCATCGGTTGCACCAGTATTCCCGTCACATCGGGCAGCTGCATCATTCGCTCGATTTCCAGTAACAGGTGGTCTTCTCCGCGAATATTCAAGGCTACTCCGCCGATATCACTCTTATGAACCGGCCCGACTACTTTGGCAACTACCGGATATCCTACCCGCTTGGCAAAAGCCAGCAGTTCTTTTCTGTCGGAAGATGTGATTTCTTCCGCCATCGGGATATTGGCGGCTTTCAACAATATACGCACGTTTTCCGGACTCAAGTAGCCGCTATCGGGCAGTTCGTCGATAATTCTGCGGATTTTGGTTACATCTACATTATATAACTGTATGTCGGTAGACGCCGGTTTGGGCGTGTTGATGATCCGCGAAAGCGCAGCGCCCAACGTAACTTCATCCGAAAAGTTCACATGCCCCTTTCTGACGAATGATTTTGTTTCCGGGCCGGCCGTTACGATAGACGGCAGCACGGGGAAGATCGGTTTTTTACATTCTTCCATTTTCTTGTGTAGCACCTCATAAGCGTCGTACACCTGTACCAGTCCGGGATTGCCGAAGATCACCATCATCATGTCGATTCCCTCGAATTTATATTCGCAGAAATCAATCGCCGCAGCCAGATGTTCGGGAGTTCCCGTACCCACGATGTCGATCGGATTGCCGACGGCTGCGCCCGGATATAGTTTGGATTTCAATTCGGCTGCCAATTCCCCTTCCAGGGGGGGTACATTCAGGTTGCCTTTGGACAAGGCGTCGGCCAGCATCACGGCCGGCCCGCCGGCATGGGTTATAATCGCGCAATTCCTGCCTTTTACCTCTTTAAGGGTAAAGATACCGGCTACGGTGGTCAGCTCTTCGCGACTGAAACAGCGAACGATTCCCGCTTTGCGGAACAGAGCTTCCACGGCGGAGTCGGAACTGGCTATTGCTCCCGTATGCGACGACGCAGCCCGCTGTCCGCAATCCGTACTCCCCGATTTGATTGCAGCTATCTTACATCCTTTTTTGATCAGGGAAGAAGCGTGGAACAACAGTTTATCGGGGTCTTTTATCTGTTCGATATACAGCAATTTAATACGTGAATCCAGCACCGGATCAAAGTTTTTGTCAAGATGTTCCAGCACTTCCTCCACTCCGATTTGTTTGGAATTACCGACAGTCCATACGGAAGAAAACCGCAGCCCCTTGGTTAGTGCGGACTCCATGATGAAAAGAGCCGTACCGCCGGAACTGGAGATAAAATCAACTCCGTCGGAATGAAACTCCGGTACGGGGAGCGTAAATACGCCATGATAGTTCGTGTTCATCACCCCGATGCAATTGGGGCCGATCAGGGAAGCACCCGCGTTGTTCACCGTCCGCAATATCCGCTCTTCAAGTTCGCCGCCTTCTTTCGTTTCCTCGCCGAAGCCGGCCGAGATGAGTATAAAAGCCTTGACGTTCTTTTTATTTGCGAGCACCTCTATCACATCCGGGCACGACGGAGCGGGAATGGCAATGATGGCCAGATCGGCTTCGGGAACGTCATCTACCGTCGGAAACGACTTTACGCCCTGCACATCGGTTTCCTTCGCATTGACTGCATAAAGCGTTCCCCTGTATTTCCCGTCCAGCAGGTTTCTCATCAGGCGGCCGCCCGGTTTGTGTACATTGTTTGAAGCACCGACTACAATGATGCTTTGCGGGTTGATTAATCCTTGGTTTATCATGACATACTGTTAATTTAGATGTTTTTTTGAACAAATGTAGTTTTAATTCCTTGAAAAAAAGTAAGAAACTGTTTTGAATTTTATTCTGAGATAAATTAGCGTTATTTTTTGTTTAGCCGTAGCTTTATTTGAAGGAGCATAGCGGGCTATGTGACTGAAAATAAAGGTACGGCTAAGCAGAAAAGAGCGCTGATTTAGCCGGATAAAAAATTCAAAACAGTTTCTTATTATAATGACAGGTTTGTTCTATTAGAAACCAAAAACTGAACCTTGCAAATTGCGAAAGTGGTTATAAAAGTTTAAAAAGCAAGAAAATAGACAGCGAGCTGTGCTTCCTTCGCAAAGAAGAAAATATTTTGCTTGGCACCTCGATTTAATATTTCGTCATTTTATGGAAAACAATTACCTTTGTCGATTAATAAAAAAGGAATCCTTATGGCAATCTACTTAAACGATGTATCAAGAACCTTCGGCGAATATTTGCTTATTCCCGGTTTAACGACAAAACAGTGTATTCCTGCTAATGTCTCCCTGTGTACGCCCCTGGTTAAATTCCGCGGCGATGAACGGCAATCCGCCATTCACTTGAATATACCGGTCGTGTCTGCGATCATGCAATCGGTATCCGGCCCCGAACTTGCGATAGAACTTGCACGCAATGGAGGAATTTCCTTTATATTCGGGTCACAAACGATCGAAAATCAGGTGGAAATGGTGAAGAAAGTGAAGAAGTTTAAAGCCGGTTTTGTGATCAGCGACTCCAATCTGACACCCAACCATACATTGGGCGATGTGCTGAATCTTGTCGAATCGACAGGGCACAGCACGATCGGAGTGACAGACGACGGCACGTCGAACGGAAAACTGCTCGGTATCGTAGCCAGCCGCGACTATCGCTTGGAGAAAGATCCCGCAGAGCGGCTTGTAAAGGATTTCATGACACCGTTTTCCGAACTGATCGTAGGGAAATTGGGTATTACACTGAAAGAGGCAAACCAGCTGATCTGGGAGAACAAGCTTAATTCCCTGCCTATTATCGACGACGAGCAACGGCTTCAGTATTTCGTTTTCCGTAAAGATTACGACAGTCATAAGGAGAATCCGTATGAACTTTCGGGAACAGACAAGAAGTTGCTGGTAGGAGCGGGGATTAACACCCGTGACTATAAAGAGCGTGTTCCCGCACTGGTTGAAGCGGGGGCAGACGTGTTGTGTATCGACTCTTCCGACGGTTATTCCGAATGGCAGTATGAAACGTTGAAATGGATCAAGGAAACCTACGGCGACAACGTGCCGGTAGGTGCAGGCAATGTGGTGGACGAAGAAGGATTCGTTTACTTAGCCGATGCGGGCGCCGACTTTATCAAGGTAGGCATCGGCGGCGGATCGATATGTATCACGCGCGAACAGAAAGGTATCGGACGCGGACAGGCGACCGCCCTGATCGACGTAGCCCGTGCCCGCGATAATTATCATCGTAAGAAAGATATTTATATTCCGATTTGCAGCGACGGAGGTTTGGTACACGACTACCACATGGTATTGGCTTTGGCAATGGGTGCGGACTTCCTGATGATGGGGCGCTACTTTGCCCGCTTCGACGAATCGCCTACCAAAAAGCTGAAGATCGGTAACAGTTTTGTGAAAGAATACTGGGGAGAAGGCTCGAACCGCGCAAAGAACTGGCAACGCTACGACACCGGCGGCATGGAAGGCCTTAAATTTGAAGAAGGCGTCGATAGCTACGTACCCTACGCCGGCAAGATGAAAGACAATCTGGACGTTACGCTCGGCAAGATCAAGGCGACGATGTGCAGTTGCGGATCGATCACGATTCAGGATCTGCAACGTTTCTCCAAAATCACACTTGTATCATCTACCAGCATTGTTGAAGGCGGAGCGCACGACGTGATCCTTAAAGAATAGAACCTTTGATCCATTCTTCCGCCTTTTCAAGCGCCTCCGGTTTGCCTATATCGAGTAAGTGAAGGTTTTCTGCCGGATATGCCGATATTCTTGTGCGTGCACAAATGGAAAGATAGAAGTTGATAATCGGGAATTTGCCTGTCCATTCGTCCATCCATTCAAATACCTTTGGGGAGATGACATGGATACCTCCGAATGCATATTCGTTGTATTGCTGCGGATCGAAATCGGGAAAATAAGATTTGACTTCTCCGGTTTCGTGATTTCTCCATCCGCAAAGCAGGTTCTTTTTATCGAAGAGCAGATAGCGGGAAGTGTTGCGCTTGCTGACTAATAAGGTGGCAAGAGAATCGGATTCCTTGTGCCGATTGTAGATGTGTTTCAAGTCTACGTTGGAAAATATATCCACATTGTGTACCAGAAACGGTTCTTTTCCGTTAAGGAATTGAAAGGCTTTTTTTATACCCCCTCCCGTGTCGAGCAAATAATCGCGTTCGTTGGAAATATCAATATGAACGCCGAAGTTGTTGTTTGCCAACAGGAAATCAAGAATCTGTTGGCCTTCATGGTGAATATTAATGACCAGCCGGTCGAATCCCGC
>JAITVG010000001.1 GCA_031285925.1 Tannerellaceae bacterium
TTTTTTAAGGCACCCGGCAAATTGTTGATTTAAAGGGAGTTTACACGAAAAATACAGGTAAGTATATAAACACAAAAAGTTGAATCACCGGCTTTCGCCAATAATCCAACTCACTTTCACGTGGCAAATATAGGGAGCATTTTTATATCAGCAAACTTTTTCCTATTTTTTTTTGAAAAAAATTATCAGGGCGTAAAAAGGCACATACATTAGTATGGTTTGCGCAAAAACGAAGTCTACCACCTTTTCATTCAGTACATCAACCGGCGCATAGCTTTTACGAATATAGCCTTCCGTAACTCTATGTGCCGATGAGTGATTGAGTGAAAAGGCCACCAATTCCGTACTTGCTCCGCAATTGTTTTGAGCAATGGTAGCCCAGGAATGCCTGAAGGTGTAGGTAGTCATTTTGCTTGTATTCAGTTGTTCGCATACAGCCTTTATGCCTTTGCTTACGGTTTTCACAAATGCGGTAGAAGTAGAAAATCTTTTACTGAATGAAAACAGCATATTCTTATCACCTTTGTATTTTTCAAACAGAGGCCGGATTAGTACAGGCACGGTAATCTCCATATATGCACTGTTCGCGCTTTTTGTTCTTGTTTTTTTGCGGTTGTATTTAAGAACCCAGTTATTTAACGATCCTTTCTTTAAGTCGTAAAGATCGGCGGCGTTGATGCCTGCAAGACAAAATATCAACAGGGAAACATCGTATCCCATTTCCATTCTTGAAATTCCTTCGTATGCCGGATATGTTACATCCGACAGGAAATACCTGCATATATTGACCGGATCCACACTTCTTTTTTCAGGCACATTCTCTTTTGGGATTTTCACGCGAACAAACGGATTGAACTTTATCCGTATAATATCATAATCATAATCGTTATACTTTTCCATTGCAGAGTTGAATATAGCCCTTATGACACTTGGATACAGGCTTTTTTTTCTCGCACTTTCCCGCATTGAATCTATCCAACCCTGTACAGCTATGGTGGTCAGTTCGTGGAACATTATATTATCCTTGCCCATGTATTTGTGTAGATTGTTTACCGCAATTTTGTAGTTTCTTGCCGGATTATCACGCCCCTCATTTATCATGGAGCCTATAAATTCTTTTGCATATTCCGTGAAAGACAATCCATCGTGGCTTTCTTCCAGTATCCGGATCAGCGTTTTGCAGTCCATATTTTTAGAATTAATCCTGTTCATCCTTTGCGCGTAGGTTTCTATTTTGTCAAGGCAGGATTTCAGTACCCTCTTGTCTGATATTTCTACACACTTTTTGCCTTTTTCGTCATACACTGTTCGGATTCCCCTTTCGCTTACAAGGAAGCCCGTGTTGATGTACTGCAATGATCCGTTATGATATACCCGTATGTAAACAGGATACAGCCCGTCATTTCTCTTATGCCTTACGCAATGTACAAATTTCGCCATAATAGTTTTGTAAAGTATTTGTAAAGTATTGTACAAATATATCATACTTTTCCTTTGTTACAAAGTGTTCCAGTAATATTTCTAAAACAAATAAAGGCCTTGTATTTGCATACAAAACCTTTATAAATCAGATATTTAGCCTTTTGTGACCTGGGTGGGGCTCGAACCCACGACCCATTGATTAAGAGTCAATTGCTCTACCAGCTGAGCTACCAAGTCTTCCTGCAAATCTGTTATTGCGGGTGCAAAGATAAGCCTTAAATTATTTTAGGCAAACTTTTTCTCTTTAAAATAGAATTTATACTGTATGTTTGTGTAATATATATAAACTTTTAAATATAATTCATCCATGAAACGTAGAAATTTTGTAAAAGCGGCCGGCGCTCTGGCCTTGTGTTCTTCACTGAAAGCTCATGCTTCCATCACTTCCGCTTCGGCCGGAAAGAAGGAAATATATGAATGGCGTATCTATACCCTTACCGGAGAAGCGGCAGCTCTCGACCGGTTTTATGAAGAAACACTGATCCCGGCCTACAACCGGAAGAAGGTTAAAGTAGCGGCATTTGCTCCACAGAAGGCAGGGGAAAAGGTTATGCGCTATTTCCTGTTGATCTATCCGGATATTGCAACGTATTATGATGTAAAGAATGAAATATGGGAAGATAAAACGTTTCGCAGCAAAGCGCAGGCGTTTTATGATCAAACCGCGCCTTCGCCTGTTTATTCCAACTTTGAAACTTATCTGTGCGAAGCCTTTGATAAAATTCCGGTTCATCGCACGCCCGATTCCAACCGTACGCTCTTAGAGCTCCGTATCTATTGGAGTCCGAATGAAGAGGCCAACCAGCGCAAAATGAACATGTTTAATAATGAAGAGATCGACCTCTTCGATAAGGTAGGCATTAATTCTGTTTGTTACGGCGAAATACTTGCAGGCCCCCGTATGCCGGCAATTACGTATCTGACATGGTATAAGGACGAACCTACCCGGAACGAAGCGTGGAAGAAATTCGGCAGTCATCCGGACTGGCAGAGAATGAGTAAAAAGCCCGAATATGCACATACGGCAACCAATAATCAGAGCATATTCCTGTTGCCTCTTTCCTTCTCGCAGTTATAATTTACGGAGTAGTCAAAGTAGTCAAAGTAGTCAAAGTAGGGGCGGATAACTTCCGCCCTTTTTATTTTTTTTATTCAACCATTAATTTCCCAATGTCTTCCCATACAATTCCGGGTCGGCCAGCACCTCGATTGCCTTTTGCAGCACCTCGTCCCCTTTGAGGTTTTCAATCATCTGACCACGGTGGTAGTAATATCTTTTCACGATTTCGCCGGCCAGCAGCTTCTCTATTTCCGGTTTGAAGCGGTCGAAATCCCTTTCCGGATCAGGTGTCAGTTTGGCTTCCAGCGCATTGAAGATGGTAGAATCCTCCTTGAGGTAACCTTCAAACTCGGCTATCTCCTTCAGCTGCCCCAACGCCTTTGTGCTCTGGCGGTCGTAAGTGAAGTTTTTCTCCTTGGCATACGCTTTCAGGTTTTCAAAATCCTCGTCCGCCAACTTAAATTCTTCCACCGGCGGAATCTTCGGATGCTTCACCACCCAGTCCGTAACGAAATCAAAAAGAATATTGTCGTTCATCAGGTAGTAGAGCATGGTTGGAACATCCTTTTCTTCCACCTCAAAATCGGGACGCACACCGCCGCCGTCGCGCACCGGACGCCCGTTTGCCGTGTAAAAAACATTCGTCAGGCTGTCCGGAATGGCAGCTACCGTGCCGTCCGCCTTGCGATGGGTATAGTCGAGTTGCTGTATGCAACGGCCGCTTGGGATATAGTATTTACTGATCGTAACCTTCAGTTTTCCGTCGAAGGGAAGGTCGCGGGTAGACTGCACCAGCCCTTTACCATAGGAGCGTTGGCCTACCAAAACCGCCCGATCCATATCCTGCAACGCTCCTGCCGTGATCTCGGAGGAAGAAGCCGATCCCCCGTCGATCAGCACGGCTATGGGTATCACCGTATCCAGAGGTTCGGTAGAAGAACGGTAAGTGCGATCCCACTGCCTTTGCTTTCCTTTAGTCGAAAGGACTTCTTTCCCTTTGGGCACGAACATACCGACAATCTGAACGGCCGCTTCCATCACACCACCCGGATTTCCCCGAAGATCGAGTATCAGCGATTCAATTTGATGATTCTTTTTCAGGTCTTCAAAAGCCGCTTTTACCTCGGCTCCGCTTTTGTCGGTATAACCGCTCAAGTGGATATAGCCCGTTTTATTTTCGCGCACGCCGTAATAAGTTACCTGATCCATCACAATCTGCTTGCGTGTAATGTCGAAAGTGATCGGTTTCTTCTCCCCCGGACGCTGAACGACCACCTTCATCTTCGTGTTCGGAACGCCTTTCAGCAGCGAACTTACCTTTTCGCTGGTAGCCTTCGTCACGTCCTCTCCGTCAATCGACAGGAAAACATCCCCTGCTTTCAGTCCGGCCAAAGCGGCAGGCTTCCCTTCGTAAGGTTCGGCAACGATCACGCCTTCTTCCGCCCCACGCTGACGGATCAGCGCACCCATACCTCCGTATTCGCCGGTAGTAATCAGTTTCAGTTCTTCCATTTCATCTTCCGGTATGTATTCCGTATACGGATCGAGGCCGGCAAGCATGGAATTGATTCCGCGGCGAACGGTTTTGTCCACGTCTACCGTATCGACATAAAACATTTCGGTTTCCTTTACCAGAGCGTTGAAAATCTCAAGGTTTTTACTTATTTCAAAGCGATTGTCCGTTTGCGTTTGTCCGTTAGCCGTATGGCTTGCCGACAGCAGGAGGACGAATAGCCCCATGATCATTCTTTTTTGCATTTGCTTACTTATTATATAATAGGTCATTTACTCTTAATTTTATTTCTTCCCAATGAACTCGCAGAATTTCAGGACCGACCGTGTCGATCACATAACCTGCAAGCAGCGAACCGATCCGGCCACACTGTTCGAGGCCGGCCTTTTGGGTTTGCCCGAACAGAAACCCGGCGGCAAAGTGGTCGCCTGCTCCGGTAGTATCTACCGGTTTGCCTCCTTCGGCATCTACTTTCACTACCGTTCCGTTCTGTGCGATCAGCGCGCCGTTTTTACCCAGCGTAACGACGGCTATATCGGCCATAGTCGACAGTGTCCGCACAGCCTCCTCTGCTTTTTGCCCGGTAAACGCTTCGGCTTCACTCTCGTTTGAAAAGAGAATATCCACATACCGGGGAATAATATCGCTCAATAAATCCTTGAAAGCATTTACGATATTGAAGTTCGAAAGGTCGAGCGCAATCTTCAGCCCCGCCTGTTTTGCCTTTTGCATCGTGGCGTACACCAGCGGTTCGTTCACGATCAGGTAACCTTCCACATATATATATTGGTAACCTTTCAGCATATCTTCTCTGATTTCATCCGGCGTAATTGTAGCTGCCGGCCCCAGAAATGTGGCCATCGTGCGCTCACCGTCGGGTGAGATCAGCACGGTGCAGCTGCCGGAAATACCTTCGGTTTTGATAAAATGGGGAACCACTCCGGCCTTTATCACCTCATTTTCATAGTAAAGGCCGGCATCGTCGGATCCGATCTTCCCGATAAACCCCGTTTTCGCCCCCAATCGCGCCATCGCCCGTATCGTATTGCAGGCCGATCCTCCCGGCGACAGTTTTTTCTCCAACCTTTCCAGACTTTTGCGTATATCGCCCATCTGTTCCTCGCCGATCATCTCCATTGCCCCTTTCCGTATCCGTATTTCCGCCAGAACCCTATCCGATTCCGGACGCAGCAAAACGTCCGTCAAAGCGTTGCCCAAACCTACTGTATCCATTTGCATATTATTTTTTGCACGCAAACGTACATAAAAAAACACGATTTAGAAACTGTTTTGAATTTTTCGTCTGATGATTTGAGCCGGCTTTTCGAGACAGATTCATCCCTTTGATGGCTCATCTCTGCTTCCGCATTGAATTGAACAGGAGCATCAAACAATTAAAAGTGTTTTCCCGCGTTATTTCCTTACGCAGGAAAACGCTTTTAATTATTCAGTACAAATGAAATTAGTATTTGCCACCAACAATAAACATAAACTGGAAGAAGTCAGAGCTATTCTTCCTTCAACGATAGAATTAGTCAGTTTGGCGGAAATAAATTGCCGTGAAGATATTCCCGAAACGGCGGAAACGCTGGAAGGTAACGCCATGCAAAAAGCCCTTTTCGTGAAAGAGCACTACGGATATGATTGCTTTGCGGACGATACCGGTTTGGAGGTAGAAGCTTTAAACAACGCTCCCGGCGTCTATTCCGCCCGTTACGCAGGCGCGGAACACGACGCGAAGGCGAATATGCTGAAACTGATCCGTGAACTGGAAGGGAAAGATAACCGCACCGCCCGGTTTCGTACGGTTATTGCTCTGTTATTAAATGGAAAGGAATACCTGTTTGAAGGGATTATCAACGGTGTCATCATAGAGGAGGAGAGGGGAGGAGCCGGTTTCGGATACGATCCCGTTTTTATTCCTTCGGGCTATGACCGGACTTTTGCCGAAATGGGGAATGAGATTAAAAACAGGATAAGCCACCGGGCTTTGGCTGTTCGGAAACTGACTGACTTTTTATCCACTTTAGTTGTAAATAAAGAATGAAACGAGTTTTATATCTATCCGCTTTTATCTGCTGTTTTCTTCTGAAAGGGTTTGCACAGGGGGCAGGTGCCTGGAAATCTCATGCGTCTTACCATAATACGACTGCCGTGGCCGAAGCCGAAAATAACGTATTTGCCGTGGCAAACGGATCGTTGTACAGTTATAACAAGGAGGACAACAGTTACCGCACGTATACTAAAAAGGAAGGAGAACTGAGCGATAGCCGGATCAATACCATTGCTTATAATCCGACTGTAAAGACGTTATTGATTGTCTATTCCAACGGAAACATCGACCTGCTGAACGAAAACGGTATCTACAACATTCCTTTCCTTATGCAGGCGACCATAGCCGACAAAACGGTCAATCATACCTGTTTCAACGATAAGTATGCTTACTTGTCCACTGCGTTCGGAATTATGGTGCTGAATATGGGCGAAAAGGAAATTACGGATACCTACCGTACCGGTTATCCGGTATATTCCACCTGTATACATAATAATAATATATATGCTGCCACATCGAGGGGGATTTTGTACTGTCCGGTAAATAATAATCCCCTGGATCCCGGCAACTGGGTTTCGTATCCTGTTCAATATACCGGTTTGGATGAAGGAAACGCGAAAACAATTGTTGTTTTTCAAAACCGGCTGACAGTTTTGGTAAGCGGGCAGGGGATTTATGTGCAGCAGGATAACACAACGTTCTCGCCGCTGATTAAAAACAGTAATCTTGCAAACATATCCGTTCAGAACAGTAAACTCCTCGCCCATACGCCGCCAAACGTTGCGCCGTCAAACACTTATGTGTGGTTCTCTCTGACTGAATATCACACACTACCGACCGGAGTATTATCGGGAATATCTTCCCTGAAGGACGACAAGTACTGGGTGGCATCGGGAAATTACATGCTTCGGGGATTGCAGAGGAAGGGAAATACGTCCGGTTACGAATGGTTTGTTTCCGGGATAAGCATCGACAGTCCGATGTATGATTATGCCGCCTTTATGACTTTCGCGCATAACAAGCTTTGGGTTGGCGGCGGCGGACGCTGGGCAAATCCTTTCTATCGTCCGGGAGCTATTATGATTTATGATGGAAGCAGAAGCGATAGCCTGTGGTATAATCTCAATCATCCAAAGGTGGCAGTGCAGACTCCCACTAAAGGTTTCAACGACGTAACGTCCATTGCCGTCGATCCCAATGACGAAACGCACTACTTTGCTTCCACCTGGGGAATCGGTGTGCTTGAATTTAAGGATAATGAGCTTGTACAGGTGCATAATGCGACAAACAGCACGTTGGAATCAATTACCGGCAACCCGGCAGAGAACATCCGCGTGGACGGACTTTGTTATGACAGGGAAGGTAATCTGTGGATGACCAACAGCGAAGTGACCGACGCTATCAAGATATTAAGTCCCGGAGGAGAATGGAGTTCTCTTTACTTCAGCCCGCTCAGCCGGCAGTACCTGGTAGATAAAATACTGATCACTTCAGGAAACCAGAAATGGGTGAACCTCCTGCGCGGTACCGGTTCGGGCGGCATACTTGTTTTCGACGGCGCGACAGACGAATTCCAATTTTACCAAACGTTCAAAACCCGGAACTCAGCGGGTGGAGTGATCAGCGCCGGCGTTTATTACTGTATGGCAGAAGACATGAATGGACAGATATGGATCGGAACAAACCTGGGGCCTATCGTTTGCCCGACGCCATCCAATGCGATTGCCGATCCGGATAACATGTACGCTAACCGTATTGTGCGTGAAGACGAATATGGCAATGCAAGTCTGTTTATGGACGGCGAAAGCGTGCGGGCTATTGCCGTGGACGGCGCGAACCGTAAATGGTTGGGTACGCAAAATTCAGGTATCTTGCTGGTTTCCGCCGATGGCATGGAAACTGTCGAACATTTCACGGCCGAAAACTCTCCGCTGCCTTCCAATTATGTGGAAAGCATAGCTATTAATCATGAAACGGGAGAAGTATTTATCGGTACGGACAAAGGCATCGTATCCTATATGGGCAGCGCTACTGTGGGAAAAGAGGAATACTCGAACGTATATGCCTATCCCAATCCTGTCAGGCCTGATTTCCAGGGCGATGTAACAATTACCGGCCTGATGCAGGATTCGGACGTAAAGATCACCGATATAAACGGCAATCTTATTGTCCGCGGAAAATCCCTCGGCGGACAATTCATCTGGAACTGCCGCAAAGGAAACGGTAGCCGCGTATCGACGGGAATCTATCTGGTGCTGGCTTCCGAACCGAGCAGAGGGGAGAGCGTAGTCGCTAAAATTATGGTTATAAAATAAGGCTGCGACGCGGGTCCGGTTGTTGATTCATTCGTTGGAAATACTTGAGGCTTTTTCATCGCAATAACTTTAACCCGTTAGCAACGCAAAATCCAACAAATAAAATCGGTATTAATACCTCTGCCGGGATCAGCAAAAACACTATGAAAAGCGCCAAGAATATGACACAGAAAATAACCGCCATGATTATTTTTGTCTTTGAATAAGGCTTGTTTTCGTCTTCGTCTTTCATGATGCTATGGATATGCACTTCGTGCGCTGGAGTAATATTTTCAAATCGAATAATAAGTTATAATAAAGCCGGTAATAAGTTATAATAAAGCCAGCCTTGAAAACAGGGCTGGCTTTATAGTTGTTTCTTTAGGGCTTATACATTATCTTATTAATCCCGTGAAATCAGAGTTGGTTGCATATTTGGCGAACTCAAGGTCGATAGCCGCTTCTTTTGCCAAAGCTTTATCCTTTGCAATAGCCGCTCTCAAGTTGCTGATCACACCGCTTGAGTTGTTTGTGCGCGCTGCAATAACTGCTTTCAGATAATCGGTAACAGCATCAGCATTTGCTACCGCATCCAAGGTTTGCTGCGCCTTGCTGTAGTCCTTAGCCATGATTTGCGCCAATGCTGCATTGTTGTTCTTGACTGAACCGAAAGAACTAACCGCTTTGGCATATTCGCCCTGTTCCAGATAAAGCACGCCCAAAGCTTCGCTCAGTTCGTTCACGCCGGAAGCGCTACCCAGTAATTGCTGTGCTTTTGCCTTGTCGCCTTTTGTCAGGGCGATCAAACCCAGGTTCATGTTTGATTCGGGGTTGGACTTCGTAGAGGCTGCTTTGTTGAACATCGCTTCTGCCTGCGCCAGATCGGCTGCGCGGAAACGCATCATACCTATATTGTTCCATGTACGGTAGTCGCTCGGATACAATTCGCTTGCCTTTTTGTAGATCGTTTCTTTTTCTGCCGCACCATTGACCAATGTGGCTGCGTAAAGAATTTCCTCTACCGTCAGTTCTCTCGGGTTACTCTTTGCCAAAGCGCTGATCTCATCGTCGGACTTGCCGATGATTTCAATATTGGCAGTCAAACGTGAACGACGCAACTGCGGCAGGATTTCATCCGCCAGCGCACTGAAAACAGAAGATATATTCTTGATTTCCTGTTCGCGTCTTTCCGGATCGGTATACATGGACAATACGCGCAACACGAGGTCTTTGTCCTGAACGTTCGATTTGGATACCAATTCCCGGAAACCTTCCCAGTCCTGGGCGGTATAACGGGCATCAACCGGAACGTCTACCTTTGCTTTCTTCAATTCTCTTTCCAGATATTTTGAAGTATTCGTTTCGCGTCTTTCCGCCAGTCCTGTGTTCAACTTGATACCACCGTCGGGAGAAGCGTAAGCGGAAATTTCGATCGCTACGTTCTGGTTCGGCGCTTCATCGGCGTTTTTAACCAGGTTTTTCCAATCGGTTACTTCCTGTTTGTTCAATTCTCTTGAACGAAGTTCAGCCTGCTGGATAAGGAACATGATGTT
>JAITVG010000018.1 GCA_031285925.1 Tannerellaceae bacterium
GTAATATGTTGTATGTGTGGGTGTTGGGTTGATGGTGTCTGAATCAGGATTCGCAGGATTAAAGGATGAACAGGATGAAGAGAATTGAGAGGGGGAAGAGGATATGAGGCATTCTTAAAAACCGTTGGTTGAACGGCAAAAGACAGGCCTGCGGCCACTCGCTACGCTCGCTTCATTGAAAGAGATGTGTATATCGGTAGGAATAATACAGACTAAGAAACTGTTTTGAAATTTTATTCTGAGATAAATTAGCGTTATTTTTTGTTTAGCCGTAGCTTTATTTGAAGGAGCATAGCGGGCTATGTGACTGAAAATAAAGGTGCGGATAAGCAGAAAAGAGCGCTGATTTAGCCGGATATAAAATTCAAAACAGTTTCTTAGAAGCTGTAGATTACAGCATTGCTACATTCTTGCGAATTGCAGACAAACGGTCGGAAAAAGTTTTATCCTGCCGTACAATCTGCATGTTGTATTTCAACTGCATACGCATAAGCAAATCGGCATTTATTCCCAGTGCGGCCTCAAACAGCATTGCCGTGTTGGCGGTAAGCGGTCGTCGGCCGTTAAGTATATCGTTCAATGCAGTGTGTGGAACACTCATTTGTTTTGCCAAAGATTTTTGTGAAAGTTTGCGATATACAATTTCTTCTTTCAGCAATTCGCCCGGATGAGTGGGGCAAAATCCATATCCTAAATTACTCATAATTGATTTATTTATAATGCCGACTTGTCGTATTTATTCTTCGAGTTTGAAACGCAGGCGCAGGCGGCCGTCCCGATAGTCGCAGTTAAGCAGTTTGAAGGGAGGTATTTCCGAAGTGTTTGCCACATGATCGCCGATGCAGGCGCAGGCATCGTAATCGCCCACGCGCACAATGCGCAAAGTGTCGCTCACGTTTGCGGGCAGTTTATTGAGGTCTACGATCATTCCGGCCTCTTCGACGGGAAGAAAATCTATCTTCACCGGAAGATGTTGATCTATCACCCTGTTTACGGTTTCTTCCACTTCCTTCATCTGCGCTTCGGTCGGCGCTTCCTCCAAGAGATAGTCGCACTTGCTTTTCTTCCTCTCAATATGTGCGTTCATCGAACGCGGACATCCGAACATACGAACCATCGTCCGGTTCAGGATATGCTCGGCGGTGTGCATGGGCGGGTATTCTTTTTTGTTGTGATCGTTCAATTGAGGTTGCTGTTCCATACTCTGTTTGTTTGAAAAATGAATATATTAGCCTGCAAAATTAAACTTTTGTGAAAAAAAACGGGGTGATTACTTTTATTTTTGATAAAATTACATAAATTTGCCGTCAATAAACATAAAACAACCCGTTCAATTATCAAAACATAGTCTGTCAATAACAGGAACGACAAGTTAAAAGCGATCCCGGTTTTTCATTTTAAAGCCATGAGGACAGTGATTTTTGAATGATTAAATGATGACATTATCATGCAAATTCAATTGAAAAATAAAACTTTCTGTTCGCAAAAAACGTCTATTGGCGCGGTTTTTGCAGAGAGAGAGAGAGAGATAACCATCACTTTAAGATTATTCTTATACGGAAGTCGCAGCATTGTTTACTGAAACATGTTGTGGCTTTTTTTGTGCAGTCAGGATACGTGAAAACCAATTGTCTAACCTTAAAAAAAGAATGCCTATGAGATAAACCGGGAAAACGAAAAAATCAAGAATGCAACATGTATTCAACATCTACTCGACATGTAGAAAACCTTAAAACAATTAAATAAATAATAGTATAAAACATGAATATGCTTATCAAGATTTTAATGAAATCAAAGATTACAGGAATATTATTTCTATTCGTTGCGTGCAGCATACTTACGCTTCATGCAAACGATGCAAGTAATGGTGTGCTGCAAAACGCCAATGTTTCAGGCACAGTTTCAGACGCCGGTGGAGAACCTTTGATCGGGGTAAACGTGAGCCTCAAGGGAACAACCACCGGAACGATCACAGACATGGATGGAATGTACACGCTTAGTGTTCCAAACAGGAATGGAACGCTTGTGTTCTCGTATGTAGGCTACGCTTCTCAGGAAATCGCCATCAATAACCGGCAAAACATCAACGTGACGCTGATGGAAGATGCACAGCTTATAGATGAAGTCGTAGTTGTAGGTTATGGTTCTCAAAAGAAAATCAACCTGACCGGCGCTGTGGCTACCGTAGACAGTAAAACCCTGTTAAGCCGTCCGGTGCAGAATGTGTCCGGCGCATTGCAGGGATTGATGCCGGGGGTAAACGTGCAGTCCGGACAAGGACGTCCGGGGCAGGACGGGGCTACCATTCGTGTGCGCGGTGTAGGTACGCTGAACACAAGCAATGCCACTCCTTATGTTCTGATCGACGGTGTGGAAACCGGTACGATGAACTCCCTCGACCCGAACGACATCGAAAGCATCTCGGTGCTGAAGGATGCCGGTTCGGCCGCTATTTACGGATCGAAAGCATCCAACGGGGTAATTCTGATCACCACCAAGCGCGGACAGAAAAGCGACAAGCCGCTGGTTACCTACAGTGGTTACGCCGCTATTCAACAGCCGACGAACATGATCGAGCGCATGAGTTCCTACGATTATGCCCGTCTGTGGAAGAAAGCAGTGGAAGACGAAAAGGGAACGTCGCGTTTTAGCAACGACGACCTGCAAAAATTCAAAGACGGTTCTTCTCCTTATACCCATCCGAATACCGACTGGTACGACCTGGCCTTTAAGGCCGGCCTTCAGCACCAGCACAATGTAAGCGTGAGCGGCGGAACGGACAAGATGACCTACATGGGTTCTGTTGGTTACCTGGGACAAGAGGGTATTTTGCCGAACTCCAACCGCAAGCAGTTCAACGGACGCCTTAACCTGAGCACGCAGATTACCGACAGGCTGAACGTGAGGATGAACATGGCCTATATCAAGAATGATTACAAAGACCCCACCAACAGTTATGTGCGCGGTGGTTCAGACCAGATCATCCGCCAGTTGAACATCCTTGCGCCCTGGATTCCGAACCGATACGAAGACGGTACCTACGGCACTAGCGGAGATGGTAATCCGATTGCCTGGCTTGACCTCGACCAGACGGAAGACCGCTTCAACCAGAACTTTTCGGGATTGCTGGCCTTCGATTACGAGATTATCGACGGACTGAAGGCTACGTTGCAGGGCGCTTACACGAGCAACATGCAACATTACCGCCAGTTCATGAAGGATATTCAGTACAATCCCAACAAATATCATGGCCCGGCTTATCTGAACGAAAATTATTACCTGTGGAACAGAACTACGTTCGATGCTACGCTCAATTACGAAAAAACCTTCGGCAAACATAACCTGAAAGCGCTGGCGGGCTGGCATACCGAAAAGTATAATTATAACGAAAATACGATGTCCCGGAACACCTTCCCAAACAACGAATTGACCGACATGAACGCCGGAGCTGCCTCAACGCAAACCAATGGGGGAGTCTCACGTGTATTGGCCATGGTGTCGGGATTCGGGCGCATCAATTACGATTATGCCGGCAAATACCTGCTGGAAGCCAACGTTCGCGCCGATGCTTCATCTCGTTTTTCTCCCGAAAACCGTTGGGGTTATTTCCCTTCGTTCTCGGCAGGCTGGCGCATCAGCGAAGAACAGTTCATGGAAGGTACAAAGGGATGGTTGAGCAATCTGAAGATTCGCGGATCATACGGATTACTTGGCGACCAGAATGCCAGAGACAAAGATAACAACCTGGATTATTATCCCTGGATCAGCACCTACGATCTGGGCGGTTCTTATCCTCTGGGCGGAAGGTTAGAAACGGGATACTACCAGGCGGCATTTAAAATCGAAGATTTCTCCTGGGAAAAATCGCGTACTTATGGAGTGGGAATAGATGCTTCCATCATGAATGATATCAATATTTCAATAGATTATTATGATCGTTTGACTACCGATATTATTATGCAAGTGAATGCTCCTGCCGAATTCGGTTTAGGAGGATATATGGCGAATGTAGGCCAGGTATCCAATAAGGGAGTGGAAGTTTCTTTGGGTTACAACAAACAGTTGGGTGAGTTCAACTTGTCGGCTATGGCGAATGTTTCGTACAACAAAAACAAAATTCTCGATATCGGGAAGAATGCGAAGGGTGAATCCGAAAAGCAAATAATCAACGGTAATACCATACGGAGGTTAGGCGGACAAATCGATGCGTTTTACACCTATCCGACCGATGGATTATTCCGCTCGCAGCAAGAAGTAGATGAGTTTACGGCCAAATACAACAGGGCAAACGGAACCACCATGTTCTCTCATACATTCCAACCGGGCGACGTCCGCTACGTGGATGTTAACGGCCCCGATAACGATGGAGACGGTTTTCCGGATGCCGGCCCCGACGGAAAGATTGATGCCAACGACCGCATACTGTATAATTCGACTACCCCCGCGTGGACTGCAGGTTTGAGTTTGAACCTCACCTGGAAGCAGTGGGATCTGTCGGCACTCTTCTCGGGTGCGTTCGGCGCAAGCCGTATTTTCAGCGCCGAAACATTCGGATATTTTAACGGCGACACCGGACATCCCTCCAACTGGTGGCTGGATGCGTGGACTAAAGACAATCCCAACTCGAACGTGCCCCGTATTTACAATGACCGGAACTCGAACAGCGATGCACGCAATCACATGTCGTCGTTCTGGGTGTTCAGTACAGACTTCGTGCGTATGAAGAACCTGCAGTTAGGATACTCAATCCCTGCTGCGGCGCTTAAAAAAATCAACATATCAAGATTGCGCGTTTTCTGTTCCATGGAAAATTTATTCTCCATCGACTCGATGCCTCTCGGTTTGGATCCGGAAACAAGCAGCGAACGTGCTTCTTCCTATCCGTTGATCAGAACACATTCACTTGGCGTAAGTTTAACATTTTAATATTTATGTACACGATGAAAAAGTTAATTATTAGTATAATAAGTTTGGTTTTTGTGTCGGTATTGAGTTCCTGCGACGATTTTCTCACTACCGTTCCGAATGACGCCCTCTCACCTGCCACCACCTGGAAAACGGAAGCCGACGCCGCTAAATTTTTAGTAGGATGCTACAACGGCTGGCTGTGGGGTGAAGAGTTTTTCTACCTGGACTGCGTTTCCGACATAGGTTTCAGTTATCATACGCACGAAGGATACCGTGTATGGGGTAACGGAGGCATGAACTCCAGCGGATCGAACCTGACCGGTAATTTTTACAGTTATAGTTCAATCCGCAGATGCGACCATTTCCTGGCCAATATCGACCAAGTTGTTATGGACGAAGCAAAAAAGAAGGACATGATTGCGCAGGTGAGGCTGATCCGCGCTTACCGCTATTTCAAAATGAACTGGTGGTATGGCGGATGCGCCATCATTCCTTTGTCGGAAAGCGCATCCGAAGCACAGGTGCCGCGCGAAACGGAAGAAGCCGTCAAACAACATGTATTTGCGGAAATTGATGCAGCCCTCGCCGGCGGTATCAATGAGGAACCGGCTGCAACAGGCTATGTGGCCAGAGGATTCGGGCTGGCGCTCAAAATGCGTTCCGCTCTTTACTACGGAGATTATCAGCGCGCCATGGATGCGTCGAAAGAGTTGATCGGTCTGGGACAGTATGAACTGTACGGCGATTTTGCCGAACTGTTTTCATACACAGGAAGAGACTCGAAGGAAATTATACTGTCGGTACAGAAAATCAAACCGACTGCCAACGAGTGGATCGTCACCGTACCCAACAATGTCGACGGCGGATGGTCGTCTATGGTGCCTACGCAAAACCTGATCGACCTGTACGAGATGAACAACGGACTTACGAAAGAAGAAGCAGGCTCCGGCTATGATCCTGTGCATCCTTTTGCAAACCGCGACCCACGCATGGCTATGACCGTGCTGGTGCCGGGTATCGACTGGGCGTCGAATTACAACGGTGTGCTCAACACACTGGATACCGAGTTGCCGGATGCGGCCAAGACCAAAAATCCGAATCATCCTTTGGCGGCCGACAATTGTTCCAAGACCGCATTGACCTGGGCGAAATACGTGGCTCCGTTGTCGCAGTATAATAACGATTTATACAACACCGAAACAGAATACATTGTATTCCGTTACGCCGAAGTATTTCTGACACTGGCCGAAGCATCCAACGAGTTGAACGGCCCTTCCGCAGAGGTATACGACGCGCTTGACAAAATACGTGCCCGGGTAGGGATGCCCGCCGTAAATCGCACTAAATACAGCACCAAGGAAACCCTGCGCGAACTGATTCGCCGTGAACGCTCGATAGAACTGGCCGGCGAAGGCCATCGCCGCTCCGACATCATGCGCTGGAAAGACGCTTCGGGCAAGATGCTTGCCGAAACGTTATTGAACGGGCCGCTCAACCGCGTTACCGGAACCATCAACTACTCCGAAACCGATCCGTTTAAACGCGCTGTGATCAATGGCGTGCAATTGATCGAAGAACGGAAGTTCGCGGTTCATAACCGTTACCTGCCTATCACACAAGGTAACTTGGACAAAAACCCGCAACTTAAACAGAATCCGGGATATTAACGAACCATTGTTCGTATAAATGAAAAGAGGCTGTCGCGCAATACAAGCACGACAGCCTCTTCTGTTTTGATGGTTCTTGCTCGAAATAAATGCGTATTTACGCAAAAAAATCCAATAGCCATTACCGTTGTCATCTATTTGCATTACCTTTGAAGTCGAAATAAATGCGTATTTGCGCAGAAATTCAGAATACGGTTATGGAAATTAAACGTGATATCTATCTAAAAAAAATAGTTGCCCGCA
>JAITVG010000027.1 GCA_031285925.1 Tannerellaceae bacterium
TTTCCGGCTTCAAGGCCGGTTCCTCTGTGGGTTTCAACCCCCTTATCTTTTCTCCCCTCTACTTGTGGAGAGGGGTCGGGGGTGAGGTGTAAAGGGGTTGAAACCCACAGAGGTTGAGGTTTCGCCTCCATCTTTAAAACCGTTGGTTGAACGGCAAAAGACAGGCCTGCGGCCACTCGCTACGCTCACTGAAAAAAAGAGTATGAATAATGCAGGATAGTACTTCCTATTAGTTGACGGTCATATCTCTGTTATAAATTCATTGTTTTCGCGAGAGCGAGCTACGATTCATAGGTTAAAGTATTATAAATAAGCGGAGGGATACACGAATTATTTGTTCCTTTGCGGGGAAATTGGGTGGGATATGCGCTTTTGCAAACGCATCCCTTTATTAAAGTCTAATTTAGCAAGTATTTGATGGCAGAAAGTAGAAAGGTCAGCTCCGTTTCGTTTTTTAATTCCCGACTTACCTCTATTATAAGTATAGCCCTAGTTCTTTTCCTTTTGGGACTGATACTCTTGATGGGATTACTTGGGAATAAGCTATCGGAGTATGTCAGGGAAAATATTTCCTTTTCCCTGGTGCTGAAAGATAACCAAAAGGATGCCGAGATCAAACAGATGCAAAAGAAATTAGACGCGGAACCCTACATCAAATCTACCGAATACATTTCCAAGGAACAGGCTGCCAGAGAACTGGAAGAGGAACTGGGTGAGAATCCGGAAACATTTCTCGGCTTTAATCCGTTGCAGGCTTCTATCGAAGTGAAGCTCCATTCCGAATATGCCAATCCGGACAGTTTGAGGTTTATCGAAAAGGAGATCATGGCTTACACTTCGGTGTCCGATCTCCTGTATCGCAGGGATATGATGGAAATGGTACATACAAACATCGCGCGTGTGGGTATTATATTATTGATACTTGCACTGGCGCTTATGGCGATCTCCTTCGTACTGATAGGAAACACCATCCGCCTGTTGATCTATTCCAAACGCTTTCTGATCCATACGATGAAGCTGGTAGGCGCCACCTCCGGCTTTATCCGCCGCCCGTTTGTGTGGCACAACGTCGGGAGCGGGATCATGGCGGCAATCCTGGCCATACTTTTACTGACGGGCACACTGTATTATTTGCAGACGGAACTGGAAGGGTTTATCAACATACTGGACATGCGGACGCTTCTGATGGTCTATGCCGGGGTTTTGCTCCTGGGCGTTCTTCTTTCCGTCGCGGCGACAGTACTGGCCGTGAACCGTTACCTGCGGATGCGAGGGGATGAGATGTACTATATTTAATTGACAATTGACAATTGATAATTACAGCATACAAATTATAAATAGCATATACTATGGCAAAGAGAGATTTTGCTTTTGGAAAAGAGAATTTTATACTGATCGGGATTGCGATTGCGGTGATCATCATCGGATTTGTGTTAATGAGCGGAGGAGGATCGGAAGACGGTGTTTCCTTCAACCCGGAGATCTTCAGTACGCGCCGTATCATTATTGCGCCGGTGCTTACTTTCCTCGGTTTCATGCTGATGATCGTCGCCATCCTGAAAAAAAGTAAAGATAAATCGGAATGAGCTGGTTGGAAGCCCTGATTTTAGGAATAATACAAGGTTTGACCGAATTTCTTCCGGTGAGCAGCAGCGGGCATCTCACGATCGGAAGCGTTTTCTTCGGGATGAGCGGAGAGGAAAACCTGACTTTCGCCGTCGCCGTGCACGCGGCCACCGTACTTAGTACGATCGTGGTGTTATGGCATGAAGTAACAGGCCTTTTCAAAGGTTTCTTCCGTTTCAAATGGAACGAAGAAACGAAGACGGTATGCAAAATACTCCTGTCCATGATTCCGGTAGGCATTGTCGGCTTGTTTTTTAAAGATTACGTAGAGCAGTTGTTCGGCAGCGGATTGCTTCTGGTGGGATGTATGTTGCTGCTGACTGCCGTGCTGCTGGCCTTTTCCTTTTATGCCGCATCCGGAAGAAAGGAAGAACTGTCGTTCAAGGATGCTTTCATTATCGGTTTGGCGCAGGCATGTGCCGTGATGCCCGGGCTGTCGCGTTCGGGTTCGACCATTGCCGCCGGTCTGTTGCTTGGTAATAAGAAGGAACTGGTGGCCAAGTTTTCCTTCCTGATGGTGATCATTCCCGTTTTGGGAGAAGGTTTTCTGGATTTGATGAAGGGCGGATTCTCTCCGGCGGAGTCCGGAATATCTTACACAACCCTGCTTGTAGGCTTTTTGGCGGCGTTCATCTCCGGATCGGTTGCCTGCAAATGGATGATCAATCTGGTGAAAAAAGGGAAGCTGATTTATTTTGCATACTACTGCCTCGCAGCAGGCTTGATTACGGTAATCTATTCGTTAATTAATTAAGGTGTCGATGGATTTTATAGCAGGAGAAGTATTGTTTTTCAATAAACCCTACGGATGGACTTCGTTTGATCTGGTGAACAAGTTCCGCTACAAACTGTCGCGCAAACTGGACGTGAAGAAAATCAAGGTCGGACATGCCGGGACGCTCGATCCCCTGGCTACCGGCGTGATGATCTTGTGCACGGGAAAGGCTACCAAGCTGATCGACGAGTTTCAATACCAGGTGAAGGAATATGTCGCCACGCTGAAACTGGGCGAAACGACCCCTTCCTTTGATTTGGAACATGAAGTGGACGAAGTTTTCCCCGTGGCGCATATCACCTGCGAGGAAGTAGAGCGGGTGTTGCAAACCTTTGTGGGAAAAATAGAACAGATTCCCCCCGCCTTTTCTGCCTGCAAGGTAGATGGAAAGAGAGCCTACGATCTGGCTCGCAAGGGAAGGGATGTGGAACTGAAGCCGAAAACGCTCGTGATCGACGAGATAGAACTGCTGGAATGTAACCTACCGGTAATCAAGATACGGGTAGTATGCAGCAAGGGCACCTACATCCGCGCCCTGGCACGCGACATCGGCCTGGCATTGCAATCGGGAGCGCACCTGACCGGACTGGAGCGGACACGGATCGGTGATGTAACGTTAGCCGAATGTATGTCGACGGAAGATATTGACGACTTTCTGGAAAACAACGTCGTTTATAATTTATAATTTACAATTGATAATTTATAAGATATGAAGCTTTCAAAATTCAAGTACGAACTGCCGCAGGAGTTAATCGCTCTGCATCCGGCAAAGAACAGGGACGAGTCGCGGTTGATGGTAGTCAATCGTAATACTGAGGAAATAGAACACTATACCTTTAAAGATATGCTGAACTATTTCGATGCCGGTGATGTATTCGTCTTTAATAATACAAAAGTATTCCCGGCACGCCTTTATGGCAACAAGGAAAAGACGGGCGCACGGATTGAAGTCTTTTTGCTGCGCGAACTGAATCCCGACCTGCGCCTTTGGGACGTATTGGTCGATCCGGCACGCAAGATACGCATCGGCAACAAACTCTATTTCGGAGAAGACGAATCGATGGTGGCCGAAGTGATAGACAACACCACGTCGCGCGGGCGCACTCTGCGTTTCCTGTACGACGGAAAGCACGGCGACTTTAAGAAGTCGTTATACGCACTTGGCGAAACTCCCCTTCCCAAATACATCAACCGCCCGGTGGAACCGGAAGACGAAGAACGTTTTCAAAATATCTTTGCCGCCGTGGAAGGTGCTGTGGTTGCACCGGCTGCGGGTTTGCATTTCAGTCGCGAACTGATGAAAAGACTGGAAATCAAGGATTGCAAATTCTCGTTTCTCACGGTTCATGCCGGTTTGGGTAATTTCCGCGACATCGACGTGGAAGACCTGACCAAGCACAAGATGGATTCCGAGCAGATGAATATCAACGCGGATGTTGTCGATGCGGTAAATAAAGGTATCGACGAAGGGAAGCGTATATGCGCGGTTGGGACTACAAGTATGCGGGCAATAGAAACGGCAGTGAGTACGGACGGCCACTTGAAGGAATTTGAAGGCTGGACAAACAAATTCATCTTTCCGCCGTATGAGTTCAGTGTGGCAAACAGCATGATCACCAATTTCCATTTGCCGCTGTCCACCCTGTTGATGATGACAGCTTCGTTCGGAGGATACAACCTGATCATGAAAGCATACGAGGAAGCCGTTAATGAGAAATACCGCTTCGGCGCTTACGGCGATGCCATGCTGATTATCTGACAGGCTAAGATGGCAACTGTTTATATCAGTTTAGGAACAAATATTGGAAATAAACGCGGCAACCTTCTTTCGGCTGCCGCGCTGTTATCCGAAAGGGCGGGAGATATTCTCGCCCTTTCAACTGTTTATGAAACCAAACCCTGGGGATTTCAATCGGAAAATGATTTCCTGAATGCCGCCCTTACCCTAACCACGAAACTGACACCGCCGGAACTGCTGGATACAACCCGCCTGATAGAAATAGAAATGGGGCGTATCTCAAAAAGCGACGGCGCCTACCACGACCGCATAATCGACATCGACATCCTGATGTACGACGATTTGATTATGGAAAGCGACCACCTCACGATCCCCCACCCTCTTATGCACAAACGAAAGTTTGTGATGGATCCGCTGGT
>JAITVG010000045.1 GCA_031285925.1 Tannerellaceae bacterium
CCATACCCAACCACAACCACTTCGTCCAGCGACTGGCTATCTTCCCCAAGCGCAACAGACAAGGTTATCTGATCCCCTACCTCCACCTCCTGCGTTATATATCCGATATAGGAAATTACCAGCAGAGCTTTTGGCTCTATCGAAAGAGTGAACCGGCCATCCATGTCGGTGATCGTTCCATTCGTTGTGCCTTTTTCCACGATGTTTGCTCCGATCACCGGTTCGCCCGATTCGTCCGTTACGATTCCGGAGATTTGTCGCCGGGTTTGATCGGTTGCTGGAATTTCGATCACAACTCCCGGTAAGTTTTTGCTTACCGAAATCGTTTGGTCGATTTTCTTGAATTGCAAACCCGTTTGCCGCGTCAGTTCGCGCAGAATAGAATCCATGGAACCGTTTTCGATATGGATTGTTACCGTGCTTACATCCGCTATAACCGACTCATCATAAAAGAAATGGAAACCGGTTTGCCTGTTCAGCTCCGAGAATACATCTGTAATTGCAGCTCCCTTGACAGTACAGGTAATATTGCTTTCTTTCAAAGCCTGTCCGTACACAGCTTCCGCATACAGAAATGGAATAGGTAATGCGATGATTAATAGAGAAAAGATAATCCGCATAACAGTTTTTCTTAATATTAGATTACAATTCATATATTTGCATTGTTTTAGTGAATGAAAATTTATTAAATCCCGCTGTGCAGCCTCGCCCGGTGCTCCAATACTGTTTGAGGCTGTCAGTTGAAAAGTAAGGCAGTGGTGCCCTCGGCACTGCTGCTTTTGTTTTGTTCGTCCGTTTTATTTCATAGGCCTGTCATTTTAAATGGTTACTTGTAAAGTATTATATTCTCCCCATCCTCCCTGTGCTTCAATTTGGTGGTGAAACAAATAGCATCAATCACCGCTTCGACACTTTTATTGTCGTGTGTCCCTGAAATGAGAGGATCACAATTCCCGCAGCGCAGGATTACATTGCGACCGTATTTACGCTTAATCATCTTCAATACTTCGCTCAATGGTTCTTTCTGAAAATGGAGCGTACCATTTGTCCATTTTGTGTAATTATTTTCGTGCAGCACAAGTTTTGTCAAGGCCTTTGTTTCTCTGTTTACCACCAGATGCTCCATCGGCATGACCCTCAACTGCAGGTCTATCTCCGGAATATTAACCAGCACTTTTCCGGTAGATACCGTTATTCCCATATTATTATCCTCCGGATAGGCTTTCACGTTGAAAGACGTTCCCAACACCTTGACCTGCGCCTCTCCGCTTTTAACCGTAAAAGGCTTGTGCGGGTTGGGAGCTACCTCGAAAAAACCTTCTCCCGTCATCTCCAATTGCCGCCTTTCCCTGTTGTAGTCGGAAGGGATTCTCAACTTGCTTTCGGAATTCAAGACTATGCGGGTGCCGTCATTCAATGTATATTTTTTTATTTCTCCCCGGGCAACACTTATTTCCCTGTATGTAACATCATCGGCCGTTCCCCTTTCGTTTATCAGAAGATACCCGCATCCCAAAACGATCAGGAGAGCAACAACGGAGGCTATCCGGTAGAAGAATTTACGGCGGGTAATCTTTGCTTTTCGCAGTGTGGAGTGTTCCGTTTTTATTTTTCTTAAAAGGATATCAACTTCACGATTAAGCCTCATGATCCGGTTTTCATCCGGATATGCGTATTTGTTTTCCAATTTATTCCACAAGGATTCGCTTACAAAATCAAAACCACAGGTGTCTTCAACAGATTTTAGCCAATGCAGCAAAGTACGCAATTCGCACTCGTCACATCTGTTTTCAATATATTTCTGCAGAAGAGACAGCATTTGGGTATTATATATAGAAGCATCCATGGAGGTGTTTTTCAGTATTTATATATAATACACGGCAGAGAGAAACATCTTGGGGTCGAAACCTTTATTTTTCGATTCTTTAACTTTAGAGTCTATCGTGTGAATCCTTCTTTCAATTCTTTCTTGATGGGCATAAAAAAGCGTTCGATCAGCCTTAGTTCTTCCGTTACAATCTCTGCGGAAGCTTTCATCTCATGCGATAATGGCAATAATAAACCATAGTTTGTTTCGAGTCCGTTTGGAAAACGGATTTCCGCCATGTAATTATTTTCGTTTGGCACCAATGAAATGGAAGCCAATTCCCCATTGACAATGCCGAACTCCTGATCCGGAAAATTATTGAAGCGCACAATCACCCGCTGTCCCGCCTTTACTTTCCCCGAACGCTCTATCGGCAATAATGCTTTTCCTATCAAAGTTTCTCCTCCATCCGGAACAACCGAAAAAACAACATCTCCGGTATTTACATGCTGGTTCTCGTTCCAGTATGCGGTAGAAGTCACCACTCCCCGGGCAGGAGAGATCAAACAATAGGAAAGTTCCCATGATGAAATAGCATTTACCAACTGTTCTACTGCCGTCCGGTAACTTTGCTTCAACTGGCTTTCCTTTTCCCGTTGCTGCAGTTCCAGATCCAATAGCGTTTCTTCATACTGCCCGATTTGAATCGCCAGGTTTTCCAAAGTCGCGGAAGCACCCTCCAAAGCATACCGGCTTTGAAGCCAGGTTGCCTGAGAGGTTTCAAATTCAGCAGGAGATAATACTTTCCGTACAAAAAGTACGGAATCGCGGCTGTATTGCTGACAGGCTATTCCGTGTTGGGATTGAGCTACCTTGTACTGCCGCAACATATTTTGATGATAATCCCGGTATTTCGATATCTGCCCCTGTGTGAATTTCCTTTTCTGCGGATAATAATCCAATTCCATGTAATTTCGATACTCATGGATACTGTTCAGAAAAGTAATATAAGAGGGTTGAATATCCCCCAGCTTCTCCATCTGTCTGAAAGAGTTGAGGAAAAGGATCGAATCGGGCGAATAAAGGTTGTCATTCACTATTTCCTTTAACCGGAAAACTGCCTCGTTTGTCGCGGAGTTTTCGATTATAGCTAATAATTGTCCCCGCTCTACGCGCTCTCCATCAGTAACGCTGAATTGCGTGATCTTGCCGGAAGAACGGGCAACGATAGGAGATACCGGCTGTTGGCCGGTCAGCGTCATTTCCGTAACGATCACGTCCGGATAACGAAAAAAACAACTTCCGATCACCAACACCAGAACAACAGCAAATAATAACGTGATCCCCCGGCGTACAATCCAGGAAGGGATTTGTCCCATTACTTCCTGAACATCTTCACTTCTTATTTCTACTTCGCGCGGTTCCATATTCACGATCCGAGTTCAAGTTGGTTTTTTACCAGTTTATAATAGATACCCCGTTTTGCCGTCAGTTCGTCATGGGTTCCCTCTTCTGCTATACAGCCGTTGTCCAAAACGACAATATTATCCGCGTTGCGTACCGTACTCAAACGGTGTGCAACTACGACAACTGTCTTTCCCAGATAAAATCGGTTCAGATGTTCCATAATTTCTTTTTCATTATTGGCATCCAACGCATTTGTCGCTTCATCCAGAAAAATAAATTCCGGATTTTTATACACAGCCCGTGCGATCAGTATCCGTTGGCGCTGCCCCTGACTGATCCCGTTTCCTTCCATTCCGATTTTCGTATTGTATCCCAAGGGCAATGAATCAATAAAATCACGAATATTTGCAACGGTAACTGCGTGAGCCAGTTTCTCCTTATCAATTATCTCGTCGCCGACCGCGATGTTTTTCGCGATCGTATCCGAAAAAATAAATCCGTCTTGCATCACCGAACCCGTGCGGGCGCGCCAGGTGTGCGGATTAATCGTATTAAGAAGGAAATCTCCTACTTTGACAGCCCCTTTATTCGGCTCATAAAATCCAAGTAAAAGTTTAATCAATGTTGTTTTCCCGCTGCCGCTTGCCCCTACGATTGCCGTCACTTTTTGTTGTGGAATCGTCAGACTGATGTTTTCCAATACATAATCCCTGTCTGCTCCCTCATAACTGAAACTCAGGTTTTCAACCCGTATGCTTCTATCCCGCGGCAAAGAAGTCGTCTTTATTCCGGCTGTTTCGTCTTCATCTTCTTTCTGATGGATTTCGCCCAAACGTTCCAAACTAATCTTCGCGTCCTGGAAAGAACGGGCAAAGCCGATAAACTGTTCTATCGGAGCCGACAACTGCCCGACGATGTAGGTGAGCGACATCATCATTCCTAAAGTCATATTCCCATCCACTACTGCCCGCGCTGCGATAAATGAAATCAGGATATTAGTCGTCTGGCTGAAAAAGGCAGAACCCAGTTGTTGGTATTGCTCCAAGGCAAGCCCCTTGATGCTGATCTTGAAAAGTTTCACCTGTATTCGCTCCCATTGCCACCGTTTTTCCGTTTCGCAATTATTCAGCTTAATTTCCTGCATACCGGTAATCAACTGGAAAAGATTGCTCTGCTCACTGGAAGCTTGTGCAAACCGTTTGATGTCCAGTTCACGCCGGTATCTCATAAACGCCAGTACCCAGACAACATAAAGGGTATTCCCCAGCAGAAACAGTCCCAGTACAAACAGGTTATAATAGGCCAGCACAAAACCGAAAACAATAAAGTTCACGAAAGAGAAGAGGGTGGAGATAGATGATCCGGTCATAAAAGCCTCAATCCGATTGTGGTCGCCTATGCGCTGCATGATATCCCCTACCATCTTGGTATCGAAAAACTTCAGGGGAAGCCGCATCAGTTTGGCTAAAAAATCAGAGATCAACGCAATATTAATACGCGTATTCATGTGTAGAAGTATCCAGCTGCGTATGAAATCGACCGACAGTTTTGCAATAAATATAACCAACTGGGCAACCAGTATCAGTGTAATAAAATTCAGATTGCTGTCGCGTATCCCGGTATCTACCAGTGACTGGGTCAGGAAAGGCATGATCAATTGCAGGATACTGGCAGTTGCCATACCCAAAATTAGCTGGATAAACTCTTTCCTGTAAGGCGAAAGGTAGCGGAAAAAGAAAGAAAGCCCGCGTTTCCGGTTTTCTTTTTCGTCGTCAATATCATAAAATTCAGGCCCCGGTTCGAGCAACAGGGCAGTTCCTGTGTCTTTCTCTCCGGTTTTAGTGCTCAGCCAGCATTTCTTAAATTCATCTTCATTAAAAGCCACGCAGGTAGAAGCCGGGTCGGCTATATAATACTTGTTGCTTTGATGTTTATTGCTTTTTACTTCATGCAGAACAACAAAATGGTTCTGGTTCCAGTGAAGAATACAGGGCAAGGGAATTTCCTCCAGTTGCTCAAGCGTTATCTTAACCCCCGATGTCCGAAACCCGATAGACTCGGCTGCTTCCCCGATACCCAGCATCGAAACGCCTTCGCGAGTAATAAAAGAACGTTCCCGAAGCGTCTGCAAAGTATAGCTGCGACCGTAATATTTCGCGATCATCCGCAGGCAAGTCGGGCCGCAATCCATCGCATCAAGTTGTGTATAATGGGGAAATTTCCGAATCATTGATCATGAAGTTTCTATATAGCCACAAATATATGACTTTTACCCACAGCTAATGTATGGGCGAAATATTAATTTGAGGTTCTGAGCAAAATATTTTCCAATTTACAAAACGAGCGTAGCGAGTGGCCGCAGGCACTCTTAGGCAGGCTGTATAGCCTTTTTTATCACCAATTGTTTCAGAGAAGCAAGGATTAATTCCTTGTATGCTTCGTAATGGTAATGAAGCACATCGTCTTCAAAATAAACCTCCATTTTGGTCAGAACTTCGCTGACGGGCATTGGTTCGGACAGGAGCAGAAGCATGGCATGTTCCAACTCGTTTATGTCGTAAAGTGAAAAACCGTTGTCCGAGTTTTCACGCACAATCAAATTGTAGAAACAGCCTTTGTCGATCTGTAAATCCGAATAGTAATCGGTACCAACGCGATACTGTTTATTGAACAGTCCCGCCCAATCGAATGAGGATTCTATTATTTCCGTTTCCCGACTGCGGACGACGTGATGGTTTAATATGGAAAACGGATCGGCAAACAAATCACGGCACCAATGCTGTGCAGCCATATCCTTTTTACGCAAATCACCGGATTCCTTTTCCAATAGAGATTCCAGTTGCCGGAAAAACAGTTCAAAATCGTGTTTGAATAATTCTTTCTCAATTTCCGGAGGACAATGTTCCGCTGCTGCCACTAAACGCTGTAAATGAGAATTATCTTCCCTGCTCAATGGATTTTCCCCATTTTTGAATCCGCTTGGACTTAACCGGATCTGTCTGTCGTGAAACAAAGCCACGATCCGGTCGTAATAATCAGGATACAGTTCTCTCAGTTTTGCTGCCATTCGGATACAGGTAAATTCATCTCTCTTGAAATGCCCCAACAGATGGAGATAGCTCCTGTTAAAAGGTACGTCATGAAAATCACCTAAAAACCGGTATTCATTATCATTCACAATACCTTTAAACAAAACACTGACCGGAATATCATACTCTCTTGCCAAAGAATAGAACAGATGTTGCTCATAGAATACATTGAAACGGTTCACATTTATATGTTTCAAGCTGTCTGCATTTTTATGGATATAATCAAACGCAGAAGCCGTATAATCACGGAAGAATGAGCTGTTTTTACCGCCTAAAATACCGGCACAAACTGCATGTACAGGAATTTCACTCTCAAAATCCTTCTTCACGCAAGGCGGGAAAAAAGTAAAATATTGTCCCAATTCTCTTTTTATAGTATCATAATCAGCCGCTATTTCTACATTCTGAGCGATCAACTCCCCTTCTAATAAATCGCCACTAAAGGGCTGAAAAAGAAATACGTCACCATCAATATGAAGGAACGGTTCTTCCTGTAATGAATAGGTGTAAATCTTTGGGAAAGCCCATAAATCGGGATGAGCCAATCTTAGCCGGTCATGCGTAAGATTTACTGCGGAATATGGGAGTTGCAGCGTATCAATCAACAAATGAGCCGCCGAAGTATTGGCAAATAAAGAGATGTCCCCATATATTTTGTGCAATTGCAGGCAACTGAGCGCCCAACCCATCAAATGATATTCGGGAGCAACCCAGCCGAAAGAATCTCTGAAAGGGTCTTTATTATCATCAATATAGAGAGTTTGGATAAAATTCATGGAGGCAAGTAAATGAGTTTATAGTCAGTTGTTTTTTCAATCGCATACTATTTCAGTTTTGCAATGATGATGATTGGGTTATCATCTTCTTTCAGATTGCCGAATCGTTTACGTAGATTGCTTGTTTTCGGAAGAGAAAGTATTATATCGGCCGGAACAGGTATTAATACCTGTCCGTCAGACTGGGCAAACATGTAATCGGGTTTCCAGGTAAAACCTGTTTCAAGTTCAATTTCATCAAACAAGATATATTCCATGGATTGTTTGTTTACAAAGGTATAACCTCCATGATTTGAACCTAAATCTCTATAATAAAAAAGTATACTATTGTCGCTTTCGCTGAAAAAAGTAATATTGTCAATATATCCCTTTTGATCACATTCTTCAAATAAACTCATCGGATCTCTTTCGGGCTGTTCCCAGAAACCGTCCGGGGGTATACGGTTATCTATATTAATGGTATAGCGAAGATTGAGGCTGCTTGGTGTAATCTCGTAGATGTTATTATTCTGGCACTCATTGAGAAGTAATTTCCCATCATATCCTGTAAATGCTTCACCAAGAGAAGTTCCGGCTTTTCTCAATTTAACCGGTGTATGTTGAGATGCAATCCGGGAGCTATTCCTGTTAATAAATAAAAACCTGGCTTCATGGTTGATATAATCCCGTTTGGCAACAAACAGGCTATCGTTTAGACATGCAATATCAGTTATGGGTGAATCGTCTGTATACTGATTGATAAACCTGTCATCGCATGAATAGCATAATATGCGTCGAGTTGAAGGGCTAAGTATTAAAATATCGCCATTTTTAAATACATCAAAAGAGCCTATTAATGCATAATCTGCCGGTGAATCACCATGATGGTTGATTTTTCGCAGAAACCTTCCTTTATTGTCGAAAATATGAACAGTATAATAATCCGCATAGTATATCTGATCGTTTCTGAATAGAATTTTGATCCCTGTTCCATCGTCGCCACTTAATAATGCACTGTCCGCAGTTTCGAGTTGTATATATTCGAGTTCTTTAAATATGTCTTCCGACTTCGGTGTTTTCTTCTGCCTTGACTCTATAAGAATCTCTCTACTTTCATGCGAACCGGTATTGTTCTCTTTTTCATTTCGAGCTACACATGCAATAAACAGTGCAATAAAAACAATAATTGCGGAATTATATTTTATATATCCGAGGAATGTCTTCATGCTGGTGTTTTTAATGACAGGAATTTTGTTTATGCAAAATTCCTGTCCGAATGTTACTGGCCAACGGAGTTGCAATTCTGCACCTCGCCTCCACATGCATTTTCACATGCTTCACGACTGCAGGAAGCAACATACTTTATTGTGCCATTCTTACAATGACAAGTTCCATTACCACTACTACCTCCTCTCACATTTTTCATTTCGTTGTTGCTGAGGATTTCTCTTACATTTTTTAAAGAAAACTTTTTCATACGATACTACATTAAATTAGTTAATAAAATTAATACATTCGCTTTGTTGCTTTTTCAATCATTGATCAAATGACCGCTCCCTGCCTCCAACAACAAAAACAGGGATTATTTAATCTCGAAATTAAATTCCGTAAAATAGCGCAAATCCTCGATCTTATAGTTGTCCGGCAGTTTGTAGCCGTTCACAAAAATCGTAGGCGTTGCACGCAATTGTGTTTTCTCTATCCAGGATTCGTGCCTGTGAAATTCCGCTTCAATAGCCGGATTGTCCATGTCCGGTTGAAGATTTTCAAAGAATCGCTCCCTTAATGTTTTCCCTTGATCGAACCATTCGTCCAATATTTCCATGGCAGCCTCCCTGCCCTTTTGCAAATACACGGCGATCAGGTATTTATTGGCATACACCAAATCTTCGTTGAATGAAGAGAAAATATATTGTACACAAACTTCCCCCTTGGTTTCCCTGAGCAGGCTTTCTGCCCTTGCGTGCATTTTGGCGCATGGGTTGCAAAACGGATTGGTAAGGATCGTAACCGTTAACCGGGCATCCGGATTGCCAAAGAGAATACATGAGTCCTCTTTGCCTGTTTCATAATAAGGCTGCTGACCGACCAGTGTCCTAAAAACTTCTTCATTTGCCTTGATGCTGTTCATTTCCTGTCGGAGCTGCTCCACCTGGTTCCCTTTGCCCAGTTTGGGAATAAGGAGATTGAATGCAAATACGGGAAGGGCATATACACATCCGGCAATCAGCAGGTCGGGCAGACCGAAGCCGGGTAGGCGGATGTATCCGAACCATCCGTCCAGTACGAAAACAGTCCACAACAGAACCTGTACGATCAGGCACAGGGGACACCATTGTCGGGCTTTCACCTTCTGATACCAGACACTCCAGAAAGTATAGGGAAGTGCCAGGATATTGACAATGGCCAAATAAGGTATCAAATGCGGCAAAAACAACAGAATAACACAGTTTGCCGTAAAATATCCCAACCCTGCTTCACTCCATCCGAAAACGCCCCACAGCTTGGCGGCATCCAATTCCAGCACATTGTTGCAGTCGCTTTTACTGAACAGTGAACATATTTTATCTGCATACCGGCTGTGAATATTCAGTTGTTTCAACACTAATAGGCAGCAGATATAGACACCAATCAAATTAACAGCTAAAAGCAGCGAAATGCCCAAATCGGCAAATAGAGAATGGCTGATGTAAGCCAATACGAAAATCAACATGCCCGCTATGGCAATGATCCCCTTTTGGGCGATGTCGGTAAATTCCTGCTTCCGGTGTTCTTTGTAATTGGGTTCGATAGACTCCGGCGAAGTTTCGGCTAAAAGAATTACGTCCGACCATGCCCGGATAAACTGTGAAACTGGTATCCGTTCGATGTTGAAAATATCCGTTTCCTTATCTGTAATCCGGGTAGCTGCATTTCGTATCCCGCAGGCAGACAACATATCGGAAAGCCCGAACAGATTATCCTTGTGCGGATGTTCATTGAAAAGCCGGTTCGCAAACACTTTCGTATGTTTGACTTTCAATAAGTCCAGCATGACAATGAATGCATTTTGTGGTCTACCCATAAGCTATAAATAAAAAAATTACAACAAAGAAATATACAAGTTTATTCAAATTCAAATTATTAGTGTTAAAAATAGATTGAAACAGTTAATTATGCATCTCTCTCCCTACCCTTCAAGAGAGAGAACTGTACACGTTTGTTAAGTTGCTGCATGTAGAAAGAGTCGTCGGGCTATTCCTTATCTATCTCCTTTTTCAGCATTTCGTATATCTCCTGCCACGGCTTTTGATAAAGGCCGGTGCTCTCGTCTGAGAGGTTGGCGAATACTGGTGAAGTATATAGAATATCTGTTGCCTTTCCTTCGTCCATGTTATAGTCGAGCATCAGTTTTTCAATTACCGATTCGGCTATATTTACCACATATCTATGTGCTCCAACGCCAATCCCACAATTAATCGCCTGCAACGAATTAAGCGTACAAAAGCAGATTTGATGAGTTGTTTCATGGTATTTTAACTCCTCCAGAAAATCAGCTTTCGTTACTTTCCCCTTTAGAAATTCTTCTATCCTGTTTTGTACCTTGTCGTCCGCCACAGGCCCTTCTACAATATCGTAATTATGCACAGGTTCAAGATTGTTCGAAGCTCTGTTCATTATCACAAAATCCAGCCACTCTCCGTTGTAATCATCGAATTGCCTGATTGCACAAATACTGCGGACAAAAGCGCTTTCAGCATATTCAAATTCGGAAACCACACCTTGCGTATGATGCCGACGGCCAATGATGCGCGACCAGTTTTGGGCGTGATGCAAAAACTTGGTAACATAAAATCCCTGCCCAAAATCTCTGTTTGACCGACATTTTGTCAAATCTATCTTGTCAACCTTGATATAACTTCCGTGATACACCTTCATTATTTCATCCCTCCATTTTCGCGG
>JAITVG010000062.1 GCA_031285925.1 Tannerellaceae bacterium
TGCGCTCGCTGAAAAAAGAGTATGAATATTCAAGCTAAATATAATGTACAACGATGGGATACTTTCCGTTATCTGATATTGGACAGGTTTGGCGGCATGTATGCGGATGCAGACTATGAATGTTTGGAGCCTTTTGACGATCTGCTTGGAGGAAAAACTTGCTGCTTTTCTGCCGAACCGAAAGAGCATGTACAAATATTTAGCCGGTACCTCATTTGCAATAATGCATTAATGGCATGTACCCCTTCGCATCCTTTTATGAAACAAATTATAGAAACGGTGTTTGATCGCACTGTTTCAAAATTGGAATATCCGAATAAAATGGTAGAAGTATTAAACACTACCGGGCCATTGATGATATCCTCTTTGTATCAGAAATTAGAGGAAAAAGGCGGCATAGATATTATTCCCGAAGAGTTGGTAAGCCCATTTACAAAGTCGGATGTGAAAATATATATGTCGGGAAATGCATCTGACGAATTCAAGCAGCATCTTGAACAAAAGCTGTCAAAAGCAAGAGCTGTCCACTACTTTTTTGGTACATGGCTAAGAACCTCAAATTAATATTTCGCCAACAAAAACCGGTTGTTTTAAGTAGAAATGCTATCTTTGGGCGGTTGTATAACAATTTAAAAAGAAAGATTATGACATTACTTATCGTATTAGGCATAGTGATTGTACTTGCCGTTTGGGCTGTATCGATTTACAACAGGCTGGTAAAGCTGCGCAACAATCGAGAAAATGCGTTTGCCGACATAGATGTGCAACTGAAACAAAGGCATGACCTTATCCCTCAATTGGTGGAAACGGTCAGAGGATACGCCTCGCATGAGAAAGAAACGCTGGACAGAGTGATCAGCGCCAGAAACGGGGCAGTGAACGCAAAGAGCATTGACGACAAGATTGTTGCCGAAAACCAGCTGACTTCCGCCCTTTCGGGCATGAGGATAACGCTGGAGGCTTATCCCGATCTGAAAGCCAACCAGAACTTTCTCCAGTTGCAGGAAGAGATTTCAGATGTAGAAAACAAACTCGCCTCCGTGCGCCGCTACTTCAATTCGGCTACCAAAGAATTTAATAATGCCGTAGAGGTGTTCCCGTCAAGCGTCGTAGCCGGCATGTTCGGCTTCCGTAAAGAAATGATGTTCGACCTTGGCGAACAGCGCGCCGCGCTGGAAGAAGCCCCGAAAATCAAGTTCTGACAATGCGATACGTCGGTATACAGACACAACAACGCAGGAATAACGCACGCTCGCTGTTCCTGCTTTTTCTGTTTCCCTGCCTGATGGCAGGAATGTTGTTCCTTTTCAGCTTCCTGCTGACATGGGCGTCGTGGGGAACAAACGGAAGCACATATCAGGGAGCCGATCCGACAGGCGTTTCGGTACAACTGTTTATCCGGCTGGCGCCGTGGGTGTTTGCGGGAGTACTGCTCTGGTTCATGATCGCCTACTTCGCCAATACAAGCATCATCGCATCGGCTACATCTTCATATTCCCTTGCGCGGAAAGAAAATAAGCGGGTGTACAATCTGGTGGAAAATCTCTGCATGGCGCAGGGAATGAAGATGCCGAAAATAAACGTGATAGATGACCACTCGCTGAATGCCTTTGCCAGCGGTATCAATGAACGCACGTATACGGTAACGCTCTCACGCGGCATCATCGATAAGCTCAACGATGCGGAACTCGAAGCGGTGATCGCCCATGAACTGTCGCATATCCGCAACAGGGACGTCAGGTTGCTGATCGTTTCGATCGTCTTTGTCGGTATCTTTGCCATGCTGGCGCAAATCGCCATGCGGTCGGTCTTTCATTCGTCGGCGTTGCGCAGCCGCGACAGCAAGGGGAACGGAACAATCATCGTGATACTGCTTGTCATGGTGGTTGCCGCCATCGGTTACTTCTTTTCCATACTGATGCGCTTTGCCATCTCCCGCAAGCGGGAATACATGGCGGATGCGGGAGCCGCCGAGATGACGAAGAACCCGTTGGCATTAGCTTCCGCCCTGCGCAAGATTTCTGCAGATCCGGACATCGAAGCTGTGGAGCGGGAAGACGTTGCACAGCTGTTTATCCAGCATCCCGGACATCAGGCGCAAGGCTTTCTCAGTAGAGTAGGCGGCCTGTTTGCCACCCATCCGCCGATAGAAGATAGAATAAAAACACTTGAACAGTTTTAAATCGGACACACACATACACTACTTGTAATGAAAAAAACATTCCTTTTGCTTCTTTGCCTTTCTTCCGTGTTTTACTCATATAGTCAGGAGGCAGAAGTGATTCCTTTCGAGGATGCTTATAAAAGAGTATACAATATTATTAAGGTAACGGACGATAACCTGCCGGTGATCGACGGCCAATTAGACGAAGACTTCTGGAGCAGGGGCGAATGGTCTGCCCCCTTTGCGCAGGTATCGCCTTTCGAGCGGCAGTTGTCCGATTCGCCTACTTACGTGAAGGTGCTCTACGACAACCGGTTCATATACGTGGCTGTCTATTGCAAGGACAAGGAGCCGGAGAAGATGAACCGCTTCATAGATAATCGCGACGAGAACAACGTGGGCGACCTTGTGAGCATCGCTTTCGATACCTATCATGATTTCCGGGCTGCTCCGGAGTTCAACCTTAATCTGGGGGGAAACAAAACCGACCTTATCGTGACGGACAAAAGGGAAATAAACAGAAGTTGGAATGCCGTGTGGGAAGCACGAACTCACGTCGATATGGCCGATTCGAGCTGGACGGCGGAAATGCGTATCCCTTTCAGCCAGCTCAGATATAATCAGCTGTCGGCGGATGGTGTATGGGGATTGCATGTGCGAAGGATCATACGCCGGAACGGCGAAATACAGAACTGGAGCCTGATCCCCTTGAAAAACAACGGGCACGTATTCTCTTTCGGCGAGATGCACGGCATGGACGATTTGCCCAAGCCGAAAGGATTCGAGATACAGCCCTACGTGATGGGCACATACAGGAATGACCCCGGTATTCCCAACAGCCCTTATCAGAAAGGCTCTTCACTTAGCGGAAACTTCGGGCTGGACGCAAAGGCCGCATTGTCGGATTACACGTTAGACCTTACCGTTAATCCCGACTTCGGGCAGGTGGAGCTGGATCCTTCCGTGATGAACCTTACGGCATACGAAACTTTCTACGACGAGAAGAGGCCGTTCTTTCTGGAAGGTAAGCACATTCTCGATTTCAACAACGGCGAAGATATGATGTTCTACACCCGCCGCATCGGGGCTACCCCTACATACACTCCCGCCGGTATCGACAACGAAACATCCTTTGCCGAAACGGCACAAAACGTTCCCATCATAGGCGCACTGAAACTGACGGGAACAAACAAGCGGGGACTTACCATCGGGTTCGTTGAAAGCCTTACCGCCAACACTTCCCTCGACGTTACGCGCGGCGGTGTTCAGGCGAGGGAAACAGTAGAGCCTCTGACCAATTATATGGTAGCCCGCGTACAGAAGAACTGGAAAGGGAATATCCTGTTGGGCGGAATGCTTACATCCGTCAATCGCAAATTGGAATCTCCTCACCTCGAAAAACTGATGGTGAAGAATGCCTATACGGCCGGTATCGACTATGTGCAGTATTTCAACAACCGTCTTTATTATATCGAAGCCAAGGGGATGTACAGCTACATGGGCGGTAGCAAAGAAGCGATCAACGCCCTTCAACGGAATGCCGTACACTACTATCAGCGCAAATCGGGCAGCTCTTATCTGGGCGTCGATCCGAACCGCACATCGCTTTCGGGCACCGGCGGATACGTGAAAGCCGGACGGAAAGGCAATGCCCGCTGGACATTCTCGGAAACACTGGGATGGTCGTCACCCGGATTCGACCTTAACGCGATCGGCTACCTGAAAGAAACAGACTATTACCTGAACGAAACGGAGTTAGCATTCAATCAGACGGAACCATGGAAAACATTTCGCAGCAACCGGCTTAGCTTGGTACAGGCAAACAGATGGAACTATGGCGGAAAGGCCATCTCTAATTCACTCATACTGACATGGGAAAGCATGTTGTGGAACCGCTTTCAGATCAATTTTAAAGAAACATGGGGGATGAATTCGCTGGGGCGCAAACTGCGCGGTGGCCCCGAATACCGTACAAGCCCGTTTTTCGTTACTGATGTAACGCTGAATACCGACAAGTCGAAGCGCGCGGTGTTTACCTTGAATTACATCTACGATTACAACCTAAATAAAGTAAACATATTCCACACCGTAGCCCCGGGCATTGCGCTGCGCTTGGGCAACCATCTGCTGTTGTCGGGAGAATTTCTCTACGACTACCGTCCGGAAGACACGCAATATGTGGCTACATTTATACCCGCATCTCCCAACGCCCGCCATATAAACCCCAACGACATGCCTTTTGAAGACGCTACCTACCTTTTGGGGCATATCGACCAGCATACATACGGCGTAACCCTGAAAGCGAAAGTAAACGTAACCCCGGATATTTCAATCCGGTTCTATGCTTCCCCCTATACCTCGACAGGGAAATACACAGGATACAAAGTGATCACCAACCCGGCAGCCCGCAACTATAACGACCGCTTCCACCTGCTTGCGCCGGAAGAGATTACATACGCCGACGGAAATTACTCGGTAAACTACAACGGGCGGCAATACCGCTTTGCCGACCCTGACTTCAGTTTCAACGAATTTCGCTCCAATCTGGTAGCCCGCTGGGAATACCGCCCCGGCTCCACGCTCTACCTTGTATGGGAACATACCATGTCGAACCGCGACACTTACGTAATGTCGGGCTGGGGCGACAACATGAACCGCATGTTCGGCCTGCCCGCCAAAAATGTATTCATGGTAAAACTAAATTACTGGTTTAACTTGTAGATTAACAGGAATCACCTATATTTGCTCCGATTTATACAACGTGCACCCGCACCGCGAAGGAAAAAAGAACTGTTAGCTCAGTTGGTTCAGAGCACTGCCTTGACAGGGCAGGGGTCGCCGGTTCGAGTCCGGCACAGTTCACTTCCCCCCCATCTACACATCACAGGCAACCTCTGAATATTTCCCCGTCAACCAGATGAATCACACGGTCGGATTGACGGGCAAAATCCTCATCGTGCGTAACCATCAGCATGGTCTGGCCTTTTTCACGGCACAGTTCCCTGAACAGTTCGAGGACGATGGCCGTGTTGCGGGTATCCAGATTTCCCGTCGGTTCGTCGCCGATGACGATAGACGGTTCGTTAATCAACGCCCGCGCGATGGCTACGCGCTGTTGCTGTCCGCCCGAAAGCAGGGATGCACGCTTGCAAGCCTGTTCGCCAACGCCCAGCAGGTTGAGCAGTTCAACGGCCTTATGTTCGACTTCATCCTTTGAATACCGTCCGAGTTTGAGCGCCGGAAGCATTACATTCTGCAACACCGAAAATTCGGGCAGCAGGTAGTGGAATTGGAATACAAAGCCGATGTGCCGGTTTCGGAAGTCGGCCAGCCAACGGTTGCTGCGCCCGCGTAACTCTTCGCCGTTTATCCGTATGCTGCCTTCAAAGTCGGTGTCCATTGTGGAAAGCAGGTAAAGCAGCGTGGATTTTCCGCTTCCCGACTTCCCTGTAATGGAGGTCATTTTGCCTCTCTCCACGCCGAAACTCAAATCCTTCAGTACACGGAACGTTGCCGGCTCATGGAAATATTTATTCAGATTATTTACTTCTAAAATATTCATGGTTTTAACCTCTTAATATGGTAACAGGATCTAAACGGGAGGCTTTACGCGAAGGGAGATAGCCTGCCACAGCCGTAGTCAGCAAGCCGAAACACAATCCAAGTATATAATATAATATATCGTAACACATGGGCATGTGTTCCATCGAGACGAACAGGTCGCTTTCAAATGGCAGAAACGTTATCGCCCACGAAAGCAAAAAGCCTGAAAGGAGTCCGGCGACTGCACCGCTAAAACCGATGGTCAGCGCCTGCATCATAAATATCAGCCGCACATCGCTATCGGTGAATCCCATCGCCTTGATAATGGATATGTCTTTCATCTTCTCGTAAATCATCATGTTCAGGATATTGAAAATACCGAAACCCGCAACCAGCAGTATGCTTGCGGCGATACACCTGAAAACAATGTCGTTCAGCTGCTCGCCCTCGAACAGAAAAGGGTTATCTCTGAAACAATCGGAACTTTTACAGGCATAACGG
>JAITVG010000218.1 GCA_031285925.1 Tannerellaceae bacterium
GACCACTTGCCGGCGATCGCCGCGGCTTCGCCTGTGGGAACGTAGGCATTCGACGGATTGACGACGAACTTCAATTGCACCTCCGCACCTGCCTCGATCGTTACTTTGTCATTGAAGCCCACCCATTCGAAGCGCACCGCGCCTGAGGCCATCGCGAAGTCGAACGTCGTACGTTCTGCCGCCACGTCGCTGTCGTTCATTGTGATGGTGATCGTGCCCGTAGCCTCGTTCTCGACAATGGAGAAGATCGCCGCCTTGTCCCGTGGGTTGCTGTCTAAGGCGATCGGGTCGCCCGCGTTCGTCCAGCCCGATTCGGGATAACCGGCGGTGTTGTTGTACTGGATCGTCACCCTTCCGTTGCCGCTGTCCACCACCCGTACCTGCGGGCTGACGGCACTTGCGCCGGGATTACCGGGATAGCCCTCTTCGCCGTTATCTCCCGGACTGCCCTGTGGTCCCTGCGGGCCTTGCGGGCCGCGGAGGTCTACGCCGGTGTCTGTCCAGCCGCTTTCGGGATAGCCTGCGGTGATGTTGTACCAGAGTGTTACCGTGCCGCCCGCGCCGGTGCGTCCTTCGATCAATGGGCTAACACCGTTATCCCCCGGGTCGGGAGCCGAGGCCGATGCGCCGTTCAGTATCTCGATGGAGGCCGGACTGCCTTCCGTGAACTCAATACGCCAACCGCCGGGTTCTCCGCTGACGGGCGTGACGGATTTGATCATCGCACCGTTTTCGAGGCGCGCTTCCAGAGCGGCTACCGCATCTTCGAGCGCAGTGATGCGCTCGGTGTTCTCCTGCACCTGCGAGCGCAGTTCGTCAATGTCTTCTTTCATACAACCTGTCAGCATCATCATTGCCCAGGCAAAAAATAAAAAGCGTTTCATAAGTGTATTTAATTAATTGTAAATAAATATAAGCGTGAGGCTTCTGTTCGGACAAAAGTAGGGTCGATACCCGGCCGCGGATATGACAAATCGTATGTTTGATGTGACAAATAGTAAAAAAATGCAGGAAAAACTGACTACTTTAACTACTCTGACTACTTTAACTACTCTGACTACTTTGACTACTTTGACTACTCTCCCTACTCACCCTACTCATTCGCCGGTAAGCGGCAGGGCTTATGTTGTAGCGCGAGCGGAAAAGGCGGTAGAATGTTCGCGCGGTGTTGTATCCGCACTTCAAGGCGATTTCTTCAATCGAATCTTCGGTGTTTTCAAGTATTTTCCGGGCTTCTTCCAAACGCAGGTCATTGATATATTCCTGCAATGTTTTGCCGGTAAATAATTTTATGGCCTCGAAAAGGTAGCTGCGGTTGGTGGACAGCTCGGACACGAGCATACCCGTGTCGATTTCCGTTTTGGCAAAATTCCGATCGGCCAGCAAATAGGTGCGCAGGGAGAGGAAGAGTTTGTGCCGGCGGGATGCTTCAGCGGCATTTTCCCCGGACGGAGGCATCGGCGGGTTTTCGATTTCCGGTTTCCCGGCATCCTGCTCCATGATTTTCAGGAAAAGGGCGTAGTTTTTCTTCCGCTGCCGACGGTAAAGAGTGAAGACCGCGGCGAGCGACAGAAGCGTAAACGAAAGTATGCCAGACACAAGCCGGATCCGTGTCTGCTGTCGGCGCAACTGCTCTTCTTTCCGTGCGCTTTCCTGTTCGTAGTTTTGTTGTTCGGCGTAGTTCAGCAGTTGGAGGTTGTAAATTTCTTCCTGTTCGGCCTGCACGGAGGCGATGGAGTCGATATAGAGGGCGGCGATATTCGCCCGGTTCGTTTTGAGGTAGTAGTCGCGGCTGAGCGTGTAATATCCTTCCCAATTCCGTAGCGGAAGCCCTCCGACGATCAGATATTCCTGCGCCTTTCCGATCAGTTCCAAGGCCTTTCCGGGTTCTCCCTTCTCTAAGGAAAGGCGTCCCACACGGGCGGCGTAGCCTCCGGCCAGCGTGAAATCTTTCACCTGCAACGCGCGCTCCAAAGCAATGTCATACAGTTTCGAGGCCTTTTCCTTCTCTCCGCGCAAATTCGCATTCGCAGCCAGCCCGCCGATCGCGACTGCCTCATACGTATTGCGCAGAAACACGTTCTCCCGGCTTTCAAGCATTGCGAGATAAAGCGAATCGGAAAGCGCGTAATTACCCTCGTTCCTGTAATAATCGCCCAGATAATCCCGTGCAATCATAATGTTGCGGTTGTAGAAATGCCCCACAGGCTGATCCAAAGCTTTCCATAGTAGAGGGATGGCTTTGTCGTAGAACCTGAACGTGTAATATATCAGTCCGATCTGACGGTAAAAGTAACCGGGTTCAAACAGGAAACATTCCCCTTTCAAACGATCCAGTGTGGCAAGGATATCATCAAACAGTTTGACGACCGGTAACTTATCGTTCCCGATGCGTTCCGATACCAGATTTGTGGGGAATCCGCTGCAAAAATACAGCATCCGTTGCAGGATGCGAAGCTTGGTCTGCAAATCGTTCCTGCGTTCGTACTCTTCCGCAAGCGCCCGGGATTTGTTCCATATATCTTCGGTGAGCGGAGGTTGGAAACATATATAAGTGTCGTACACGTCGAGTTCGCGCCTTAACGCCTCGCTTTTGTAGCGGTCGGCCGCCTCTGCTATTTTTTCCCGGTCAGTCCGTCGCCGTTCCGGGCCGCAGATGTCTACGATATGATAGAAATACCAGAGTTCTTCGGCAATATCCTCCGGTTTATGCGTGGCTATACGACGGCAAATCGAATCGACATTGTAGTAATAGGTTTTCCCTTCGACGGCATAAAAGATCGAATCGCTCCCTTCTTCCCGCGCGGGGATACGCATGGCATCATCCCAATATCGCTTGGAAAGGCTTTCGATCCATTCCGGCTGCACGTTCGTTTCAGCCGGTAAGGGGAAGATTGCACATATCAAAAGAACAAAAACCGGCAGGATGCGAAGCAAATGCTTTGTCATCATCATAACTGTTATCCGTTTCATGCCTTAAAAGTAAATGTTTTATTTACTTTATAACGCATTTAGCCTGAATTTCCACTTTCTCCCATATCCACGTCGAGCACTGCACGGATTCTCCGTTATCATGTTTTTCTCTGTGTCTTTGTGTTTAATTTCTTGCATCATGCAAATCATTTCAATCAAATAAATCCCGGTTCAGACAGTAGGCCGACCGCGAGGGTCGCCCCTACTTTGCCTTTCTCCTCACCCTATACGAATAATCCACCCCAAACAGCGCCCCGGCAAACGTCATCACTTCGCCGAAGGCCACCAGCACACTGTGATGCACTTCTCCTCCCGGAGCTACCCAAAAGCCGGAAAAGAGAAGGACAATCCCGCTCAATACGAGCAGGATTGCCATTCCTAATTGCAGATTAAAGCTCACCTTCAGGCTGTTGCCCGTTTTCTTCCGCTTCATCCTTTACCTCTCCTATACGTGCAAATTTCACTGCTTTACGCGCTTCCCGAAGTGCCGAACCCGGTGTAAACAACAACCTCGGCGTACGGATCAACCCCGTGGAGAATTCCTTTTCGGTTTCCGCACCGTCCGATCCCAGACAATAGCGGAAATTCCCAAACTCACCGAACTGAACAATATGCCCGAGTTCCAGATGTTTCTCGATCAGGTAATTCATCCGGTCAATCACTCCCTTTACCTGATTGCTCGGAATCCCCGATTCGGAGATTTCTTTCAGCAGATATTTGAACTCGATTTTGTTGGAATACACTTCGCGGGCATACACCTTTTCAAGTATCACATCCTTGTCTTTGCCCATGTTCCTGCGCTTCAATAATTTAAATTTAATTGCCATTTTAATAAATGTTTAGTTGTTAATAAAATCATTACTTTTTCTGTAAGCTTACAGGGGACAAAAGTACAGCTGCCGCCTGCACGCATCAATGAACATATATTCATTAATTCGCAAAACACTGAACATAGATTCATTAGTTACGGAAAGTATACCGAATCACACTTGAAAGTGTACGGAAGTGAACGCGGGCAAGGCTTTGCTCGCTTTGCGAACAACAAAAAAAGGCAACCTTCAAAAGGCTGCCTTTTTAATAAACAAATTATCCATTCGCCTGAAAGGGCTTTTCTATCTGAGGACGTTCACTAAAACTCTCTTTTATAAGAAAGTGAAGGCATAAACGGGATGAGTAAAAACACTTTATAACGCCCATCGTCTCCACGATAAACAGCGTATGGATTCACATGTCCCGTTGCATTCAGCAATGAGAATTGCCACATAGCGGAACCTCTGTTTTTTAATTTTCTCTCCATCGTAAAATTGATGTCCAGCCTAAAATAATCGGGCAATCTGGTATTGGGGCTTTTCGGAATATAGTTTAGCGACGAAGAGCCGCTGTATACATCATATCCGTTCTCATAAGACGGAAGACCTATACCGGGTAAATCTACGGAAGGAATACTGTATGGGATACCTGTCCGATACTGCATGTTCAGTGATAATGTATTCGTCCTTTCGTTCTTTTTATATACATCATAACCGACAAATGCGGAAATGTCATTGGGGGAATCATACTTGAACGGATACTTACTGCCATTGAAAGTGCGTGTAGATTTGGATAATGTGTACGACAACCATGTGGAAAGTTTTCCGGAATCATACTGTGCCATAAGCTCAAGCCCGTAAGAACGGCCTTTCCCGACAGCATAACTGTCGTGATAGTCAATATAATACTCCAAATTATCAATGCGGAGAAGATTCTTCATTTCTTTCAGGTACGCTTCCGCCGAAACGGTAAGATTCGGAGTCGGATAATTCTTCCATCCGATTGAATATTGTTGAGCGGCGGGGAGTTTGTCTTCTTGAAAAGGTACCCAAAAATCGCATCGCACGGTATAAGTCATCTCATGCAATGAATGTACCGGTTGAGTTGTATAATCGTATGCGAGCATTATTTTATTCCTGTCGCCGATAAATTTGCTTATCTTTATTCGAGGCTCCACTGTGAACAGTGTTTTGTTTCTGCTGCGATAGGCCGAACTGCGCAGTCCTATACCTAAAAGCCAGTCATCTAAAGTAAATTCATCAAAAACAAACAGTCCTAGGGTTTGTAAATTCAGCCTGTCCGTATCATACGTTACCTTACTTTCATTCACTGTTTTTTCCATATAATCCGGTTTGAAATATTGCCGGGATAAATCCATGCCGTAAAATAGCGTATTGTTATTGCTTATCTTATGCTCAATTTTAGTTTTCAAGCCGAATTCCTCCAAATTGGAAAAAATATAATTTTCCAAACTTGCCCTGTCATCAGCAGATGTACTTTTCTGTTGGAAATATTTGAAATTATTCAGATTGGTATAATACAAATTAGCATACAAATACATACCGGAAGACAATGCGGATGTCAAGCGCAACGATGTCATCATGCTTTTCCATCCGTAACCATATTTATCACTGTACTTCCTGTCGTCGGCGGTATAATCCTTGTTCATCCCGAACAGATCGTCATATCCGTTATAAAACAGCAAGGAAAGATTCGTCTTATTGCTTATATTCCATGTCGTTTTTGCATTTATATCATAGAATGCAAACATTTCCATTCCTGTGGAATGATTGGAAATGGTAATTATCCCTTTTGTGATCAGATCCGGTAAGGAACGCCTTGCAGATAGCATATACGACAGTTTGTCTTTCACAATCGGGCCTTCCAAGTGAATGGATCCCGACAGCAAGCCAACGGAAAGGGATTGATTATGCTCCTTCATATTGCCGTCCTTGAAAGACACATTGGCTACGCCGGACAGGCGGTTGCCATACATGGCAGGTATCCCGCCCTTATATAAATCCACCGTATGCAACGCTTCGGGATTGAATATGGACAACAGCCCAAAAGTATGATTCTGGTTATATATGGGAACATTATCCATTAAATACAGTGTCTGATCATTTGTTCCGCCACGGATATTAAGACTTGACGATCCTTCCATGCCCGAAGACACTCCGGGCAAAAACTGCATTGCCTTGATAACGTCACGCTCTCCCAAAAACAGCGGAGTTTTATACAGTTGCTTCAAATCCAACCGGATATTTCCAAGTCCCTTACTTTGTAAGGTCGGGCGCCTGTGCTCAACTACTACTTCCTTCAGTTCAATGCCTTCTTCCAGTTCTATGACCAGCATCGTATCCCTGACTGCGTCAATTACAGTGTGAAAAGGTTTGAAACCAACGTATGAAACGGTTATATCCGATTGTCCCGCCGATGTTTTTACAGAGAAAAAACCGCGTTCGCCGGAAACACTTACATCACCGGATATATTGATCGTTGCGTTTGCAATTACTTCTTTCGATGATTTTTCACGCACAACTCCGCTAATCGTCAGTTGATTTTGTGAAAATACCGCTCCCGCAACCGTAAGAAAAAAAATACATATTATTATGAATCTGTCACGCATAGCCTGAATCTTGATCATTCAATAAAATAACTCACCTCGTTTTTCCCTGCAAAAAGACCCATGCCATGCTCTATATTGCTGTACACATTAACCGGCTGATATAAAATAGACGCCAAATCACTGTTTACCGGGGCTGATATCAGCTGATAGTATGATTTGCAATATTGATCGTATTCCTTGCTTGCGGCAATTAACCGGATTTCTCTTCCCATGAAATTCTCCCAGATTATAGACCGGCTTAGCATGGGATATATAAACAGTTCGGTTTCTTTAGAAAGCAACTTGCCTTTTATGCGCAAAAAGCTGTCATGATAACCGGAGCCGACCTTGTCGTGCATGAGATTACCACCTCCCTCATTTCTGTTGACATTATCTACCGACAGGTTATTGGTATACAGCTCTCCATATTGCAATGGCATTTTATCAGAGAATATAGCCATAACAGTTATCCATAGCGGCACGTCTGTTTCCGAAAATATAAAATGTGAAAGATTATGCAAACCGTCGTCTTCCGTTGAAACGTCGCAATGTATGGCCTGCGGTATGCGTGTTTCTGCCGTAACGGCAGGATAATCGGGATGAATAACTTCCAACAGGTATCGTTCCCCAACCTTTGGGTAGGCATTAAGGCATAATACCGTATCGGAAACGCCATCATACAAAATCCCGTCATTCTCTTTCAATATAACACGGGCGCCGTCCAATGGAACTACTTTCGATTTATTTCCATCAATAACATTTGCATACAGGCGTATGGTAATGAGGCTGTCCGGTTGCAAGCAGGCGGAAATAACGACACATTCGCTTTCCGGCCTGATATTTGCATCCGAATCAAAATCAAGCGAGCATGATGAAAAACACATCATGCTGCATAAAAACAAAAATACATTTTTCATTTTCCGGTTTTACGTACTTGCATACCGCTTAGAAGCGCCAGCCCATATTAAACTGAAAGGCTTGATTACGGCGATTATATGTATTCTCATTAGCAGCATATATGGGTTGCGCTATGGAGGTTACCCCCAGTATATAAGCGGCAGAAAACGTTAGTCCGAATTTGAATTGATAACCGGCTCCGATCAATCCATTTACAGATAAATCCTTATTGTAGGCAAGACTTGTGTGTACAGGTTTCACCGATTCATTTATTATATAAGTGATTTGCGGGCCGGCAAAAATATTAAATCCTTTGTATAAATAATATTTCGCAGCAATCGGCACTTGTATATAGTCAAGTTCTATGGTTTGTTTTTCATTCAAGTTTGCAATATCTATGTTTTTTGTACCGTATCCGGAATAATAAATTCCGGTTTCGATTCCTATCTTCGGATTTATCAACCATTCAATTCCAAGTCCGAAATTCGTTCCGGTCGTCCAGTCACCCCCTGTTTTTGTGATAGTTGTAACGTTTAATCCCGCTTTAGGGATGAAATAAACCTTGCGCTGGGCAGAGGCGGTAAATGCCATTGTTGCTGCTACAAGGAAAGATGCGATTAAAATACTTGTTCTCATTTTATTTTGTTTTTTGTTTTTTGTTGTTTTCTATCTTTATTCATACTCTCTTTTTTCAGCGAGTGTAGCGAGTGGCCGCAGGCCTGTCTTTTGCCGTCAAGCTTTAGCTGACGGTTAATTATTTCCGGCTTCAAGGCCGGTTCTCCTGTGGGTTTTAACCCCTTTATTTTTTCTCCCCTCTCTTTTTCAGAGGGGTCGGGGGTGAGGTGTAAAGGGGTTGAAACCCACAGAGGTTGAGGCTTCGCCTCTTTATCAAACCGTTGGTTGAAACCAACGGCAAAAGACAGGCCTGACGGCCACGAGCTTCGCTCGTTAATTAGTTCAGTATGAATATATAAGCTATATAAACACTCTCTCCATAAATAATTAATTTGCCAACGAAACAGTTGCTACACCTTTGTCCACATCAGGAACTCCTCTGGACCAAACTTCAATCGTTCCGGATGTTTGATACGGATGAAGTAAAGGACCAGGCCGACGTGCTACCTTCCCGAAGTGTACACTAAAATCGCCAGACAATTCTTTTGTGTCTATTTGAAATTTTACATTGTCTTTATCTACGTATCTTTCAAACGGAAACCCAAAATAAGCGGTTTCATAAAATTGAAATCCACCATTCAATTGAAATTTGGCATGATACTGTGTAGCGTATCTAATCCAACCGAATATTCCTTTTTTCTGTGCAGTGAAGTTTATGTTTATTCGCTCACCATTAATGCTGATATACAGACCGACTTTACGGGTCTTCTGGCGGCTAAATGCGTGATTGATGCTACTTAATGTTGAAACTTCGCCTCGCGTAGCTACCGTTAGTCCCAAATACTCAGCAACATTATTAAAAAAGGGAGTACGCACAAGGGAATCCCCAATGTAAAACAATCCATCTTCATTTGCAAAATATCGATTCTCTGCATTTATTATTTTAGAATAGGCGGATAAATCTTCGTCATCAGTTTCATTAAACATAAAAACCTCATCGTATTTTTTGCGATATTCCATGTATTTAGCCGCAAAATTCTGTTCGTTGCTATTTTCACAAATCATACGAAGTTCTTCGTCTGCTTCATTTAATAAAATGCACTGGGGTTTAAAAGATATTTTTTCAAAAAAATCCTTTTTCTCCTGTTCTGTCTTTGAAGCAATAATATCCAATAACCCCATATAAGTTGCCTCATCTTTAATACGGATTGTATTTCCATCACTCAAAAGTTCAATGCCCAATTCAGCACCTTCTCCTGCTTTTACTTCATCGATGGGAGTAATGTCGTCATTACACGAAATTGTGATTAAAGACATAACACCGGTTAGCACAAAATATTTTATTTTTTCCATATTTATTTTATATATTTTTTATAATATTATTATATTTAGTTACATTGTTTTAGTTGTACCTTTTTTGTTCACAAAACAGAACTAAATTACGGTTACAGGCTATTATTTACAAAGTTGGCACAACAGGCAAAAATAATAGCCTAAAGTGCTCAAATTAGTTTTGCACAGCCAATGGATGTCTATGCGTTGCTTAACCATGATTGAATAACTTTTATCCATTTCAAAATATTGTTTCAAGATGTACTATTTAACTGTAAATCAGGCATTCGTTGGTGTCAAACTACTGCTTTCACATACGATTGTGTTAATCTCGCCACAAAAATATAGCGATTTTTTCTCACAATTACTATACAAAAGTGTAGTTTTGCACTTTATGATTACTTTTTTAAGAACAATTAATACTTGACAGGCATGATGCAAGCAGAAGACTTTTACCTGTCGTCGCATACACGGGAGATACCGGAGGAAGAATACCGGAAAGCGGAAATAGTGGTTGATACGTTGAATGCCGTATCGCGCATCACTTTCCAAAACCTGTACGTGATTGATTATTATAAAAAGAAGTTCCTGTATGTTTCGGAGAATCCTCTGTTCCTGTGCGGGCATACCGCCGAAGAAGTCCGTGAGTTGGGTTACGGCTTTTACCGTGAGCATACTTTCGAAAACAATCATGCCATGCTGACGGAGATATACCGGGCGGGGTTTGATTTCTACGAACACCTTCCCGCCGCGGAGAAGTTGCAGCATACCATGTCGTATGATTTTCTGCTCAAGGATGGGCATGAAAAAATACTTGTGAACCATAAATTTACTCCGATCCTGCTGACAGATGACGGAAAGGTGTGGCTTGCAGCCTGTGCCGTTACCCCGTCTTCCCATACCGCTTCACGACATCTAATCATGTACAGGACAGGTTCTTCCGCTTACCGGGAATATTCATTCGACAGCCATAGCTGGGGAGAAGAAAAGCAGAGGATAGCCCTGAACGAAAAGGAAAGAAAGATAATGCTTTTAGCCGCCCAGGGCTACACGATGGATGAAATCGCAGAAAAGTTGGGCATAACACCGCATACGGTAAAATACCACAAAAAAGAACTGTTTAAAAAACTGGATACGGAAAACATGATGGAAGCATTGCTGTTTGCGGAGAACTACAAGCTGCTTTGAACTTTTTACTGTGGACGCATGAATCGTCTGAAAAGTGTCGTGCATCGACCTTGTTTTACGGCA
>JAITVG010000274.1 GCA_031285925.1 Tannerellaceae bacterium
CACTAAACACCGGATCGCTGCCTGAAAGGCAGAACTTTTATCCTATTTTGTTCTGCCACTTCGGGCAGCAGTGTCCTCCCTTACACTACCGCAGGCAACGCTTTGCTCGCCTGCGGTTATGAAAATTCAGCCCTCCGGGCTTGCTATGAGTATGAATAATGCAGGCAAGAAGCCTTATTTGTAAAAAATTTATAACGGATGATACAACTTCGTACTATCACAGGCAACGCTGCGCTCGCCCGTGGTTATGAAGATTCAGCCCTTTGGGCTTGCAATGAGTATGAATAATGCAGGCTAAAATCGGATAAAAGCAAGTGCAGCAGTGTTAAAGAAGAAATAAGCCTAATACACAAAGGTACAACGCATTACAAATCGTTAAAAAGTGTTTCTATATATAGTACGCGCTCGTAGTACCTATACAACGGCGCCGTAGTATAGGTACTACGAGCGCGTACTATATATAGGAGGATGTAGTTTATGCGCTCGTAGTACCTATACAATTTTCCGACTTAATTCCGGTATTTCTTCGCACTACCACAATGAGATATATCCTTCACATAACGTTTTAAAAATCAGCGCCGTATCGGATGACCAAGCGTAATGTACGGAAAAAGCGCTTTCAAACGTTTGGAATATTAAAAAAAACATCTACTTTTGCGCCCGGGTAAGTCCTATACGGCATGCTCCCTCGGAACTCCCCCAGGGCTTGACCGCAGCAAGGGTACTTGGTTGTAGCGGCGCGATGTAGTCAGCTTACCCACCTGCCTCTTTAGCTCAGTTGGGCAGAGCACGTGATTTGTAATCTCGGGGTCGTTGGTTCGAATCCGACAAGAGGCTCAAAACGAATAAAGCTTGCAGTAATGCAGGCTTTTTTTGTTTTCCGCAACACTACGTTTTGCTAATCTTCCGATAATAGAGTAACTTTGCCGCCATCTGAGTAATTAATAATAATGCAATATGAGCGAGAATAAAAGTATACTCGTAAGATGCACGATGTCCTACGGGCTTTCAATGGGCATATTCTGGTGTTTCAAATACATATTCTACATGTTTGGAGTATTTTCCGGTTTTATGCACTTTGTCTATATGGCGCTGACCCTCCTGGTGCCTCTTATTGCTCTTTTTCAAACCTGGCAATACAGGAAATGGATTGGCGGTTCCATCGGTTTTTTCCATGCCTGGCAGTTTGGCGTTTTGCTTTACTTTTTCGCCGGACTGATCGTATCGTTGGAACACTACCTCTTTTTCCGACATATCGCCCCTTCCGATTTCCTGGCCGAGAGCCTGAAAGCGACCATGGATATGCTTGCAAATGCAAATATCGATCAAAAAATACTGGACTCAATCGGCAATATGAACATCAGCCCGATACGAATGGCGGTGCAGGGTATATTAAATAATGTCTTTTACGGCGTGATCTTTTCCCTGCCTGTCGCATGGATTATCAGCCGCTTAAAAGAAACAGTCGTACTCCCGCCGGAAGCAACAGACAAAAACAGTTAATACGATGGACATATCAATAGTTATCCCCTTATATAATGAAGCGGAATCGCTTCCGGAATTGAACAGCCTGATCGAACAGGTAATGGATAAAAACGGGTTTACGTATGAAATCATATATGTGGACGACGGCAGTACGGATGATTCATGGAAAGTGATCGAGGCGCTAAAGGAAAAGTCTCCCGCAGTTCACGGGATCAGGTTCAGGCGCAATTACGGGAAATCGCCCGGATTGCATTGCGGTTTCCGGCGCGCCCAAGGAGATGTTGTCATTACGATGGATGCCGACCTGCAGGACAGTCCCGACGAAATACCGGAACTCTACCGGATGATCAGGGAAGACGGCTTCGATCTGGTTTCCGGATGGAAAAAGAAACGCTACGACCCACTGTCGAAAACCATTCCGACGAAACTGTTTAATGCCACCGCCCGCCTGTTTTCCGGACTAAAGCTCCACGATTTTAACTGCGGACTAAAGGCATACCGGAAAGAGGTGATAAAAAGTATCGAGATATATAACGACATGCACCGCTATATCCCTTATCTGGCAAAGAATGCAGGTTACAGGAAAATCGGTGAAAAAGCAGTTATGCACCGGGCACGCAAATACGGCGCAAGCAAATTCGGGCTTAGCCGCTTCTTCAACGGCTATCTGGATTTATTGACCCTGTGGTTTACTTCCCGGTTCGGCAAAAAACCCATGCACTTTTTCGGCCTTTTGGGAACATTAATGTTTCTGATCGGTTTCATTGCGCTGGTCGTCGTGCTGACAATGAAATTCGCCTCGATTATCGGAGCAGGCGAACTGCGCCCGCTGGTAACAAGCTCTCCGTATTTCTACATTTCTCTCACTTCCATGATCATCGGAACGCAATTATTCCTCACCGGTTTCATCGGCGAACTTATTGCCCGGGACTCGCCCCAACGCAACAGTTATACCATAGAAACAGAGATATAGGATTAAGAAATCCATGAAATCGATTTGAGATGTCGTTGTCAGATAAAACTTGCATTTCGGTATTTATAAATAAGCAAAATAAATGATGAAGTCAATGGTATAGTGATGATATTAAAGTTTAAGTAAATGAAAAAGAGTACAGCTTTCTTCTGGCTATCTTCCCTTCTCTTTCTGTCGTGCGCCGACGGAAACCCTTATTACGAAGAAAGGGCGAGCGTGTTCAATACGCTCTACACGATCAAGTATCAGTCTCCCGAAATGCTTGCCGAAGAAATTGACGCCGAACTGGATGCGGTCAATCTGTCGCTCAACCCATTCAACCCAAACTCCATTATCGCTAAAGTAAACCGGAACGAGGATGTTGAAACGGATGAGCATTTCCGTACTGTATTCAATAAGGCAATGGAAATATCCCGCAACTCTAACGGATTCTTCGATATAACAAGCGCCCCGCTGGTCAATGCCTGGGGATTCGGGACGAGTAAAACCGACAGTGTTTCTTCCCAAATGATCGATAGCATCAGGCAGTTTGTCGGCTATCGGAAAGTGCGCCTGGAAGGGAACCGGGTGATAAAGGAAGACCCCCGTATCCGGTTGAACTGCTCGGCAATAGCCAAAGGATATGCCGCCGACGCCGTTGCCGCCATGTTGGAACGCAAGGGCGTTGAGAATTACATGGTAGAAATCGGCGGAGAAGTCGTCGTGAAAGGGGTAAATGAAAACGGACAAGGCTGGCGGATCGGTATACGGAAACCGGAAGAAGTTTCGCTCAACAAGCCTGTTGCGCTGGAAGAAACCATACAGCTAAGAAAGAAAAAAGGGATTGCCACCTCCGGCGATTATCAAAATTTCTACATAAAGGACGGCAAAAAAATCGGCCACACCATTAATCCCCTTACCGGCTATCCTGCCGAGCAAAATATCCTGAGCTGCACCATTGTGGCGGACGATTGCATGACTGCCGACGCTTATGCCACCGCCCTTATGGCCATGGGAACGGATGATGCCGTGCGGATTGCCGATACGCTGAATGAATTTGACTATTATCTGATTTACGCCGACCGGGACGGGAATTATAAAATCAAATGTTCCGTCGGAATGAAAAAGATGAAAGGAGCGTAATGATGAAAAAGTATCTGCCGTATATCCTGCCGCTAATTGTAATCCTGCTTTCTTCCTGCCGGAGCAACCGGATTTATTTTGAAGAAAAGGGGGTTCTGTTTAATCGGAACTATACGCTGCTGTATCAGTCGCCCCGACGCCTCACTGCTCTGATCGATGCCGAAATGGAAACGTTGAACAATTCCCTGAACGCATATAACCCCTCGTCGATCGTGGCCAAAATAAACCGGAACGAGCCGACCGATGTGGACGAACATTTCGCCGCCGTGGTCGAAAAGGCGAAAATCATATCCAAAGTGACCGGCGGGATCTTCGACATAACCTGTTTCCCTTTGGTACTGCTATGGTCGGGCGCCTACGAAAATACGGAAATAATCCCCACACTTGCGGTAGACAGCATCCGCCGGTTTGTGGGATACAGGAAAATACACTTTGAGGGGAATCGCCTGATAAAAGACGACCCGCGGATGCAGATAACATTGACCGCCCTAGCGAAAGGCTACGTGGCCGACCACCTGGCCAAGCTTCTGGAAGAGAACAAGGTCAGGAATTACAAGATAGACATCGGCGGCGTGATCGTTACGAGCGGAATAGATACCGAAGGAAATCCCTGGCATATCACCATCCGCAAACCGGAAACTATGGATGAACGAACGTTCAATATCGAGCAGGTTATCCGGCTAAAGAAAAAGGGAGGCATCGCCACTGCGGGAAACTTCCACTCCTATTATATCAAGGAAGGCAAAAAACATGCGCATACGATCAATCCGCTCACCGGTTATCCGGCCGAGCAGAACATTCTGAGCTGCACCATCATTGCCGACGACAGCATGACAAGCGACGGATTATCGGTAGCATTTACGGCCTTGAACGACAGGGAAGCCGCTCGTATCGGAGATTCCTTGCCCGGCGTGGAGTATTTCCTCATATATACCGACGAAGATGGGAACCACAAAATCAAGTCTTCGGAAGGCATGAAGGAATACCTTGTG
>JAITVG010000289.1 GCA_031285925.1 Tannerellaceae bacterium
CTGCGCGACAGGAAGCTGGAAACCGGCGGAAAGACATTCAAGCTGTTAATTCCGCAACCGGAAGATATGTATTACCGGACTCCGAACACTTATGTGCATAATCCGGCGTGGACGAATAAATAATTCTATTTCCGTCAATTGTAATTGATGAGTTATTACATTTGCAAAAAAACATCAAATATGATAGATGAAATATTGAAAGCAAGGCAGTTCATTCCACGTCCCGTTTACACGGAACGGATAAAGCCTGCGCAACGTTTATTCCACCATTCTTTTGAAGGATGTGGTGGCCGCGAAAACATTCAAAATATTTCCCACATTATATTTACGCATGATGGAAATATTTCCTACATTTGTGCTGTAATCAAAAGCGATAATTGAAGTAATGAAGTACAAAGAGTTTCACAGGATCATAATCCGGCAGGGCTGGATGAAGGTTCGTCAAAGTGGAAGTCACGTGGTTTACGAAAAGAACGGTAGAAAGATTCCTGTACCTTATCACGGTTCTAAAGAGTTTCCGGAAGGACTTCGACTGAAATTAATGCAGGAGATGGGGCTATAGCCTCTCTCCCTTTTGATTGCTCTATAAAAGCAAAATTATGGAAAGTAAAGTTTTAAATGCAGTTATCACAGGTGGCAAAGATCAGTATGGAGCCTGGATTGAAGAAGTGCCGGCATTTGGTGCAGGTGACACACTCGAAGATACAAAGAGGAATCTTTTAGAGGGCTTAAGGTTGTATATGGAAGAGTGTGGCGAATTGCCTGATATTTTGAAAGGAAACTACGAAATAAAGTATTCGTTTGACACTTCCGGTTACTTGAAATATATCTCAAACTACATCTCTTTTTCCGGGCTTAACAAACTTACCGGTATCAATCAAAAGCAGTTATGGAGTTATGCGAATGGATATAGAGAACCGAACAAAAAGACATCCGAGAAGATTGTAAATGCAATCAATTTATTCGGGAACGATATAAGCCAAGTTCAATTGCGCTTTTGACTACACATGCAATTTTAAGAACTATGCCCCGGAATTATCTCCGGGGCTTTATTTTTCTTAAACAGGCGATATGGATTTATATGTGAAAATCCTGTTTTACTTTCAAATTTTCGAAAAGAGTACATTTTCAAGTGATTTGGCCGTTTCACCGACCGGTGAAACCTGAAAGTTAATCCGGCAGAAGCGCATGTCAGTATAAAACAGTAATTTTGGGAGCTAATTTTGATGAGGAATGAATAATGAATAATGAAGAACTGGAAATCGAGAAGATCGAGGGAGGCCGTATCGTTGTACTGGGTGCCCGTGTGCATAATCTGAAAAATATAGACGTTGTCATTCCCCGGAATAAGCTGACCGTAATTACGGGAATGAGCGGAAGCGGAAAATCCTCTCTCGCTTTTGACACCGTGTTTGCGGAAGGACAAAGAAGATATATAGAAACCTTTTCGGCCTACGCCCGCCATTTTCTTGGGAATATGGAGCGGCCTGACGTGGATAAGATCACTGGGTTAAGCCCTGTCATATCCATCGAACAGAAAACAACAAACCGGAATCCGCGTTCGACGGTCGGCACGACAACCGAAGTATATGACTTTTTCCGTCTGCTCTACGCAAGGGCAGGCGAGGCCTACTCTTATCTGACGGGAGAAAAGATGGTGAAGTATACCGCAGAGCAGATCCTTGAACTGATTCTGAATGAGTATGAAGGAGAAAAAATTTACCTGCTGGCACCGGTGGTGCGAAACCGCAAGGGGCACTACAAGGAACTGTTTGAACAGCTTCGCAAAAAAGGATACCTGAATGTCCGTATAGACGGAGAAATGAAAGAAATCCATCACGGCATGAAGCTCGACCGCTACAAGATGCACAGTGTAGAAGTGGTGATAGATAAATTGAAAGTCTCCCGTTCGGACGAACGTCGCCTGAAGGAAAGCCTTAAAGTGGCGATGAAGCAGGGCGACGGGCTTATCATGATACTCGACGGCGAAGTAGGAGAGTTGCGCCATTACAGCCGCCGGTTGATGGACCCGGATACCGGACTGTCTTACAGCGAACCGGCGCCGCATAACTTTTCATTCAATTCCCCTCAGGGCGCCTGCCCGAAATGCAAAGGGCTAGGGGAGGTGAATATCCTGGATATGGAAAAGATCGTTCCCGACCCTTCGCTGAGTATCTTTCAAGGCGGGATCGCTGCCTTGGGAAAATACAGAAGCGTTCTTATCTTCTGGCAGATCGAAGCGCTTTGCGAAAAACATGGCGTGACAATCAAGACACCGATAAAAGATCTGCCCGAAGATGCGATCGACGAGATCATGAACGGAACCGACGAACATTTGCAAATCAAAAACGCAGCCATCGGAGGAACGAACTACTTCCTGAGTTATGAAGGCGTTGCCAAATACATTCTGATGCAACAGGATAGCGAGGCTTCCGCCACGGCACAGAAATGGGCTGACCAGTTTATCAAAATGAATACCTGTCCGGAGTGCGGAGGACAGCGGCTCAACCGGGAAGCGCTTCACTACAAAATTGCAGGAAAGAACATCGCGGAGCTGTCGGCCATGGATATATCGGAATTGTATGCCTGGTTGCAGGATGTAGATGACAAGCTGGACGCGAAGCAGAAACAAATTGCGGTGGAGATATTAAAGGAAATCCGTTCCCGCCTGAGCTTTCTGCTGGATGTCGGACTGGATTACCTTTCGCTCAACCGTGCATCGGCCACTCTTTCCGGAGGGGAAAGCCAGCGTATCCGTTTGGCCACGCAGATCGGAAGCCAGTTGGTGAACGTGCTTTACATCCTGGACGAACCGAGCATCGGATTGCATCAGCGCGACAACATGCGCCTGATCCATTCACTGAAACAATTGCGGGATACGGGAAACTCCGTAGTGGTTGTGGAGCACGACAAGGATATGATGCTTAATGCGGACTACGTTATCGACATGGGGCCGATGGCCGGCCGCAAAGGGGGCGAAGTCGTTTTCGAGGGGACGCCGGAAGAGATGTTGAAGGTCGATACCCTGACTTCCGAATACCTGAACGGGAAAAGGGAGATTGCCATCCCTGCCCAACGGAGGAAAGGAAACGGGAAACAGATCGTGTTGAAAGGCGCTTCGGGAAACAATCTGCAAAACGTGGATGTGGCTTTCCCGCTGGGTATACTGATCTGTGTTACCGGAGTGTCGGGCAGTGGAAAATCGACTTTGATCAACCATACGTTGCAACCCGTGCTGTCCCAGCATTTCTACCGCTCTCTGGAAGATCCGTTGCCTTATCATTCCATTGACGGTATCGAGCATGTGGACAAGATTGTGAATGTAGACCAGTCTCCGATCGGACGCTCGCCGCGAAGCAATCCGGCTACCTACACCGGTGTTTTCTCCGACATTCGCAACCTGTTCGTAGAACTTCCGGAGGCGAAAATACGGGGATATAAACCCGGACGCTTCTCTTTCAACGTTTCGGGCGGACGCTGCGAAACCTGCAAGGGCAACGGATATAAGACCATTGAAATGAACTTTCTCCCGGATGTTTTAGTCCCCTGTGAAGAATGTCACGGAAAACGCTACAACCGGGAAACGCTGGAAGTGCGCTTTCGCGGGAAGTCTATTGCCGATGTGCTGGATATGACGATCAATATGGCGGTCGAGTTTTTCGAAAACGTACCTAACATACTTTCCAGAATCAAGGTGTTGCAGGATGTCGGTTTAGGTTATATCAAGCTGGGACAGCCTTCGACTACCCTGTCCGGCGGCGAAAGCCAGCGAGTGAAACTGGCTACCGAACTGGCAAAGAAGGATACAGGCAAAACGCTGTACGTGCTGGACGAACCGACAACAGGGCTTCATTTTGAAGACATACGCGTATTGTTGGACGTTCTGAACCGGTTGGTGGAAAAAGGAAATACGATCATCATCATTGAACACAATCTGGATGTGATCAAAAGCGCCGATTACATTATCGACATGGGGCCGGAAGGCGGCCGGCGAGGCGGGCAGGTGCTCTTTTCCGGAACGCCGGAAGAACTTGCCCGGAGCGGAGTTGGTTTCACCGCCGACTTCCTGAAGGAAGAACTTGAATGAAACATGTATTCACAATTAAACTTGAAGCGATATAAAGATTTCGGTGACTTTCTGAAGGGAATATTTCCCTGTAAAGTCCAGAAGATATCCGTTAATGCCGGTTTCACCTGCCCCAACCGGGACGGGACAAAGGGATGGGGAGGCTGTACGTATTGCAATAACCAGACTTTCAGCCCTGAATATTGCCTGACGGAAAAGCCGGTCGGACAGCAA
>JAITVG010000293.1 GCA_031285925.1 Tannerellaceae bacterium
CTTACGTTACGTTGATAACGACGCAAAGTATCTATATCTGTTTGGGGTAATTCGTATCTCATGCCGCAAAGGTCGGTTTTTATTGACAATCTCGCAAATCATTTACTTTGGAGTATAAAAATCATCTAATTGCTTTGTCAAGAGCATTTAGATGATTTTTTAGCCTTCTTAATCCGCGTGCAAAATTTGACTGTGCGGGGAATAAAGCCTATATTTGCCGTATAATAAGCGGTGATTATGTATCTGCATCAAAAGGGAAATTGGACGGATTTTGCGTGGGACAACGATCGGTTGCTCCCGCTCGTGGGGCGTGTCAGGTATTTACAAGGCAAGCTACTCGGACAGATGGGAAGTTTAGGATTCCCGTTGCAGGAGGAAGCCGTGCTTACGACATTGACGCTGGATGTGTTGAAATCGAGCGAGATAGAAGGAGAATTGCTCAACAGGGATCAGGTACGTTCGTCAATCGCCCGACGTTTGGGACTGAAGGTGACGGGGTTGGTCATGTCTTCCCGCAATGTAGATGGTGTTGTCGAGATGATGCTCGATGCCACACAACGGTACACCTTTCCACTGACGGACGAACGGCTGTTCGGATGGCACGCCGCCCTGTTCCCCACAGGGTATAGCGGCCGGTACAGGATTGAGGTTGCGCGCTATCGCACGGTGATGGCGATATTACTCCGTGGTTGGAATGGTTTCTGTTGTGCCTCGAACGTGCCCTGCTGAATAGTGAAGAGATACTGAAAGCTGTGTTGTTCAAAGCAAAATTCTGGGACGAGCATCGCGAAACAGAGTTGAATGCCCGCCAGCGCTTGATGATCAATAGATTGCTGGATGGTTTCGACGGAAAACTCACTTCATCGAAATGGGCGAAGATCGCCAAAACATCGTCTGATACCGCCTTGCGCGACATTCAAGATTTGATAGCCAAAAGTATCCTGCGTAAAGAGGCGCAAGGCGGACGGAGTACGAATTATGAGTTGAATGCAGATTAAGAATTACCGAGCCGCTATTCTCGGAGATCAGATTATGCTTTACAGGAACGCCTGATTATCTGAACCGCTTGTTCAGTTCCTCATCGGTAAGTAGCGACAGGATTGTTTTGCCATCCGGAGTCAGATGAGAGTCGGTTGCGGAAAAAAGGGAAGCGATCAGATGATCGCGCTCTTCCGGAGATAGTGATTTTCCCGCCGGAATGGCAGCAGATTTAGAAAGGGAAAGAGAAAGGGCGTGGGATATTTCTTCGCGGACTTCGCAGCCGGTATCCATGCTACGGGCAACCATTTCCTTCAACAAACCGGCCGGCTCCAGGCCTTCTATTCCCGGAGGAACACCGTTTATGGCATAACTGCCCTGCCCCAAATCGCTTAAATCAAAGCCCATATAGTGTAAATCATCAAGGAGTACGGGGACTACGCTTGCTTCCGCGGGTGTAAACTCCACGATCTCGGGGAAAAGCAACTGCTGGGATATCCCCTGTTGGTGGCGAGCCATGTCCATGTACCGGTCGTATAGAACCCGTACATGCGCCCTGTGCTGATCGATAATGATAAGGCCTGATTTCAGGGAAGTGATAATGTATTGATCCTTATACTGATAGGAGGACACCGATTTTTTATCGAAAAAGATTTGCGGGCTTACGGGTTCCGCCGTTTCTTCCGTACCAAACAGATCGTTTTCCGCGGGAGTGATTGTCGATTCAAGCTCGGCATCCCTGTCGAATCCCGTGTAAAGCTGTGCCCAGTCAAATTCCTGCCGTTTATGATATCCGCTACCGGCGGAGCGGAAAGGATTGTAATTGCGATTGACTTGTATTGTAGGTGGGGGAGTTCCTGTTTCTTCTTTTTCCGGAGTATAGACGGGAATATCTATCGCATCTTCCCGGTTGAAGTCAATGGTCGGGATGGCGCTCGATTTTGCCAGGGCTTCCCTGACGGACGACATGAGGATTTGCCATAAAGGCTGTTCGTTCTCGAATTTGATTTCCGTTTTGGTGGGATGAATATTCACATCAATGGATGCCGGGTCGAGCGTGAAGTAAATGAAATACGACGGCATTTCTCCCGGCGGGATCAATCGGTCGTATGCTTGCATAACTGCTTTATGGAAATAGGGGTGGCGCATATAGCGTCCGTTGACGAAGAAGTATTGCAGCGAACTTCTTTTCTTTGCGGAATCCGGACGCCCGACAAATCCGGAAACGGTGGCAAGGGAACTATTCGCTTCGAGCGTTAATAGTTTATCATTCAATCCTTTTCCGAAAATGTTGATAATCCGCTGTCGCAAACCCGATGCCGGCAGGTTCAGAACTTCTGCATCCTGATGATAAAGCGACAGTGCTATATGCGGATTAACCAGTGCTATCCGTTCAAATTCCTGCACGATATTGCGAAATTCCGTTTCGTTGGACTTCAGAAATTTACGGCGGGCAGGTACGTTGAAGAATATATTCTTGACGGAAAAAATGCTGCCTTCTCCACAAGCGTCACAGGTAGATTCTTCAACGACAGAACCTATAATCGTCAGACGCGATCCGAGTTCGTTCCCTTTCTGCCGCGTGCGCAGTTCCACATGGGCTACTGCCGCGATGGAAGCCAATGCTTCTCCGCGAAATCCCATAGTAGTTAATGAAAAAAGATCGTTGGCCGAAGATATTTTAGATGTTGCATGACGCTCGAATGCCATGCGGGCATCTGTTTCCGACATGCCTTTTCCATCATCCGTCACCTGTATAAGCGTTCGGCCGGCATCTTTAATGTTTACTTGAATTTGTGTAGCTCCGGCATCCACAGCGTTTTCAACCAACTCTTTCACGACGGAAGCCGGACGCTGGATTACTTCGCCTGCCGCAATTTGGTTGGCTATGCTGTCAGGTAAAAGATGTATTATATCGCTCATCTAAAGAAGAACAAAATCCAAAAAATGAAAGCCAGTGTTACCAGCCATAAGACCAGTTTGACATTTTTGTATCTGCGGGAGCGTATATCTTCTCCCCGGTTATAGCTGCGTTTCAAATGGGAAGTTCCCTCAATAAATTTACCTTTGATCTGTGGTTTGTAGTCTTCCAGCGATTCTTCCATCCCCAATTCACGGCGGATACGACGTTCGCGTTCCTCCAGTTTCTCTTTGCGCGGATCCCAGTAGATAGGCTTGTGCTCGAATTGCCGCGGCTTACGCATGCCATAAAATGAAAATAATGCCATAACGTTAAAATTAGATGTTTATACTGCTATTGTTGTACGAATTTATTGCTTCTCCTTGGAGTGGATTCCACACTTCTTTTTACAACGACATAGATATCGTCTTTATCCTGAGGGCGGATATAGTCGAACCAGTTAAAGTCTTGCAATTTTTTCTGTTCTTCGCTCAGTTGCGAGATCGGAGTCATTACTCCTTGCGAAGCGGCTTCCAACTTTAATTTTTCAAACAGGTTATCCTTAAACCACATGTGCAGAAAGGCGCTTTGCGTTTCATTCAGTCCGATCATTGTACCGTCTCTTTCCGCGGTATAAAAAATAGACTCCGCATTTCCTTCCACTTCGATCCGGCTTATGGCTCCGTTGCTAAAAAAGGCTTTGAGATCGTTCCCTTTCAACTGGTTGTAAAACGAAGAATCCGGCATTTGTTCCTGTATCGCAAACGCGAACTGTTTGATATGTGCACGGTCTATCGTACTGTCGCCCATAAAAACCAGGATCGTGTCGCCGTTTAATTGATAATTCTGATTCCAGACTATGGGATCGTCGAACATGTAAAGAATCGAGTCCTGTGTATTGAACTGCATCGAATCGCAAACACCCTGCAAGTCAGTTCGGTAAAAACGTACACCGTAGAAAGCTTTTATTTCCCGGGCGTTTTCTCCTATCGTAGTCATCTGCAAAGTATCGGCATGGAGGAAAAGCGTATCGCTTTGGCCATATTCAAGAAAACGGGCGCTATCGGTGGCAAGGCCGAACTCGATCTGTTCATCGTAGTAGCCATATTGCCCTTCCAGAATCACGTGATTTGTCGTGTCCTGTAAAAACATATTTCCGAAAACTTCACCGAAACCGGATGCCTGGTCGTATAATATGGAATCGCCGGTAAGTATCCTGTTCTTGGTTTCGATCCGGGAGCGGTCTAACAACAGGGAAGTCTGATTTACCGTATCGTACCATCCGCGCGAAGTATAGACAGTGCCGCTGTCGGCAACAATAACGGAAGGGCCGAGTATGATTGCGATCTTGGAATCTGTGTAGTAATGCAATGTGTCCGAATAAAGGATGAAATCCGGATTGTCCAGTTGTACGCTGTCGTTGAAAATAGCCAGTTTGGTAGTCGGCGAATACTGTCCGTAATAGGAAGACAGTTCGTTCTCTTCATCAACGATCAAGCCTCCTTCGAAATAATAACCGATATCGGCATTCCTGTCGTAATTCAGACTGTCTGTAAATAAAGTAACCTGATTATTCTCCATGCGCACATTTTCGCGCAAATATCCCATTCGGGTATTTCCGTCGTAAAAAAGATATTGCCCGTAAACGAACAGGGTATCCCCCTGCTCCATACGGACATTACTGAATGCTTCCATTGAATTGGATACTTCGTAGAAATAGGCGCTGTCGCAATACATGTACGAACTGTCGTGCCTGAAAACAACGTTTCCGTATAATATTTGGGCATCGGGGAGTACGGATTCATTGAAAGTTAAGGAATCTGCCCTTTCCAAGAACAGTCGGGTAGGGGGCTTGGTTTCCGGAGAAGATACGGCTTGCTGTGTTTGTGCCTGTGTCCAAACAAAAAGCATAAACAAACAACCGATTGCAAAGAATAATCCGCCGTTTTTCATTCTGTTATCCAACCCGGATACTGAAAATCGCAATTTCGCCAGCCGTCAGTGATACGGACGTAGGTCGATTTTTGTTTTTCCAGTACCCAATTCCTCAACAGTTCTTCTCTTTTTTTAGTTTCCACCATGGTTTTCAATACCTGGTAGTCGTCCGATATATTCGCTTTATGCTGTAAAGTTCTTGATTTCAACTTTACAATAGCCACTACTTCTTTCTGCCGGTCCGTCATCATGGTAAATGGTTTTGAAATATCTCCCACTTCCATATCATTAATAACACGTCCGATCTCCGGAGCAAGTTCCTGCATTTCGAACTTGGGCGTGCCATAGTTGGCGCTTTCTTTTTTATTAACCATCAATCCCTTATTGTTTTTGGAATCCTTATCAAAAGAAAGATATGTGGCCGCTTCTTCAAAAGAGAATTTTGTCGCTTTTATGTCCGTGTAAAGGGAATCCATTTTCACCGTTGCGTCGTTCAATTCCTTTTCGGATACTTTCGGGCGCAGCAGGATATGGCGTACATTGATACGATCTCCTCTTTTCTCGATCAACTGGATAATATGAAATCCGTATTCGGTTTGAACGATCTGCGAAACCCGGCTCGGATCAGTCAGATTGAATGCGACATTTGCAAATTCAGGCAACAGGTTCCCTTTGCTTTGAAGCCCCATTTCGCCTCCCTGCATCGCAGAACCGGGATCTTCCGAATAAAGGCGAGCCAAGAGTGAGAACGTTCTTTTTCCACTGTAAATTTCTTCCGTATATTCTCTTAGCCTTGCTTTAATGGCGTCTGTTTCTTCCAGTGGGATAACCGGTTCGAGGGTTATGATCTGCACCTCGACCATAGTCGGAACCGTCGGCAAACTGTCTTGCGGAAGTCCATTGTAAAATTTCCTGACTTCGGAAGGGGTTAGCTTTATTTCCCCTACCAATTGGTTTTGCATACTCCGGATAGTTGCCTGTTCCCGTTGCGTTTCCATCCTTTCTTCCTTGATTTGGGAATATTTCTTTCCAAAATATTCTTCCATCTTTTCGCGGTCGCCGATATGGGTTTGCGCCTGGTTCATCCAGTGATCTACTTCCTGGAGAATATTCGCTTCATTCACCTCAATGCTGTCGATCCTGGCCTGATTCAAATAGAGTTTTTGCACAGCCATCTGTTCGGGTATGAAACAATAGGGATCGCCTTCCAGCCTCATCCCTTCACTCTGCCATATCAAACGTTGGCTCTCTACATCCGAAAGCATAATCGCATCATCGCCGACTACCCATACGATTTCATCAATCACATTACTTTGGCTCTGCGCCATAGCTGAACTTACACAGCATGCAAGCAGTAACAGGTAAAAAATCTTCTTCATCATGTTTTATTCTTTTGTAAAAACCATATCACGGTTCGGAAATTACTTTCGCTTTTCCTTTCCGGATGGCATCATTATATAAATCTTCCTCAAATTTTCGTATAAAATCCACTTTACGTTGATTGATCAGCATTTCCATGATCCCGGTATTTGCGTAATCATAAGGCTCAACACTTCCCGAAGGAAGGTATTCGCTGATATTCAACAAATAAATATAACTGCTGTCGGCCTCTTCCACGAATTTATTCGCCTTCAAAAAAGCGTTCGGATCGGATACATGCAGCGGAATATTCTCCATGATCGCATCGAAGTCTACCCAGCGGTCGTAAAAATAGTCATAAAGTGTGGCATTCTGCACACTATATTTCTCAATTTTTTCTAAAGTCTCAACATTTGTCTGTTTATACCAACTTCTCACATCGGAAATACCCGGAGCATCCGCCGGTATTTTCAGGAATAATCCCTTTATAAGGCTTTTGTCCAGTATGAATTTCTTTTGGTTTTCCTCGTAATAGTTCAGTTTATCGCTTTCCCGGATGTCAGCCGTAAGTCTTTCGCGCAACAGCCGCTCCTGATAGCGGTAACGCACCAGCGACTCCCGGTAGTCTTCCACCAATTTATTGATTTCGGCCTTTTCGTTTCCCAGATTATTGAGTGCTACATCATATACCAAAGCGTCTTTTACCCATTTCTTTATAAAGCCTTCGGCCATAAACAAACTATCCGAAGAGGAAATCCCCTTCGGAATCAAGAGTGTTACATCCGACCGTTTCAGCACTTTTTCGCCTACCGTGGCAAGCACTTCCGTATCTCCGTTATCCCGCCCTTCTCTGCAAGCGCACAATAAGAGCAGAAAGGATATCAACAGTACTTTCTTTTGCATAGACGCCATCCTACTTTTTCAGTCGCTTCAATGCTTTAGTATTAATTTCTACGGGATACTTCCGTTTCAATTCCTTAATCCATTCGGTCTCAAGGGCAGCCTGTTCTTCGGCCGGTTTGCTCCACACTTTCTCGTTTGATATTTCAAACAGCAAAATCCCGTCCCTATACTCCTGCAACAGATATTTGTATTCCGGATATTTCTCATCTATTTTCGTTCGTTCGACATTGGTTGTCAGTTCACGAATAAACAGATCAAATATTTCCCGCATGAAATCCGGTCCGTACGTCTTTGTTGAAAAAGGTTGGCTGACCATAAAATAAGCAAACTCTCCCTGTGCGAACTTCTCGTCTTCGAGCGTGAACAGTGTCTTGTGCATCTCTTTTGCCTTCTCATAATATTTATGATCGGCGGGGAAGTGTTCTGCCGTTAATTCCAGCAACTCCCGGTAGGCTTCCGGATAGAATACAAATTTATGGGCGGTGCGCATCCGGTCGTCAAAAGCTTTATAAAACTCAAAGTTGTGTTCGCCTTTGCTCATTACTTCCATCAAACCTCTTTTCTCCTGTTCAAATGAAGCCCTCGGTTGTTTTTCAATCAGTTTGATAATGTGATATCCGAAGCGCGACTCGACCAAAGGCGATACTTCTCCCGGTGTTTGCAGGGCAAAGGAGGCTTTCTCGAACGGAAGAACCATCTCTCCCGGCCCAAAGGCTTTCACTTCTCCGCCGTTTACTTTACTTCCCGGATCATCAGAGTCGGCTTTAGCCAATTCGGAGAAATCGCCGCCTGCCTGTACTTTCGCGTATACATCCTGCGCCTTCATCAAGGCTTCCGCTTTTGCCTGTTCGGTCGTATCCCGGAATGCGATCAATATATGGGCAACGCGGACTTTCCCCGGATTGGGTTCCCGGCTGTGTATTTTCGCTACATAATATCCTCTGCTTGTTCTGACGGGAGCCGACACTTTGCCGACCGGCAAATCGTAAAGCGCATTTTCCAAAACCTTTGAAGCGGTCAGAGGCAATAAGACCGGCACATCATCATACAGAACCGTTTGCGGATTTTCGGCGGCTAACTGTTTTCCCAGCAGGTCGATGTCTTCCCCCTTATTTAGCCGGTCATAAGCATCCATCGCAGAGATGTATGGCGCTATGGTGTCGTTCAGCAGTGTTTGTCCCGGAGGCATTTGGAAAAGGATGTAACTCAGTTCCAACACCTCGTTACCCCGGTCATAAATCAACCGCATGGCTTTCTCTTCCCCTTCCTTATCCGAGAGATAACCGGCGATAAGTTGGCTTTGATACAGGGATAACTCCGATGCGAACGTCCGGGTCTTATCAATACCTTTCGCCTCGGCATCCGCGACTTTCAATTTGAAATTAGTGAAAAGATCCACATACTTTTCGATGGATTTCATGTTGGAGAAATCGGCCTCTCCGTTTTTTTGCGCGATAAAAATAAATTCAGACAGAGGAATCTCTTTCCCGGCGACAGTCATAATAACCGAATCCGGCAAATTCTTCGCTTTCCCGGCCAAAGAGAAACATAAACAGAGCAATAAAACGATGTTTCTTCTCCGCATTTTTCCTTCCATATTACAATGTTCTTAATAAATCAACATTATTCTAACGACGAATATCCGGAAAAATTATATGTGCCACTTAATTTTAGCCATAAGCACATTATAAGCACACAGATTACACGGATTAAAACAGGATGACCGCAGATTTTTAATTATATCTGCGGTCATCTGTTCAATCTGCGTCGTCTGCGTGCCCTATTCTGCGTGCTATTCGTCAATTGGCCATTTCCGACAGGAATTTGATACGAACCAGACGGATTTCGTCTTCCGTATAGTCGCCTTTCAATTCGCGGATGGCTTCTTCCAGGTCGTCGGTTTCCGAATCTTTGAAATAGTCGTAGATGTCTTCCATGTGGTCTTCGTCCATCACTTCGTTGATGAAGTAGTCGATATTGATGCGCGTTCCCGAATAGACTATCGCTTCCAATTCGTCGAGCAGTTCGCCGAATTCCAGTCCGTTGGTCAGGGCGATTTCGTCCAAAGCCACTTTCCGGTCTATGCGCTGGATGATGGATACTTTCAATTTCGACTTGTTCGCTACCGTCCGAACCCGCAGGTCTTCCGGGCGTTCGATTTCGTTTTCTTCCACATGCCGCCTAATCAGTTCGACGAACTCTTTTCCGTAGCGTTTGGCCTTGCCGGCTCCTACGCCGGGGATGTTTTGCAGTTCGTCCAGGGTCACGGGATAAGTCGTAGCCATTGCTTCCAGCGAAGGATCCTGAAAGATCACAAACGGGGGAACTTCCAGTTTCTTGGACAACTTCTTCCGAAGGTCTTTCATCATGGAATAGAGCATGGGGTCTACCGCTGAGGATGCTCCACCGCGTACCGGAACGTCTTCGTCGTCTTCGTCAAACTCATTATCTTCCGTTATTTTGAAAGAAACCGGATTGTTCATAAATTCACGTCCCTGCTGAGTGATTTTCAACAGACCGTAATTCTCAATGTCCTTTGTAAGATATCCGGCTATCTGAGCCTGGCGAATGACGGCGTTCCAAGTTTTCTCGTCCTCATCCTGTCCCGAACCGAACACTTCCAGTTCATTGTGTTTGTAGGATTGGATTTCGGTGATTTCATTCCCCAATAAAAGATTAATAATGTAATCTGTTTTAAATTTCTCCTTTAGTGTAACCACTGCTTCCAGCACGGTACTCAACAATTCTTTCGCTTCCACTCGTTTCTTGGGGTTCAAACAATTATCACAACTTCCGCAATTATCCTCTCTGTGGCTTTCGCCGAAATAATGCAACAAAACGACTCTTCTGCACACCGCCGTTTCGGCATAAGCCGCTGTTTCCAGCAATAATTGCCTGCCGATTTCCTGTTCGGCCACAGGTTTTCCCTGCATGAATTTCTCTAATTTCTGTAAATCTTTGTAGGCGTAAAAGGCGATGCAACGACCTTCTCCTCCGTCACGTCCGGAACGCCCTGTTTCCTGATAATATCCTTCAAGGCTTTTGGGCATGTCGTAGTGGATCACATAGCGTACATCCGGCTTGTCAATACCCATGCCGAATGCGATGGTAGCCACAATGACATCGACTTCTTCCATCAAGAAAGCATCCTGATTGGACGAACGCTGGTGTGAGTCCATCCCGGCATGGTAAGCCAGTGCCTTGATACCGTTTGCTTTCAGTATGTCGGCAAATTCCTCTACCTTTTTCCGGCTCAGGCAGTATATGATTCCCGATTTCCCTTCGTGCGATTTGATGTATTTAATAATGTCGCGGTCTACATTATTGGTTTTAGGCCGTACCTCATAATATAAATTGGGACGGTTGAAGGAAGACTTGAACACGGTAGCGTCTACCATCCCCAGGTTCTTCTGAATGTCGTGCTGCACTTTGGGGGTTGCCGTTGCCGTCAGGGCGATCAAGGGGCGTTTGCCTATTTCGTTTATTATCGGACGTATGCGGCGGTATTCCGGACGGAAATCATGTCCCCACTCCGAAATACAGTGCGCTTCGTCTACCGCGTAAAACGATATTTTTACATTCCGCAGGAACCCGATGTTCTCTTCTTTCGTCAATGACTCGGGTGCTACATATAATAACTTGGTACGCCCTTTCAGAATATCATCTTTCACCTGGTCTATGGCTGCTCTGTTCAGGGAGGAATTTATAAAATGCGCAATGCCGTCTTCCGTACTGAAATTACGCATGGCATCCACCTGATTCTTCATTAAGGCAATCAGTGGTGAAATGACTATCGCCGTACCTTCCATCAATAAAGAAGGCAGTTGGTAGCATAGAGATTTCCCTCCACCGGTAGGCATCAAAACAAATGTATCTTCTCCTCTCAATACATTCTCGATGATCGCTTTTTGATTCCCTTTAAATGAATCGAATCCAAAATTAACCTTCAGTTCTTCCGTTAAAAGGTCTTTCTTAACCATACTATGTAGTTTTTAAAAATCGCTTTCAGGCTATCTGCAGGCGTCTTGCGTCTGATGATTCAAATTTCCCCTCTGCATATTCCACAGTGACATGCAGCTTCTTTTCTTTTGACGACGGCATCCCGTACATGGCATCCGTCATTATGGCTTCCACAATGGATCGCAGTCCGCGTGCTCCGAGTTTGAATTCCAATGCTTTGTCCACGATATATTCATATACGGATTCATCAAAGGAGAGTTTGATCTCGTCCATTTCAAACAGCTTGACATATTGCTTGATTATGGAGTTTTTCGGCTCGGTAAGGATACTCCTCAAAGTCTGCCTGTCCAATGGATTCAGGTAAGTCAGTATGGGCAACCGTCCTATGATTTCGGGGATTAGCCCGAAGGATTTCAAATCGGTCGGGGTGACATACTGCAATAAATTATTACGGTCGATAGTGGTTATGCTTCGTTGCGACGCATAGCCTACTACCCGCGTATTCAAGCGCTGGGCTATTTTCTTTTCAATGCCGTCGAAAGCACCTCCGCAGATGAACAGGATGTTTTTTGTGTCTACCGGTATCATTTTCTGTTCGGGATGCTTGCGTCCTCCCTGGGGGGGGACGTTCACGATGGAACCTTCCAGCAGTTTCAGTAATCCCTGCTGCACTCCCTCTCCGCTGACGTCGCGGGTGATGGAGGGGTTGTCGCTCTTGCGGGCGATTTTGTCTATCTCGTCAATGAAAACAATACCCCGCTGGGCTTCGTCCACATCATAATCCGCCACTTGAAGCAGGCGGGTGAGTATACTTTCTATGTCTTCGCCCACATATCCTGCTTCCGTTAAAACCGTTGCATCCACGATGGTGAACGGAACATGGAGCATTTTGGCAATCGTACGCGCCAGCAGGGTTTTGCCCGTTCCGGTTGCTCCAACCATGATAATATTGGATTTTTCTATCTCCACATCGTCCGGCGTTACTTTTTGAAGCAGACGCTTGTAGTGATTGTAAACGGAAACCGAAAGGCGACGTTTGGCATCGTCCTGCCCGATTACATATTGATCCAGAAATGCTTTTATATCTTCCGGCTTGGGCAATTCCTTTCTGTTCAGCTTGAATGATGTGGAATCGCTTTTTGTGGGGATTTGTTCTTTTACCATTTCATACGCCTGCTGTGTACAGTCGTCGCATATCGCTCCGGATATTCCGTTGATCAGCATGTTTACTTCCCGGGTTCCCCGTCCGCAAAACGAACATATTTCGCCTGTTTTGGCCATATTGCTCTATTTGATTATTTCTTTGTCAAAATGTCGTCGATCATTCCGTATTCTTTGGCTTCGGCCGAGGTCATCCAGTAGTCGCGGTCGCTGTCGCGTTCTACCTGTTCTACGGACTTTCCCGAATGGTCGGAAATGATTTTGTATAATTCCTGTTTCACTTTCAGGATTTCTTTTACCGTTATCTCCATATCCGAGGCCTGTCCCTGCATTCCGCCCATAGGCTGATGGATCATCACCCGCGAGTGTTTCAATGCAAAGCGTTTCCCTTTTTGTCCGGCAACCAGCAATACCGACGCCATGGATGCGGCAATGCCGGTGCAGATTGTCGAAACTTCGCTTCCGATAAACTGCATGGTGTCGTATATTCCGTAGCCGGCATATACGGATCCGCCGGGTGAATTGATGTATATGGAAATATCCTTTCCCGGATCGCTCGAATCCAGGTATAGCAGTTGCGCCTGAATGACGTTTGCGGTATAATCGTCTACTTGTGTTCCCAAAAATATGATGCGGTCCATCATCAAACGGGAAAATACATCCATCTGCGCTACGTTCAGCTGGCGTTCTTCTATGATCGTCGGCGAGATGTAGCTGCTGGTGATATTCATATAACCGTCGAGAGCCGTACCGCTCATGCCCAAATGCTTTGTGGCATACTTTCTAAAATCTTTCATATTTTGAATTTCTAATGTGTCATATCCGTAAAATGCGCAAGAGATACCTCTCCTTATTTTTACAGGATAGCAAAGTTATAAATAAATTTTCAATAGAAACAAATATATATTTGCTGTCCCGGTAGATATTTTTCGGAGAGAAATCTCTTGCTTTATTTTTGTCGGCTTACCGCCCTTGCTGTCAGCGGGTTAGTCGTTAAAGAATTTGTCAAATTCGTCCGCCGTTGCGTCCTTGTATTCCACTTTCACGTGTTCTTTTACCCATGCGGAGAACTTGTCGGTCAATGCCAATTCGGATAAACTCCGGAGAGTGTCTTCCTTTTTTAACATATCCTGCATATAGTTTTCCAGAAGATTATCCGGAACGACGTTTATGCCGTATTGGGCAAATTGTGCTTTGGCTACTTTTTTTGCCGATGCTATCACGTCTTCATTCTCTATTTTGATTTCGTGTTTCACAATCAGATGTTCCCTTATCAAATGATATTTAAGGTCATCGATAATCCGGGGATATTCGTCTTCAATCGATTCCGGTGTATTTTCTTCGTTGGCCGTAAGAAGCCAGCGTTTCAGCAAATCATCGGCAAAGGAGAACTTGTCCGCTTTTTTGATCAGCAGTTCCCGAATATCTTTCTGAAATTTCGAGTCACTTTGGGGTGCGATTTGTTCGGTCAGTGTTTTTCTGACAGTACTTATAAATTCCTCTTCCGATGCAACGGCGCCTTCTCCGAGCACCTTGTCGAATAGTGTCTGGTCTAACTCCGCTTCGGTGTAGCGGGTAATTTCATTTATTTCGAAGCTGAAATCGCTGTTTGCTTCGGCTACCCGCTCCTTGTCTATATTTAGGAATGCCGCTATTTCGGCTTCACTGCCTTCGTAGGCTTTGTACGGATTGAAGACGACCGTCGAATTAAGGGCTGCGCCCATAAATTTGGCTTTCTCTTCTTCGTCTTTAATATACATCGGCATGATTGTGGCCTCTTCCGTACGGATGCCTTCTTCCTTGGGCAGATCGCCGGCCAGTTGCACGACTGTACCTTTCATCAAATCCTTTTCTTCAACATCATCAACCGATTTGAAAGAGCCGAACTCCGAACGGTAATAGCCGATCTGCTTATTTACCATTTCATCGTCGATAATCATGGAATAGTAAGGCACCTTTGTCTTTTTATTCAGCTCGATATGGATTTCGGGAGATAAAGCCAGATCAAACGCAAATTCAAAACGCTCATCCGCATCGAAGTTGATTTCTTTTTGCTCCGTTTCGCTTGGCAACGGCTCGCCCAGTATATTCAGCTTTTCTTCGCGGATATAGTTGAAAAGATTTCCGGATACAAGTTTATTCACCTCTTCAACCAGGGCGATTTTCCCGTACATTCTCTTTATCATTCCTATGGGAGCCATTCCCTTGCGGAATCCCGGAATATTGGCTGTCCGGCGGATGTCGCGCAAACTTTTCTCTACCGGAGCGGCATAGTCTGTCTTTTCTATTTCTAATTTGATAACGCTACGCGTAGCATCATCACTTTTTGCAAACGAAATATTCATGCTGAATCATTTATTTAATTAATTAGTCCTTCCCGAATTTAGGCTGCAAAATTAGAGTTTATCTTTCAATCTCGCAAATCTCACATTTTTTTTCTTCGCTTCTGACTGTCGTACTGCGATTGATTATGTTGCAGAAAAGCCGATTTCTGTTGCAGATAAGCCGATTAACGTTACAGAAAAGCCGATTTCTGCAACAAAAGCCTCGCGCATATAAGGAATCAATAAAGAAAAGAAAAGTAAAGAAAAAGAAAGTAAAGAAAAAAAGTAAAGAAAAAAAGTAAGAAAAAGAAAACAAGTGAAAATCATCTAATTCCTTTAGGGAAAGCGTCTAATCGGTTTTGAAAAGCGTTTAGAGGCTTTCGAAAAGGGGATTAGATGTTTTTTTTCGTACCTTTGAGCAAATTTTGAAACAAGCCATGAAACAGATGAAAGGCCTTTTTGCCGAAAAACCTGCCTCTACGCAATTTGCGGTTTTGATATTGCTTGTAGTGGCAGGATTGTTTTTTTCTACACTTTTGGGAGGAATATTAATTCTGACCAAAGTGGCTGCTTATCCGGATATTATGCGCCTGGTGCAGTTCATTGCTTCTGTCGGAACATTCCTTTTGCCGGCTTTGGGCATGGCTTGGTTGTGCAGCAAAAATCCGCGTGATTACCTTTCCATCGGAAAAGCGCCGGGCGGCACGGTTGTATTTTATCTTCTTTTGGCTTATCTGCTCCTGTCGCCGCTTATGAGCCTGACGCAATACCTCAACATGCAAATGACTTTGCCGGATTTTATGCAGCCGGTAGAAAACTGGATGCGGGAACAGGAAGATATAGCAGAGGAGATGACCCTGCTTTTACTCTCGGACAGCACCCCTTTGAGGCTATTGGCCAATATTTTTGTTATTGCCGTTACGGCTGCTGTTGTGGAGGAGTTTCTTTTCCGCGGTGCGGTGCAGAGGGTTTTGGAACGCCGGATTACCAATCCGCACTTGGTGATATGGATCACCGCGGTTCTGTTTAGCGCCATTCACCTGCAATTTTATGGATTTATTCCACGCTTGCTGATCGGGGCTTATTTGGGCTATCTGCTGTTGTGGAGTAGAAATATTTGGATTCCTGTATTTGCCCATTTCCTCAATAATGGGGTCGCGGTAATCGGGATGTCGAACAGCAAACTGAAGGATATGGAATATTTCAATGGGGAATTGAATGCGGAACACCTCGCGTTTTATATCCTTGCAACCGTAGTATCCGGCCTTCTTCTTATCCCGCTGTTTCAGAATTTGAAGAAAAAAGTATTAAAACAGCACAGTGTAACTCTCTGATCCTAAGTGTTCTATTTCCTCTTTCACTTTTATTAATAAAAAACTTCCCTTAAAAATTTGTTTAAGTGGGAATAAATCGATTATCTTTGCACCCGCATTTGGATAACGGATGCGATCTTTCTTTAGAGAAGGATAGAGTTCTTTGAAAGAATTACATGCAACAAGTAGTACAAGGAAGACGTTTTTCCCGTGCGCTTTAATGTGTATATGTATGTATATATATAAAGCCATCGGGATCGAAAAAAAACGCCGTCAATAAATTTTAAAGGAAACAGGTTAATCCAAAAAGGAAGTCAGGAAAATAAAAAAACAATTTTAACAACGAAGAGTTTGATCCTGGCTCAGGATGAACGCTAGCGACAGGCTTAACACATGCAAGTCGAGGGGCAGCGGGGTGTAGCAATACACTGCCGGCGACCGGCGCACGGGTGCGTAACGCGTATGCAACCTTCCTTCAAGCGGGGGATAATCCGGCGAAAGCCGGTCTAATACCCCATAACACAGGGGCGCCGCCTGGCGATATTTGTTAAAGGAGCAATCCGCTTGAAGATGGGCATGCGTTCCATTAGATAGTTGGTGAGGTAACGGCTCACCAAGTCTTCGATGGATAGGGGTTCTGAGAGGAAGGTCCCCCACACTGGTACTGAGACACGGACCAGACTCCTACGGGAGGCAGCAGTGAGGAATATTGGTCAATGGCCGGAAGGCTGAACCAGCCAAGTCGCGTGAAGGATGAAGGATCTATGGTTCGTAAACTTCTTTTATGGGGGGGTAAAACGGGGGACGTGTCCCTCTTTGCAAGTACCTCATGAATAAGCATCGGCTAACTCCGTGCCAGCAGCCGCGGTAATACGGAGGATGCGAGCGTTATCCGGATTTATTGGGTTTAAAGGGTGCGTAGGTGGAGATTTAGGTCAGCGGTGAAAGTT
>JAITVG010000124.1 GCA_031285925.1 Tannerellaceae bacterium
AGGCCTTTTTTGTCCCAAAAAGACATGAAAAAGGAGTGTTTTCCCCGAAAAAAGGCAGGAAAACGACGAGCGGAGCGCGGAGCAGTTTATGGATTTTTAATAATTGTGGTGTTAAAAAAGGTAGGGGCGGGTTTTAAACCCGCCCCGACCTTAAATATTAAGGGCTTACGGCCCTGACAAAAGACAGGCCGGCGGCCACTCGCTACTTTAACTACTCTGACTACTAAGCGAAGCGATGACTACTAAGCGAAGCGATGACTACTGAGCGAAGCGATGACTACTGAGCGAAGCGATGACTACTGATCGAAGCGATGACTACTAAGCCCGCAGGGCTTATTCATTCTCAATAAGATAGGTATTCCTTTCATTTTTAAAAATAGGTAGTTTCACCCATAAAAATTGAAATTCACGCCTATCGCCGGCATAAAGTATTCACTCTAACTTTGTCATAATTAACGGGTGAACTATCTTTTTCGAACAAACTTTATTATTATGAAATGTAGAAACATCGCAGCGGGAATATCTTTCCTGTTGGCAGCAGTGGCCTGTTCAACGGAAGAAATCATTTTAGACGGGGCGCTGAAGAAAGAAGCGCAGCAGCAGAGCGGAGTAACCGAACTTGCTCTTTCTATCAGTATTAATATTAATAAGATAGAAACACGCGCCGGAGAAATTATAGACGGGGATCCTAGCGCGGAGAGTTCGGTTGCCGCCTGCTCGGTTATCCTTTTCGAGGACGATAATGTGGTCGGCGCCTACGACGGGGTGACGGCAACGGCGGATGGCGACAGCTATACGCTGACCGATGCCAAATTCTTAGTGAAAATCGGAAGAGCGTACGAAGTGTACGTGATCGGCGACACGAAACAGGCGTTTAAAGCCTGTAAGACTAAAACGGCAGTAGAGGCGATCGCTTTCGGCGCCACCGACCTGGACGGAAAAGTGAAGTTCGGAAAGGCGGATGTTTCTGTCGATGAGGGTTCTTCCTCTGCTTTGGGAGAAACTATTGACGAAACCATCGACGTTGAATTATCCAACCTCACCGCACAGATCCGCCTGATGGACGTAAGGGGCAGCCTTGCCAAAGGAGAAGAGGCAAGCGACGGCAAAGTGCAATTGACTAAAGTAGAAGTGCTTAACCGGAATACGGCTTATTCGATCGACAATAAGACGGCGATGAATTTGACTGATCTCGTGAGCGATTCGGAAGATATTCCATATAATATACCAAATAGGACAGAATGGGAACAAACCAATATCGCCGAATTTGCAACATTCCCAAACACTGACGCGGAAACTCCCACGCAAATCCGCCTCACATTTAAAGTGGGAGCAGGCGAAGTGCAAACAAGAACCTACACAATCAACCGCCCAGACGGAGAGGAAGAAGGCCGGACTACCGACAACAAAACCGAAACTTCCTACATAAACGCGGGCTACATCTACAATCTGTATGCGAAAGTGACACTGGAAGGCGACGAACTGGACTGCGAACTGACTTGCTTCACGCAGGACTGGCTATACAACGAATATGATGCGGTAGTGGAAGAAGTGGAAGAAGACTAAAGCCGCAATAAGTATAGAAAGCCACAAGGGAAAAAGAATAAAACGGATAATAAGGATAAAGTATGAAACTGAAGAACATATTATTAATTGTATCGGCGGCAGGGATGTTATTTTCCTGTACCAAAGATATTATCGACAATAACCCGCCCGTTCCGGAAGATGGAGAGGTCGTGTTGAGTCTGGCCGTCAGCCCTGAAGATGTAGTCGTTTCGCGTGCCGATTCTTATACAGGCGAGGATGGAAAGGTGTACTATCCCGCGACGGATGCGGAAAAGACGATCGATCATTGCCTGCTTGTCGTGTTCGACTCGGAGGATAAAGTATATTCATGGTATAAATATGGACAGGAAGAAGGAGAAACCGCACTCGGAACTCCCGATGAGAACTTCGTTTATACCCTGACGGGCGTAAAGGCGAAGGCCGGCGAAACACGTTTCTTAGTCATCGCAAACGAAACGACAGATTACAGCAGCCTTTTGGTAAAAGGTACTCCGTACAGTGATTTTGCCGACGCCGACATCATCGAAACCGATGCGGAAGCCACATTCACCCCTTCGTCGTTAGTAAAGGCAGGTCAGTTGGAAAAAGAAATCAGCGCAACCGACAAAACGGTAGCGATTCCCCTTACCCAGCTTGCCGCGCGTGTGGACGTAACGTTTGAGTTTGCTCCGAAAGAAGGACTGTCGGAGATTACTACGGAGGTTTCCGCAGAGGCGTTGAATGGATTGTATTACGACAGTAATTTTATCGATCAGCACGCACCCGGGCAGGAAGATCAGCTTAGCTTTGAGCTAACTGCGCCCGACGGAACAAAAATTCCTGTGAGCGGAACATACCAAAATGCTCCTAATCGTTTTGATGAAGACGATTATTACTATTTTAGATTGCGGAACAACGGAACATATACTCGAACAGAGTTGGATGTAAGTAGACCCAAGATCATGGCCATGGATAAAATATATTATAAAGTAGTGACGGAAACCAGCGGCTGGACGGTAGGCATATCTAATGTGGCGATATACAATATAGAAACCAAATCTTCCGTGATATTGAGTTATGATGATAAGCTGAACACGAAGAAAGAGCTGATCGATAAAGAAGACATAGAGGTCACGCGCGAGCCGGGTACCGATTCTTACTCTTTCTCTTTCTATACCTACGAGAAACAGTATGTAACAGACGGTAATCTCAACGAAGTGCTTCACATCACATTCAACGCAGAGTGGGAAGAAGGAGAAAAGATCACCGAGCAACTTGCTGAGCGCTCATTGGAGGCGGGAATGTTCTATCTCTGCGGTGCTGATCGGGATGGAGAACCGGTAAATGGAAATAATGGAAGATATTTAGTGCCGATTTATCATGACGATTTAAATGTAGACTTCCCTGCTGAAAACATTGGAGAACTTACGCTTATCGGAAATGAAGTTGAAACGAAGAACGAAACCATCAACGAAATCTACTCCACCTACCGCATAAAGATCAATCCCGTAGCCGACCCGAATTCAACTGCCGACGACGGTACGCCCAAGAAGTTTACCAACGGATTGATACACGGTAATATATATATGGTATCCGGAAAGATCACGGAGATGCCGAGTATTCCCGTGCAGGATGTTGTGTTTGAATACGCAGTAGTTCCCTGGAATACGAAAGCGATCAATATCCCTACTTTTGAATAATCATTAAGCATAAAAGAAACAATATGAAGTCTATAAGATATATATTAGGATTAGTAGTACTCGCAGGGGCAATGCTTGTCAGCTCCTGCACGGAGGAAGTAGATTCTACCGGCATAAAAGAGAAAGTGACGGAGGGAATCCCGGTGACCGCCGTCCTGTCTTACGATGCCAGCAGCGCCAGTATCGTTTCGCGTGCCTCAGCCGAGGAAGAAAACGCCGTGACCGATCTGTACGTACTGATTTTCAACGCATCGAACGGCTCATACGAAAGTTCGGCCTTTGCCACCAATGATGAATTGGACAATATGGGACGCAACAAAATTACATTGAATACGACTACGGGCGAGAAAAAACTGTACGCCGTAGCCAATACCGGATCAAACACTTTTGCAGTGGGCGAAAGAACGCTGAAAGATGATCTGGATGAATTTATTGCAACAAAACCTTCTCTTTCCGAATGGCTGGATTTCAGCATGACGATGGCCGAGGAACAGGTGGCGTGGGGTGGCGGCCAGGGAACTTTTACCATGAGTGGTTACTTTGTGGCCGAGGCCGATGCTGAGGAATTGAAGGGCGACGTATTGCCGGGCGACGGAACATGCGTGATTACCACGGCGGGAGTGCCTTCCGTTTCGGGTAAATTGCAGCTGGTGCGCGTGGCTTCTCAAATCACATTCAATATTACGAATGCCCGCAATTCCAAAGGTACGTTTACACCGACGGGATGGGAGGTTCACAACGTGCCCAAATCGCTTTACATGAACAGGCAAACCGATGCCGGAACACCGGAGAATACAGACTATTTCTCCCAGAAAGGTACATTAGACCAGGGTTCTTTTAATTTCTACATGCCTGAAAACCGCCAGACGACAGCTGTTACTTACAGCGGAAGCGACTTGGGGAAAGCGCAGATGAACTGGCGCGAAGCTTATTCAACGGAGGAAGGCGCAAAAGTGTTCACCAACGCTCCTGCCGCCGGAACTTATGTGGTGCTTCACGGCACTTACAGCGGAAAGGCAGGGAACCCGTTTAATGATTATAAGGACGGCGACGCGCAGGCTACCGTAACATATTATATACATTTGGGATATGCCGACGGCGTGAACGATTTCAGTATTCCCCGCAACGCGAAGTATACCTATAATATAACGGTAGCCGGAGTGGAGGATATTATCGTTGAAGTAATAAATGAAAACCAGCCGTCCAATCCTTCCGACGGACATGTCATGTTCTACGACGCCGAGATTATCGAAGCGGATGCCCACTACGAACGCCGGGAGATTACACTGGATTGCAGTATGAATGCTTTTATTTGCGGCATTGAAACGGCGAAGACGGGATTCATCTACCATGACCTGGCCGATTTGAAAGATACGAACAGGGATATCGACTGGGTGCATTTCATGCTTAAATCGAGAGCAGAAGAGTTAAAGCACCGTATCGTATTCCCGTCGGCAGAAACAAAATCGGAGGGGCTTATGGACGTGGCGGAGTTGACGGAGTATATAAAGAGCGACGAAAGCAACGGTGAGCAGGCGTTTTATGTCTATATCGCCGAGAATTATTATGAAGGTATGGCGTATTCCAAGTTCGCCAATGACGAAAAAGGAATCGGCGAAGCCAAATCCCGCCGGATGATGATTTCCATATCGCGCGATAACCGGGAAAACAGCTCGGTATCTTCCACCCGGTATATTATTCAGCAGAAACCGATCACTACGATCTTTAATCTGGCTGATGGCGCCGTGAGCGGCGGAAACCCCTGGGGAATGGAATGGTCGAACGAAAACCTGTCGAAGACGTATT
>JAITVG010000014.1 GCA_031285925.1 Tannerellaceae bacterium
TTCTCCACCACTTCGTAATCGCGGATGATGTTCAGTATCACGTTCGGAGCGATCAGGGCGATACGGTTGATCTCTTCTTCCTCGAAGAACTTGCCGGAGATTTTGATTACTCCCTTGCATCCCATTTTCTTGCTGACGAAATTATTGCCGATCGTGATCGTGTTGTCCATTTTTTCCAGTCCCAACAGGGATGCGACCTTAAATAGTTGATCGGGGGGTATGTGGTCGATTGCCGTTCCGTTCTCCAGGGCTGCTACCTGCAATTCTCTTTTCTTTGTCATAGTGCATTTGTTTTAAATCTCAACTCCCAATACGTCGCAAATAATGGCTTCCCGCGTGAATAGCCCGTTGTGGGCCTGCTGAATATAATATGCTTTCGGATTATCGTCCACGTCGTAAGCTATTTCGTTTACTCTGGGTAGCGGATGCAGGATACGCAAATTATCACGGCTGTTGGTCAGCATGTTGTTTCGCAGGATATAGACATTCTTCACTTGTTCGTATTCCACCGGATCGGTGAAGCGTTCCCGCTGTACCCGCGTCATGTAGAGAATGTCCGTTTGGTTGATGATCTCTTCCGTGAAATCGGAATGTTCGGTATATTTTATATTATGCTTCTCGCAGAAATGTTTTTGTTCTTGAGGCATACGCAATTCCTTGGGAGCCACGAAATGGAAGGTGGGATTAAAATGCGACATTCCGACGATCAGGGAATGAACCGTGCGCCCGTACTTCAGGTCGCCCACCATCGTGATGGTCAGATCATCGAGCTTGCCCTGTGTTTTCCGGATGGAATACAGATCGAGCAGGGTTTGCGACGGATGCTGATTCGCCCCGTCGCCGGCATTGATGATCGGCACGCCGGTTACTTCGGAGGCATACCGCGCCGCACCTTCCAGAAAATGCCTCATCACTATCACATCGGCATAATTGCTTACCATCAAAATCGTATCCTTCAGGGTTTCTCCCTTGGAAGAGCTGCTGGTGGATGCGTCGGAAAAGCCGACGACCTTTCCGCCGAGGCGGTTAAAGGCGGTTTCAAAACTCAATCGCGTGCGGGTAGAAGGTTCAAAGAATAATGTAGCGGCGATTTTGCCTTCCATTAGTTTGCGGTTGGGGTTTTCTTCAAAACTTTCCGCGTTTCTCAATATACGGAGAATGTCCTCTTTGGAACATTGGTCGATAGAAACTAAACTTTTTTTCGTCATAAGCTATCTGTATTCGTCATCCCTGCAAATGTATGAAAAAATCCTTTTGTTCAGAATAATTGCCTGTTTTTGGCGAAATCCTATTTTGAGGTGCTAAGCGAAATATTCTCCTATCTGCAAAGCGAGCGCAGCGAGTGGCCGTTAGGCCTGTCTTTTGCAACGAAGTTATATAATTCGTTATAAATTTTTCACAAATAAGACTTCTTGATGATCTCCTCGCAACCCTCGCTTTTTTTAACCTAAAATACAGCCGTATTTTCGCCTGCGAGGAAAAAATTTTCAAATAAACGACCGCAGAAGCGCCTAAATAGACCGTAACACTATTGTATACAGTAGTTTAAGGGCTAAATTCGGACTCTGAATTTCCTGCATTTTAGAAAGAAAAATATTAAACGAACGTTAAAATGATGGCTTTATAGCTGTTTTTAAAAACTACGGTAGTTTTTCGATTTTCTTGCGGTAGCATTTTGCCGTATTATTGGTAGTATTTTAGTTTTATATGTATAGTATTCGTCCGTACTATATATAGAAACACTTTTTAACACGGATGAAACAGAAGCAGAAAATACCGCTTTTTTGGAGAATTTTCGGTCATTTTCCCGATTTTATGTGAAAAACTGTTCGACCTGTTCACATATTATTACACTTTTCCCGTCGAAAATACCATTTTTTATTCTGGGAAAAAGGCCGAAAAACGCCTTTTTTGAACAAAAAAGAGATGGGGGAAGACTTTTTTTTCCGGAAAAAGGCGGGAAAACGACGAGCGGAATGCTACCGGTTTTATGGATTTTTAATATTCATAGTGTTAAAAAAAGTAGTTATCATTCGCTTCGCTCGTTAGTACTCATCAGTCTTTCAGGCTTAGTAGTTAAAGTAGTCAGAGTAGTCAAGAGATTAAACACAGAGGCACGGAGAACATGTTGTGAACCGGAGAACACGAAGTTTCACGTGTCCGCTGTGTTGAATTGACTATCGCAAATAAAAAAGGGCGGAAAAATTCTCCGCCCCCAACATGATATCTATCACTAACCAAATAATTAATTATTAACCGTTCTTTATAGCTTCTTTGCCATGACAGGCAACATATCTGCAAAGTCGGCAGCATCTCCGTTCTCGGAAAACGCTCCCAGAATATAGCGGCCTTGCAACAGGACGGGAATATCTCCGTTGTAACGGTCTTTGACTACCTGCGCCCCTTCCTTTATCTCCACATTCTGGCCGGCGAACCGGTAATATTTGGAAAGCGTTTCCCGTGCGTTTTCCGGAGTCCGTGCATCGATTATGAAAAGCTGAAACGGTTTCTCACCCTTCTTGTAGCGTGCCAGATAAGCATTCTTTAGAAATTCATGGCCGATATAGTTAGCCGTGATATAGGCTTCCGAATATTTCTGTTTCCCTTCTTCGGGGAAAGCGGCGAGCAGGGGCGGGTAAGCCGCATTGGGATCAATCTTTCCGGCCAGTCCCTTTGCGATCCGCATCAATACGTCACCCAGATTTCCTTCGGAAGTTCCCCATATCTTTACATATATATTACCGGCAAAGAAGAAAAAGCTGGCTTCATCTCCCTGAGCTTCTCCGCCAACCGGATGATTGGACAGTTCCGGAGTGCGCTCCACGGAATACATGCCGAAAGCATCTTCGGGCGAAGCATGGCGGTATGCTTGGATCGTAATATAATCATCACCTTTTCTATACTCCAGACTGGTCATTTCGCGAAAATTGTTCTCAAGAAACAGGGGAGCGGCTCCATTAATGCGGTCGAACAGGTTGTCGGGATTAAACACTTCCATGCTTTCCGCAACCGTCCATCCTTCGATCGAAGGCAGCCAGCCTTTCAACTGCTCGGGAGTTTGCGCCTTTACTACCGCTGCGCAAACGCAGAAAACAAACAGGCTTATATGTTTCAGATATTTCATTTATGACGGATTAAGATAAAAACTCTGTTGGAATGTTTCTCACCGGTGCGATTGCCGCGATCTTGCGACCTACGTTAAAGCCGGAAGGACATTTGATCTTGCAGGTGTCGCAGTTGGTACAAACGTTTTCCGGCAAATTCAATTCTTCCAGCGTTTCCTTGGACAGTTGAGCATATTTATATCCGTAGGCATACATGTAGGCACGCATGAGGTCGGGCACCGGTAATTTTTCCGGACACTGGTCGAGGCATATTCCGCATTGCTGGCAATAAAGTCCTTCCTCATTGCAGAGTGCGGCCAGATATTCCTTTTCGCCGCCGGATAAGGTCGTGTTTCCGACAGCAGCCAAACATTCATCCAACTCGTCAAAATTAGTAAAGCCCGGTATGATGGTTGCAATATGTTCATTCTGCCATGCCCATTTCAAACAGGCCTGCGCGTTTACTTTCTTGTTTCCTTCCGCATCTTCACGTCCGCCGGTCATCGTTTTCATGGCGACAAATCCGATACCAGCCTTGGCTGCTCTCTCGATGGTGGGATCGAGTTCCTTCAGATTATTCAATTTGAAATTATAACTCAACAGAATAATGTCGTACACTCCGGCTTCGACTGCCGCGTCGATCACTTTCGGATTATTGGCGTGCATCGACAGTGCAAGGAATTTGGTTTTTCCGTCGGCCTTGAATTTCTTGATTACATTAATCAAACGCTCGTTTTTCACCTGTGCAGGGTCATTCAGATCGTGTACATAAAGCCAGTCTACCTGTTTCATCTGCAACCGTTGCAGGCTAAGATCGAACATATCGGTATATTCTTTTTCAAAATTATCGGACAACGGCCATTCGGGCTTGCACTTTGTCGCGAGAATAAAACTGTCGCGCGGCTTGTCCTTAAAGAAATTACCCAACATCGTTTCATTCATTCCCCGCCCGTATCCGTGCGCCGTATCAAAATGGATCAGGCCGGAATTATAGGCGGCACGTACAATGTTCGGATTGTCCGCACGCATCACACCCATACTCAATATGGGCAACTTGATACCTGTCCTCCCCAACGTACGCATCGGGAAAGCGGTTTTTTTCGCCGTTTCCGTTTTGTTAAGCGTAGAAGCCGCAGCTCCGGGGATTAATAACGCTCCGGCTCCTGCTGTTGCGGAGATGCGGAGAAAGTTCCTTCTGTTTACACCTTTCTTTTCCATAAATTTATATTTTATATTAGCGGTTTAGAGTCTGTTTCAATTTTTGCTCGCCTTTTGATACCGGGCAATACTCCTTATTCATCAAAGTCCCACAAAAATAGAAATATATCTATAAGTATCTGCTTTTTTAGGCTAAATTTGTGTTTGAATAAATAAAAAGAGGCAGATTACCGAATGATTTTTAAGGAGTTTTATGTGGTATGGTATTCGCGGATGAAGAATTTTGCCCGTGAATATGTTATCTTGGAAGATGATGCGGAAGACATCGTACAGGATATTTTCATGGAATTATATGAAAAGTTCGATGTGTTGAATACCATGAACAATACGACCGCCTATATTTTTACTGCCGTCAAAAACAGATGTATCGATTATCTGCGCCGCAAGATCATAAGCCGGGAGTCGGCCGAGCGTATCCGGGAAGAATATCTTTTGACTCTCCGCATGAAGTTCGACTCGCTGGAAATACTGGATGATGATCTCCTGGAAAAGGAGGATCTGGAAGAAATAATTAAAAAAGCCCTTGACAAACTTCCCGAAAGATGCCGGCTCATTTTCATCAAGCATAAAGTGGAAGGGATGAAGCTGAAAGAGATCGCCGAGGAACTGCAACTGTCGCCTAAAACCATAGAAAACCAAATGACCATTGCCTATAAAAAACTACAGGAAGAACTAAAAGAATACTATCCGTTGCTGACGTTCTGCATAACTTCTCTTGCAGAGGTGTAAAAAGAGCAAGTGCAGCAGGGTTAAGACGCGCGCGAAGGTTTGCGCCTCAAAATGAATTTCCCTGTATTTCCTTTGGGGGATTTTACTTTATAGTTCGTTTATATCAAAAAATGTATTTTTTGCAGAATTGTAACAGAGTTGCAATAAGGCTGTAATAACAGCATTGTAATTTTGCCGCATGATAAAGATGTCTTTAATTATCATCAAAACAAGCAAGGGGATGAACGAAAGAATCATTAAATATTTTTTGGGAGAATTATCCGCCGAAGAACGTATCGACCTGTTGGAAAAGAGGGAAACGGATAAGGAAACAAAAGATGATTTTGCTGTGATGCAAAATATCCGGGCGATCACTCATTTATCTTCCGACTGCACAGAGCGCGGAGAGGGAGAACGGAAATATGTGCAGATAGAAAAAAACATAAGGCGGAAGAAAATCAAGCTGACAATCCGGAAGATTGCCTCTTATGCGGCAGTTATAGCAATGACTTTTGTACTTACCCGGATATTTATGAATGAACCGGAGGTGGCAGTTCCCGATATGATTTGCGCTATGCAGGAACTTCATGTACCGGCCGGCCAGCGTGCCCGGATTACTTTGCCTGATGGTTCGGCTGTGTGGCTGAATGCCGGTTCAAACCTAACATATCCTTCTGTTTTTGAAGGAGAAAGAAGAGTAACGCTATCGGGCGAAGGCTTTTTTGAAGTGGCGAAAGATGAGAAAAAACCTTTTATCGTTGTGGCCGGAGAAACGGAGATCAAAGCCCTGGGTACGCAATTCAACGTATATAATTACAGGAAAGCAGATATGTTGAGCACAACCTTGACGGAAGGCTCCGTAAAGATTTATACCGCCGGGAAAGAAAAAGCCGCCCATATTCTGGAGCCTAATCAGCGGCTTATCGTGAAAAATGGAATATTCAAACTTAAAAAGAGCATAGATAAGGACGAACTGCTGTGGAAAGAAGGTATTTACAGCTTCAAAAAAGAACGTATGCGGGACATTATCAAAAAGTTGGAGTTGTATTTTGACGTTGAAATCGAAGTGAAAAACCCGCGCATTCCGGACTATGAATATACCGGAAAATTCCGCCAGCGGGATGGCGTTCTGGAAATATTGCGGATCATACAAAAGATCCATCATTTCCGGATAAAAAGTAATGAAGACCTAAGCAGGATCACACTCTGTTGAGATAATTTTTCAGCGTATAAATCATTAAATAGAAATGCCTATGGGGAAGGACAATGTATAAATAAAAATCGGCCGATGCTGCCACACCTGCCGATTTAGTCAAAGCAAACACGTGTTTAGAAAATTCAGTATTTACTTTTATAATACAAATATATGGAAAGCAATCTTTTGTCTGCACATCTTTTGTGCACAAAAAACAATAAAAATCTATTTCGAATTATGAAATTATCAATGTTTCTTTTATTCCTGTGCGTATTCCAGCTTCTCGCTGTTACCGGGAATTCTCAGAATGCTATTGTGAAATTGCCTTCAACCCAACTTACAATGGGGCAATTTTTTGACCAGATAGAAAAGCAAACCAATTATCTGGTTGTTTTCAGCAATGGAGAAATTGACATTGATGAGATGATCCGCGTCAAACACACATCCGACGAAGTTTCGGACTACCTGAAAGAAACTTTTGAGGAAAGGCTAATCAATGTGGAGTTTGAAAACAATTACATCATTCTTTCCAAGAATACGATAAGGCCGATGGTCGCCCAACAAGTGAAGCATCAACTCAAAGGAGTCGTTCTCGACGAGCAGGGTGTTCCTGTTATCGGTGCGAATATCATGGAAAAAGGGACGACAAATGGAGTGACGACCGACGTGAATGGTGAATTTAATATTTCGCTGGGAGAATCCGCGCTGTTGCAAGTGTCATACATCGGCTATACTACCCGGGAAATTTCTGTCGGAAACCGGAGCGAAATCCGCATCACTTTAAGCGAAGATTCCCAAAGTCTGGAAGAAGTGGTGGTTGTGGGGTATGGTATACAAAAGAAAGTGAATCTGACAGGAGCAGTGGATCAGGTCACATCGGAAGTATTTGAGAAAAGGCCGATTACCAATATTTCACATGGTTTGGTAGGGGTAATTCCCAACCTCAACATAAACATGTCGGACGGCAAACCTACACAGTCGCCATCGTATAACATACGCGGAACAACTTCGATCGGACAAGGAGGAAGTGCATTGATTCTGATCGACGGCGTGGAAGGGAATCCAAGTATGTTGAATCCCAACGACATCGAAAGTATATCTGTGCTGAAAGATGCGGCCTCTGCTTCAATCTACGGTGCGCGTGCCGCTTTCGGGGTAGTACTGATCACCACAAAATCCGCATCAAAGGGGAGAGTATCGGTTACATATACGGCTAACTTTGCTTCCAAATCGCCGACTACCGTACCCGATAATATCGTCGATTCATATCCCTGGGCGCAGAGTTTCAGCGATGCATGGTCGAACTGGAACGATAATGGCAATACGCCTACGGCTGTGAATAAAACAATGGCTTTCTCACCCGCATACCTCGAAGAGGTCAAGCGCAGATGGGAAGATCCAAGTTTGCCAAGGGTGGAAATCAACCCTGCCACAGGGGCGTACGAGTATTATTACAGCACAGACTGGTACAGGGAATTATACAAAGACAATTATTTCTCTCAGGATCATAACGTGTCCGTTTCAGGTGGTAACGACATCGCTTCGTTTTATCTGACCGGACGCTACAACGGAGAAGATGGTCTGTATCGCTACAATACCGATAAATATTCGATGTATAACCTTCGGGCGAAAGGTATTATAAACATAACTCCCTGGTTGCAGGTAGATAACAACACCGAATATTCCACTATGGGCTACCATCAACCTATAAATGTAGGCGAAGGAAGTAATATCTGGCGCAATATCGCCGACGAAGGCAATCCGTTGGCTCCATTGTTGAATCCGGATGGGACTTTATCTTTCCCTTCCGCCTATACGGTAGGAGACCGGTATCTGGGGAAAAGTTATGCCGACTTGAATCAGCGGGTCATAAAAAGCCGGACAGGATTAAAGGCTGAATTTCTGAATAAAAGCCTGATCTTCCAAGCCGACTTCACTTTTTATAATACCGACTATTCGCATCAGCAAATCCGCGTACAGGTTCCATACAGCCGCTATGAAGGTGTGATCGGTTATACGGGAACGAATACCAATGATCTTGAAGAGAATAGATCTACAACGGACTATATGGCAACCAATGTGTATGCTAATTACATTAAGTCTTTTAATGAGGTGCATAATATTAATGTATTGGCAGGATACAATTATGAACAATCCCAATGGAGAAGGGTATTGACAAGGCGCAATGGTATTGTTTATGAGGATGCCCGGGATATTAATCTGGCTTTAGGTTCGAATATAGTAACTTCGGGCGGGTATAGAAAATGGAGAATAGCCGGCGGCTTTTTCCGTTTGAATTACAACTTTAATGAGCGATATCTGCTGGAATTTAACGGGCGCTATGATGGTTCATCCAAATTCCCCGAAAATTCGCAATGGGCATTCTTCCCTTCCGTATCAGCCGGATGGAGAATTTCTCAGGAGCCTTTCTGGAAGATAAGTCCGGAAGCATTGTCCAATGTTAAGTTTCGCGTTTCCTATGGCTCTTTGGGTAACGGTTCGGTAAATCCTTATACTTTCACGGAGAATTTCTCTATTTCGCAGTCCGAACGGATACTGAATGGAGTTCGTCCTCAAAAATCAGGACAGCCCAATGTTATACCTATCGGTTTGACATGGGAAACTGCTACGACCGGCAACATAGGACTTGACATCAGTGCATTGAATAGCCGGCTAAACTTTTCGGGAGACCTTTACAGGCGTTGGACTGATGATATGTACACCGTAGGGCCCAGTGTGCCTGCCATTTTTGGAACTGCTGTTCCAAAGGGAAACTACGGAAGCATGAGAACTACCGGATGGGAAATCACATTGAACTGGATAGACAAATTCCCGTTAGCCGGGAAAACTTTTAATTATGATTTGAAGTTTACGTTGGCTGACTATAAGTCTGTTATAACCAAATATTATAATCCGGACAAGAATTTGTCGGATTATTATGAAGGGCAAACTATTGGCGAAATATGGGGGTATCAGGTAGAAGGTTTATTCCAATCGCAGGAAGAAATTGCCGGTTCCCCTTCACAATCCAATATTCTGGCGCACAATACAAGGAAAAATTATGTGGGAGATTTGAAGTTCAGAAATCTGGATGGAGATGACATTATCTATCAGGGGTTAAATCGCGTGGATGATTCAGGCGACAAGACTATTATAGGGAATAAAGAACCGCGTTTTATCTATGGGCTTGCATTAGCGGCCGACTGGAACGGATTTTTCTTTTCCACCCTCTTCCAGGGAGTAGGAAAACAGCAATGGTATCCTTCTCCGGAAGCTCGCTTCTGGGGACAGTACAACCGGCCGTACAATGATTACCCGCGCTGGCATGAAGCTAATATGTTCCGCCCGGAACTGGAGAATTTCGATGCCTATTTGCCATTGATATCAGGATATTCGGCCTCCAGTGGAAGCGGACAATTAAGGCTTGCAAACGACCGTTATCTGCAAAACGTAGCGTATGTGCGGTTGAAAAGCCTGAACGTAGGTTATACCATACCTAACCATCTTGTCCGGAAGTTCGGCGCTAACGACTTGCGGGTATATATTTCGGGTGAAAATCTATGGACTTGGTCTCCGTTGTATAAATGGACAAAAGACACCGATGTTACAAGCGTATTTGATGCGGGAAGTCAACTAACCGAGTTTGATCATGGTAGTCGTCGGACTGATGGAGACGGATACGGTTATCCGCTTTTGAAGTCTATCGCAATTGGATTATCTGTTAATTTTTAAATAAGCAAGAATATGAAGAATATAAATAAACATTTGCGGTATGCAGTCATGGGGTTATTGGCAGGAATCTGTTTTACGGCCTGCGATCTGAATGAATTGCCGGAAGCTACGGCTTCAAAGGTAGCCATATTCGAGTCGAGAAACGGAATGGAGTTATATAGCAACTCTTTTTATGACATCTTACCGACACCTTACGATGGGGTATTTGCAGTAGATAATGTTTCTGATATTATTGCCCGCAATGGAGTAGACCTGCGTTTAACGCCTAATGCACTAAGCGCCATTAACAGTTCGGGATGGAGTTGGACAAATCTTCGTAATATCAATTATTTTATAGATGGGTGCGAAAGCAGTTCTGTGGCTGAAAAGAACCATTATATAGGTCTTGCCCGGTTTTTCCGTGCATACTTCTACTTCGACAAGGTAAAACGCTTCGGAGATGTTCCGTGGATAGATCGCACAATCGACGTAAACGACGAAGCGATGCTTTACGGGCCACGCACCGACCGTTTCGAAGTGATGGAGCATGTATTGGAAGACCTTAATTTTGCTATCAGCAATATTACAAAAACATCAGACGCATCATCCACTACAATTACCGTTGATGTGGCTAAGGCATTCAAAACAAGGGTTTGTCTGTTTGAAGCTGCTTTCAGGAAATATCACACATCCTATGGGAAAGAAACTACCGCCAACACCTGGTATCAGGAAGTGGTAAATACAGCCAATTCAATGAGTGCCTTTTCCCTGGTTCAAAGCGAGAATGCTTACCGCGAAATATTCCTGTTGAAGCAACCCGATGCCAATGAAACGATCCTGGCGGTGGCATTAGATGCAGCTTTACAAACATACAGCTCAAGGAATCGCAAGGTAATCAGTCCGACTTATGGCGATCGCCCTGCATTGACCAGAAGATTTGTTAATACATACCTCAATGCAGACGGAACAAGGTTTACCGACAATCCCAACTACACCACTACTCCTTTCGCGGAAGAAGTAAAAGGACGCGACCCACGGTTGGCTAAAACGATCCGCGCAGGGAACTATCACCGGACGGAAAACGGAGTCCCGGTAATCGCTCCTCCCAACCTTGATCAGTCTTATACCGGATACCAGATCATCAAAGGCTGTTATGATGAACGTTTTCCGTATGACGATGAAAGCCGTAACGAAAACGCACACCTCATCTTCCGGTGGGCGGAAGTGCTGCTGAATAAGGCGGAAGCAATGGCGGAACTTGGCATCATGACGAATACGGACTGGGCTGCTACAATCGGCGCCCTACGTGCCCGTGCCGGCATAACAGGCTCATCGCTGAATACTCTGCCGGTTGAAGCCGACCCATACATGCTGGAGTTTTACAACAACAAATTCACCAATCCTGTATTACTGGAAATATTCCGTGAACGAGCCATCGAAATGGTAACCGAAGGCCTGCGCCCCGACGACCTGTACCGATGGAAAATGGGAGAGCTTTTTCAAACCGCGCCCATGAACGGAATGTACGTTCCTGCATTAGGCGAATACGATTTGAATGAAGATGGAACCATGGATGTATGTTTTTATATGGGCGAACGTCCTTCATCTTCCAATTCTTCTATTACTTTTGTGGAAATAAACTCTTCCGGCCAAACAGGGACAAGGAGTTTATCGGAAGGAACATCCGGAGAGTTAATATGGAATCCCGGAGCAAGAGAATGGTTGGATAAAAAATACTTATATCCGGTTCCGGAAGCAGACAGAGTGAAGAATCCGGCATTAGAACAAAACCCCGGTTGGGAATAAATTTAATAAAACAATGAAAAGAGTACTAATTTTTTTAGCATGTATCGCCGCAGTTGCCTGTAATAATATGACAGACACAGATACAAAGTTAAAGGTAGCAACCTACAATCTGCGCATGGACACGCCCGGAGATAGTCTTAATTCCTGGTCGTATCGCAAGGACGCCGTAAAAGCGTTAATACAATTTCATGATTTTGACATTGTCGGCACGCAGGAGGGTTTCCTGCATCAGTTGCAAGGTGTTTGTGAATTACAGGGCTATACCTATTCCGGTTCCGGAAGGGAAGACGGCAAAACTGCCGGCGAACACTCTGCGATTATCTATAAAAAGGATAAGTTTACGGTTCTTGAATCGGGAGACTTCTGGCTTCGGGAGAATCCCAACGAACCCGGCTTGGGATGGGATGCAACCTGTTGCAACCGTATCTGTTCCTGGGTAAAATTCAAAGACAATGCAAGTGGCGGCGAGTTCTATTTCTTTAACGTCCACTTCGACCATCAGGGAGTGGTGGCGCGGCAAGAATCGGGAAAACTGATGATTGCTAAAATCAGGGAAATAGCCAAAGAGGCGCCGGTTATCTGCACGGGCGACTTCAATTCGACGCCCGACACGGAACAGATAAAAGGTCTTTCGGCCTTCCTCAACGATTCGCACGAAGTAACCGGGGAAGCCCCTTACGGCGCTCCGGGTACGTTCAACCGGAGATTCGGATTGCCGGTAGGCAACAACCGTATCGACTACATCTTCGTTAGCGATCAATTCAAGGTTAAGAGATATGGCGTGCTGACAGACCAAAGGCCGGGCACACCCTATTATCCTTCAGACCATCTGCCTGTTGTTACCGACCTTGTGCTTGCAAAGCAATAGTTGAATTAGCCCCCGCAATTGAAGCCGGGCGCGTCCCGATTCAATCGAATTGCAATAAAAAAAGAGGGTGTGTCAGACTTTTGAAACACCCTCTTTTGCTTTTTGTTGCGGAGGCAAGACTCGAACTTACGACCTTTGGGTTATGAGCCCAACGAGCTACCACTGCTCCACTCCGCGATATAGCTACAATCATTTCCGATTGAGAGTGCAAAGGTAGAGGTTTATTTTTAAAAAACAAAATTATGAACAATATTATGCAGGGGCGACGCATCTAATTTTTTATAAGTTTTATGAGGAATCTATCATCCTATCCTGCTTTTAGAAGCTGTTTTAAATTTATTTGAATTATTTATATCAGTTTCTTTTGCGTTTGTTTTTGGCCTCTTTTCCTGTTTTTATTCGTCACATAGCCCGCTATGCTCCTCTTAAAAACAGAAAAATATCCTCAAAAACAACTCTCAAAAGAAATCTGAATAAATTTAAAACAGCTTCTAAGAAGTCCGGATGATAATAATTACGTTGTCTATGCTAAAATGAAACGATAACATCAATGCGCTTCCAGCCAGTTATTTCCTGTTCCGCAGTCTGCGATTAGGGGGACACGGAGCGCAATCGCATGTTCCATTTCTTCCAGTACGATTTGGCGTACGCGGTCGAGTTCTTCTCCGACGACGGTGAAGTTTAATTCGTCATGCACCTGAAGGATCATTTTACTCTTTAACCCTTCGTTTTCAAAGCGCTCGAAGATACGGATCATCGCGACTTTGATAATATCGGCGGCTGTACCCTGAATGGGAGCGTTAATAGCATTTCGCTCGGCGTAACCCCGCACGATCGCGTTGCCGGAGTTAATATCCGGCAGAAAACGTTTCCGCTTGAAAAGGGTTTCCACATATCCTTTCTCTTTTGCCGCGCGGATGCTCTCATCCATATATTCCCGTACGCGCGGATAGGTGCGGAAATATCCGTCGATCAACTCCTTTGACTCGGAGCGGGCGATGTTCAGCCGTTCCGCCAGCCCGAAAACGGAAATACCATAAATAATCCCGAAGTTGGCAGTCTTTGCCTTACGGCGCATGTCGCCGGTTACTTCGGAAACCGGAATGCCGTAAATCCTGGCTGCTGTCGCGGCATGGATATCCAAACCGCTGCGAAAAGCGTCGATCATATTCGTGTCATTGCTTAAATGCGCCATGATACGCAATTCGATCTGGGAATAGTCGGCAGAAAAGAATACCGAGCCGGTATCACCGGCGGTAAAGGCTTTGCGGATTTCCCGCCCAAGTGCGTCCCTAACCGGGATATTTTGCAGATTAGGGTTGGTGGAACTCAGTCGTCCGGTTGCCGTGACGGCCTGGTTGTACGATGTGTGTATCTTGCCCGTGTCGGGATTGATAAGTGTCGGGAGGGCATCGATGTATGTGCTTAACAGCTTCTTTAGTCCGCGGTATTCCAGCAGTTTCCCTACAATCGGATGTTTATTCCTTAACTTTTCCAGCACATCTTCACTGGTGCTGTAATGCCCTGTTTTAGTTTTTTTAGCCTTCTCGTCGATCTTTAGTTTCTCAAACAGTATTTCTCCGGCCTGTTTGGTCGAATTGATATTGAACGGTTCACCAGCCATTTCGTGTATCTCTTTTTCCAGTTCGGCAAGTGAAGCGGTTAATACCATGGAAGATTGCCTGAGCGCTTCCGTATCGATCGTTACTCCGGCCGCTTCCATATCCGCCAACACATAAATCAATGGCATTTCGGTTTCAAGGAAAAGAGGCTCCAATCCTTCTTTCTTTAGCAGAGGCGCGAAATAGTTTTTAAGTTTAAGCGTAATATCGGCATCTTCGGCTGCATACTCCGCAACCTTCTCGACCGGAATATCGCGCATGGGAAGTTGATTTTTCCCTTTCGGGCCGATCAGATCTTCAAAGGAAATCGTCTTATAGCCGAGATAGGTTTCGGCAAGATAATCCATCCCGTGCCGCAATTCGGGATTAAGCAGATAATGGGCGATCATGGTGTCGAAAAGAGCGCCTTTCACCCGGATGTCGTATTTGCGGAGAACAAGAATATCGAATTTTATGTTCTGCCCGATCTTCCGGCTTCTCTCATTTTGCAGGGCAGGAGCAAAGCGGTCGATAACCTTTTGCGCCTCCGCCTTGCCGGACGGAACCGGAACGTACCAGGCTTCGTTTTCTTTCGCCGCAAAGGACATACCGACCAGATTACATCTTAACGGATCGATCCCGTCTGTTTCCGTGTCAAAAGCGAAAAAATCCAGAGTGCTTAAAAAGCGGGCTAATTCTTCCTGTTTCTCTTGATTATCAACAAGATGATAGTTGTATTTGATTGATTTTAAGTCCGTGAGAGTTGCATATTTTGGAGCTTCCGGCTCTCCGGCTTCAAACAAGTCAAAGAGAGAGCCTTGAACCGGGCCTGCCGATACCGTTTTTTTTACTTCGCCCTGCAATTTATTAATAAATGTACGAAATTCCAATTCCGTGTAAATTTCCATCAATTGCTCCTCATTGGGTTTTTCACGCAGGCACAGGGCAGCGTCGAAGCCGATCGGCACATCCGTTTTTATCGTTGCCAGAAATTTAGAGAAACGGATTTGCTCCGTGTTTTCCTCTACTTTGGTTTTAAGACTTCCTTTCAGTTGGGCGGTATTCAGCAGGAGATTCTCTATGCTGCCGAATTCGGTCAATAATTTCAACGCCGTTTTCTCCCCTACGCCAGGACAGCCGGGGATGTTATCCGAACTGTCGCCCATCAGCGCCAAAAGATCGACGACCTGCGCAGTAGACGTCAGTCCGTATTTATCCAGTACTTCTTTTACTCCCATGATCTCGTAATCCCCTCCGAATCTGGGGCGATACATATATATATGGTCGTGCACCAACTGCCCGTAATCCTTGTCCGGCGTCATCATGTACACGTCTAAGCCCTCCTTTGCCGCCTGCCCGGCAATTGTTCCTATCACGTCGTCGGCTTCGTAACCCATGACTTCAAGGATGGGGATGTTGTAAGCTTTGATGATATCTTTGATGACGGGCACCGATGCGCGGATCACTTCCGGTGTTTCTTCGCGCTGTGCTTTATAGGCTTCGTAGGCTTCATGGCGAAACGTAGGGCCGGGCGGATCGAAAGCGACAGCTATATGGGTTGGATTCTCCCGTTTCAACACATCTTCGAGGCTGTTTACAAAACCGAATATGGCTGAAGTATTGACTCCTTTGGAGTTTATCCGGGGATTTTTAATGAAAGCGTAGTACGAGCGGTAGATAAGCGCGTAGGCATCAATAAGGAATAATTTCATGGATTCAAAGTGTTTTTATCTTGCATCAGTCAAGGCTTTAACCAGGAGCTTTGCGGTTTAACAATAAGTCTGGCATTATTGTATGCCATCTTGAGCGTTAGGCATGTTCTTGCAGTGTAGGTATCAGGACTTATCTTATGGGCTACTAAAGCCAGATCCGGATTGGGTGAGCCTGCAGTTAGACATAAAGGCAACAACAATTGTATCTTGTTGTCATAATATTGCGGAACAGCTATTTTATAATTAGTTTTCACTTTCTTAGTTACCTCCGTGATTGCACCTTCCAGCCTCCTTCTTATTTCTGCATTATCCAATCCTTGCATGTGAGAAGGGAAACGAGTTATATTATCTTCAATTATGTGATCTATCTGTGGAATCAACTTGCAGCTTGGATTAAATATTAACTCCTCCGGTTTTTGAAAGAAATTAGCTATTTCAGGCAGATTGCCGGGAAAAACAGTCAACAGTTGGATATCGCTTGCCTTTAAGAAAGCCTTGAAAACAAAAGGAGGATTATTTTCCTTCTGAGCCTTTTTATGGGATTCGAATAAAGCAAATATTTCTTCAAGGTTCTTTGTTACCAAACCGGTATTAAAGCAAGCGTGTGAATTGTTAGTGGTGTAAAGAACCTTACCCTCTTGCTTAACCTTTCTGAATATATGCTCCAGATAATTTCGGAGAATTGAATATTTAACTTCTGTAACACCGGTAAATTCCCATTCTTCGGGATCAGCCAAGTTTGTTGCAAGGTACTCAATTGATTTTTCATACGATGGGATATATGCAAAATCAAAGAGCGCGGATACATAATTTTTCTTTGCCATATACATAAACGAGTTTGAGTAAAAAAAATAGAGCCATCAATAAATAATGACAGCTCCTCTATATACTTTCTTAAAATACTATTATTTTGCATCGGATAGACCCGAGCATCTCTATGTGAATTTAATTATGTCACAAATGTATATATTATTTCTTCTATTTGCGATACAACTGCTTAAAATCTCACTGCTTTTAACCTTTTTTTAGCAGTAGATATCCGCAAAGCGGATTAGAAAAACAGATAAAACAGTACAGGGAAGAAATCTTTCAGATTGATCCGTAATATTTTCAGGGCTTTGGAAATATGAAACTCCACTCCTTTGGCCGTAAGCCCCAGCCGTTCGGCAATTTCCTTGTAGGACTTATTTTCATAGCGGCTCATGATGAAGATGCTTCGCGTTTGTTTTGGCATTTTCGCTAGTGTACGGTTTACGATGGTTTGTATTTCGGAAGTAAACAATTCTTCCGGTTCGCAAGCTTGAAGGGATGATATCCGGGTTTGCAGCAACCATTCGGCCTGACTTTGCATCCGACATTCCGATTCGTCGCGCACTTGCAGGTGTTGCAGGTAGTTTAGACATTTGTGTTTGATCACGGTCAGAATGTAGGCATGAACGTTGGCTCCCGGCTGAAGCGTATGCCGGTTTTCCCAGTAGTACATCAATGCTTCAATCGTGAAATCTTCGGCAACGGGCATATCTCTGACGTACTTATTGGCAAAACGGATAAACCTCCCCTGACAGTCGGCAAACAGTTTATTGAATATTTTGAGATCTGATCTTTCTTCCATAACAGATTCTTCTAATATTTCGGCAAGTAAAGATATTATTTTTTAATGAAATTATCTACTTTTGTGCGTATTGTAATTTTTTTAAACATCAAATACCATGAAGACAGAACAAGTTATGACCGCATTGGAAGCGAAGCATCCGGGAGAAAAGGAATTTTTACAGGCAGTCAAGGAGGTGTTGATCTCCATCGAAGACGTGTATAACCAACATCCCGAATTTGAAAAGGCTAAAATCATAGAGAGGCTGGTTGAGCCTGACCGTGTGTTTACTTTCCGTGTGCCCTGGGTGGACGACAAGGGGGAAGTTCAGGTAAATATCGGCTACCGTATTCAATTCAATAATGCGATTGGCCCGTATAAGGGAGGGATTCGTTTCCATCCTTCCGTAAATCTTTCCATTCTGAAATTCCTTGGTTTTGAGCAAACATTTAAGAATGCGCTGACGACATTGCCTATGGGTGGCGGAAAAGGCGGATCCGACTTTGCTCCCCGCGGCAAGAGCGATATGGAAATCATGCGTTTCTGTCAGGCCTTTATGATTGAACTGTGGCGTAATCTCGGCCCGGACAGGGATATTCCTGCCGGAGATATAGGCGTGGGAGGCCGTGAAGTGGCTTATATGTATGGCATGTATAAGAAACTGGCACGCGAAAATACAGGTACGATCACCGGTAAGGGATTGGAGTTCGGAGGTTCTATCCTCCGCCCGGAAGCCACCGGATTCGGTGCGCTTTATTTCGTGAAACAAATGCTGGATGCCAACGGTATAGACATCAAAGGAAAAACGGTTGCCATATCCGGTTTCGGAAACGTAGCCTGGGGCGCAGCCTTGAAAGCGACCGAAATGGGAGCGAAGGTGGTGACCATCTCAGGCCCCGACGGATATGTATATGACCCGGACGGTATTTCAGGTGAAAAGATAGATTATATGCTGGAACTGCGTAACAGTGGCAATGATATTGTCGAACCTTACGCAGAGGAATTTCCGAACGCTACATTCTATGCGGGCAAACGGCCGTGGGAACAAAAGGTAGACATCGCATTGCCTTGCGCTACTCAAAACGAGTTGAACGATATCGACGCTCAAATGTTGATCGCAAACAAAACACTGTGTGTTGCCGAAGTATCCAACATGGGATGTACGGCCGAAGCCGCCGATCTGTTCGTTGAGCACAAAATGCTGTTTGGTCCCGGCAAGGCGGTAAATGCAGGCGGCGTGGCTACGTCGGGCTTGGAAATGACCCAGAATGCAATGCACATCTCCTGGACTGCCGAAGAAGTAGACGCCAAACTGCACCGGATTATGAACGACATTCATGATCAGTGTGTCAAATACGGCAAGGATGGCGACTATGTAAACTATGTAAAAGGAGCAAACGTAGCCGGCTTCATGAAAGTAGCAAAAGCGATGATGGTACAAGGGATAGTTTAATTGTTAATGGATAGATAAATAAAAAAGGAAGGGTTTTCACCCTTCCTTTTTTTGTTGTTCTACCAAGACTCGAACTTGGACAAACAGGACCAGAATCTGTTGTGCTACCATTACACCATAGAACAATCTATGTTTATTTCGGCTGCAAAGATATATATACTTTTTTATATGAGGCAAATTTTACTTCTCAAAATTAGAAGTATATTTGTGCCTTTGAAATATATAATAAATTAAATGGATCAGACAAAAGTATTGGTTAATACAATTATAGCAGCCCTTCAGGAAAAAAAGGGCAGGAATATCGTGACTGTAGATTTAACGCAATTTCCCGGAGCAATATGCCAATATATGGTTATATGCGAAGGAAATACACCGGTGCAGGTTTCCGCATTATCCGATTCGGTATGGGATTACGCAAGGAAAGAAGCGAAGGAAAAACCTCTTTCCACGGAGGGATATCAGGTTGCCCGGTGGATCGGCATGGACTATGGTACGGTTCTTGTCCATATATTTATTCCGGAGTTGCGTTCATTTTACAACCTGGACAATCTCTGGGCGGATGCCAAATTGACCCATATACCGGATATGGATTGAGATGGATCGCAAAAGTAATTTTTCAAATAAAAAGATTTATGGAAAACAGAAATGATATACCCAACAGGAATCCAAAGCTAAACAACAACAACATGCCGAGGCTTCCGCGCTTTAGCATGCTTTGGATTTACGGCCTTATTGTAATAGGGTTGGCCGCCCTTTGGATGACGGGTGATACTCCCGCCGTAAAAGAGATTGGATGGACTGAATTTCAGCAGTTCACAAAGGAGAATGTGTTTGAAAAGATGGTGGTCTACAACAATAAGAATCTGGTGGAAGCTTTTGTGAAACCGGACAAGCTCGAAGCGGTATTTAAGGAAGAATCCTCCGCTCAAGGCGAAACCCCCAAAGTGTTTATAAAAATCCCTTCTGCCGATAAATTCACCGATTTCCACGAAAGCGTGGTAAGCGAACATAATATAGACGTTCCCATTCGTTTTGAAGAAGGGGACGATACATTGTGGAATTCGGTTTTGGCCTTATTGCCGTATGTTCTGATTATCGTTATCTGGATATTTATCATACGCAGAATGTCGGGTGTCGGAGGTGGAGGCGCCGGAGGCGGCGTATTTAATGTAGGAAAATCGAGGGCACAGCTATTCGACAAGGATAATGAACGGAAAGTAACATTCAAGGACGTCGCCGGACTGGCGGAAGCCAAACAGGAAGTAGAAGAAATCGTATCCTTTCTGAAAGATCCGGGCATTTACACCGAACTGGGCGGAAAGATACCGAAAGGCGCTCTGCTTGTAGGGCCTCCGGGTACAGGTAAGACGCTTTTGGCTAAGGCCGTGGCGGGAGAAGCCAATGTACCGTTCTTCTCTCTGTCGGGATCGGACTTTGTTGAAATGTTTGTCGGTGTCGGAGCTTCCCGTGTGCGCGATTTGTTTCGCCAGGCAAAGGAGAAAGCGCCCTGTATCGTATTTATCGATGAAATCGACGCAGTGGGGCGTGCCCGCGGTAAAAACGCGAATATGAACAGTAACGATGAACGGGAAAATACGTTAAACCAGTTATTAACGGAAATGGATGGTTTCGGTTCCAACAGCGGGGTGATCATTCTGGCCGCAACCAACCGGGCGGACATATTAGACAAGGCTTTGTTAAGAGCCGGGCGTTTCGACCGCCAAATCCATGTGGAACTTCCGGATTTGAATGAACGGAAAGAAATATTCGGCGTACATCTGCGCCCGATCAAAATAGACGAAACTGTCGATACGGAGTT
>JAITVG010000206.1 GCA_031285925.1 Tannerellaceae bacterium
TTTTCAAATCCGGGCTTGTTCAGCAGGGCGAACATATTCTTCTTGTATGCCTCCACTCCGGGCTGGTCGAAAGGATTAACTCCCAGCATATACCCGCTGATGCCGCAACCTCTTTCGAAGAAATAGAATAATTGCCCGATGTAATAGGGATTGACCTCCGGCAAGGTGATTTTGATATTGGGAACACCACCGTCCACATGTGCCAGTTGCGTGCCCAGTTCCGCCATTTTGTTTACTTCGTCCACACGCTTGCCTGCAAGGAAATTCAAGCCGTCGAGGTTTTCCCTGTCCATCGGAACTTCCACCTTGCGTTCCGGAGCCTCTATGGAGATAACCGTTTCAAAGATGCTGCGTTCTCCATCCTGAATCCATTGCCCCATGGAGTGCAGGTCGGTAGTCAGATCGACGGAGGCCGGGAAAATACCTTTACCATCCTTGCCTTCGCTTTCGCCATAGAGCTGTTTCCACCATTCGGCGATGTAGTGCAATTTCGGATGAAAGTTAGCCAGGATTTCAATCTTCTTGCCTTTATCATATAGTTCATTGCGGACAGCCGCATAGATCGCCGCCGGATTTTCTGCAAAAGGGATGTCTGTGCCTGTCGCTTTTTCCATCGAAACAGCGCCTGCAACCAGCTCGCGGACGGATATTCCGGCAACGGCGATCGGCAGAAGCCCGACAGGAGTCAATACCGAGAAGCGACCGCCTACGTTATCCGGGATAATGAATGTTTTGTATCCTTCCTGATCCGCCAATGTACGAAGCGCACCTTTGCGTGCATCCGTGATAGCAACGATGCGCTGCCGGGCTTCTTCCTTGCCGACTGCTTCTTCCAGTTGCTGTTTCAGTATGCGGAAAGCCAGCGCCGGTTCGGTAGTCGTTCCGGATTTGGATATATTGATGATTCCGAATTGCTTGCCTTTGAGATATTCTGTCAGTTCATACAGATAATCTTCACCGATATTATGCCCTGCATATAACAGTACCGGATTTTTACGCTCACTGTTCAACCAGTCAAAACTATTGTTCAGCGCTTCAACAACAGCTTTTGTTCCCAGGTAGCTGCCGCCGATACCGATAGCTACGACTACTTCGCATTTTGAACGGAGAACGTTCGCCGTTTCTTCTATTTCCGCAAGTTCGGCGTCCGTAATGGAAGAGGGAAGATGCAGCCAGCCCAGAAAATCATTTCCGGCCCCGTTGCCGTTTTCTAAAAGTGCATTACATGCGTTTGCTTTTTCTTCCCGGGCATAAATCTGTTCTTTGGATACAAATCCAAGTGCTTTGTCGATGTCTAAACTAATCGTTTTCATAAAATTCAATGAAGATATTATATAAATGTTTTTGTCAATTGACGGATTTCGTAAGTCGCCGGCCTCTTTTCGTACAAGATACGGTAGAGCGTATCCAGTATGGGCATATCGACCTTGTATTTTTCGTTGATCTCGTATATGCATTTGGTGCCGAAATAGCCTTCGGCGATCATTTCCATTTCCAGTTGGGCGATTCTGACCGAATACCCTTTCCCGATCATGGTGCCGAAAGTGCGGTTCCGGCTAAAGCGGGAATAGGCGGTCACTAAAAGGTCGCCCAAATAGGCCGAGTCGGTAATGTCGCGCCCGATTTTGTGGATTGCGTCGATAAAGCGGTGCATCTCCTTGACTGCGTTGGAAAGGAATACGGCCTGAAAGTTATCCCCGTATTTCATCCCGTGGTATATACCGGCGACAACCGCGTATACGTTTTTCAGTACGGAAGCGTATTCAATACCGATAACGTCCTGCGACAGGGAATTGTTCAGGTAGTGATTGTTGAACACTCCGGACAGCATCCCGGCATTTCCCATATCGGTGCAGCCCAGCGTGAGATACGACAGGCGCTCGAAAGCTATTTCTTCCGCATGGCAGGGGCCGCCTATCACCGCGATGTTTTCATGGGGAACATCATAATATTCCGCGAAATAATCGGTGATGAGCATATTCTCTTCCGGAATAAGCCCTTTGGTGGCCGAAACGATAAATTTATCTTTCAGCGGTGTTCTGATCTTTTTCAGATGTTGCTTGAAGAAAGGGGAAGGAATGGCGAATATCAGCGTGTCCGAGTCTTTTATAACCTGGTTGATATTGGAATAGAATGTGATTTTGCCGGTGTCGAACTTAACAGAAGTCAGATAGTTGGGATTGTGGCCAACCGTTTTGAATTCTTCTATCAATTCCGGGCGCCGCATATACCAGTTGATACTGTCCTGAGTGGATAAAACGATCTTTGCCAGCGCCGTAGCCCAGCTTCCTCCACCCATAATTGCTATTTTTCCGGGCAATGCCATATTTTGATTATTTAATTTTCTACCTGAACCGACCGGTTTTCCGGGCGCATTTGCGGGAAGAATAACACTTCCTGAATACTTTCCCTACCGGTCATAAACATCACTAAGCGGTCCATGCCGATACCGATACCGCTTGTCGGCGGCATACCATATTCCAGTGCACGAAGGAAATCTTGGTCGATAAACATCGCTTCGTCGTCTCCCTTCTCGGAGAGCCTGAGCTGGTCTTCAAAGCGCAGGCGCTGATCAACCGGATCGTTCAGTTCCGAATAGGCGTTTGCCAATTCTTTCCCGTTGACCATCAATTCAAAACGCTCGGTCAGTTCCGGATTGTTCCGGTGCTTCTTCGTCAGCGGCGACATTTCTATGGGATAGTCGATGATAAATGTAGGCTGAATATAGTTCCCTTCGCATTTTTCTCCGAAGATCGCGTCGATAAGCTTTCCTTTCCCCATTGTCCCGTCCTGTTCGATATGCAGTTGTTTGCATACTTCGCGCAATTGCGCTTCATTCATGCCGCTGATGTCGATGCCCGTAAAGTGTTTGATGGAGTCGATCATCGTTACGCGCGGGTAGGGGGCTTTGTAGTCTATTTCCTTATCACCCATCATCACTTTGGTCGTGCCGTGTACATCCAGGCAGATTTTCTCCAGCATCTGCTCGGTGAAGCTCATCATCCAGTTGTAATCCTTATAGGCAACGTAAAATTCCATCACGGTAAATTCGGGATTGTGCGTACGGTCCATTCCTTCGTTTCGGAAGTTGCGACTAAATTCATAGACGCCTTCAAATCCGCCTACGATAAGCCGTTTCAGGTAAAGTTCATTGGCGATACGCAGATATAAGGGGATGTCGAGCGCATTGTGGTGCGTAATGAACGGGCGTGCGGTTGCACCGCCGGGTATGCTTTGCAGCACGGGAGTATCTACTTCGATATATCCTCCTTTGTTCAGAAATTCACGCATGGAGTTGAACACCTTCGTCCGTTTCTCGAAAACGTCTTTCACGCCTTCGTTTACGATCAGGTCTACATAACGCTGGCGGTAGCGCAGTTCCGGGTCGTTAAATCCGTCGTACACCGTCCCGTCTTTCATCTTCACGATCGGGAGAGGGCGGAGCGATTTGGACAGCACGGTCAGTTCCTGCGC
>JAITVG010000102.1 GCA_031285925.1 Tannerellaceae bacterium
ATCGCATTCTTGAACGAGATCAGGTTGAACGACTGAAAAACAAACCCGATCATCCGGTTTCGCAATTCGGCGGCATGTGTTTCCGACAAATCCCGGATCAATTGCCCGCCCAGCGAATAAGCCCCGGTGTCGTATGTATCCAGAATGCCCAGAATATTCAGCAAGGTGGACTTCCCGGAGCCGGAAGCGCCCATGATCGAAACCATCTCTCCCTTTTCTATTTCCAGGTCGATGCCTTTCAGCACATGCAGCGGCGCACCGTTGTAATACGTTTTATTGATATCCTTCAGTTGAATGATCATATACCGGTATTCTTAAATTTATGTTCCATCACATATAATAGACGTATGTTTTGTACAAACGTTACAAAAAAAGTCATTATAGCGTGCAAATATATGTCGATAATAGATACCTTGTATCACATAGTATTGTTTTATATAATATTAACACTGCTTGACTGCTCTAACGACTATAATGCCCTTGACGACTATAATGCCTTTGAGCACTTGACTACTTTGACTACTTTGACTGCTTGACTACTACTTAACTACCAAGCGAAGCGACTGACGACTACTTTTTTTAACACGATAACTATTAAAAATTCATAAACAGGCAGGCGCTTCGCTCGCCGGTTTCACGCCGTTTTTTGGCACAAAAAAGCCCCTTTCGGGGCGCTTTTCACGGAATAAAAAATGAAAATTCAGCAAAAAAAGAAAGCTGTTAAACAGCTTGAATCCGTTGTTTAACGCAGATACCCCCGCTGTTAAACAGCAAGGGGTATCGGAGTGCACACGGGGCGTAGCCGTGTTTAACAACTTTTCGGCCGTGCTTAACACTTCACGACCGCACTTGTCCGTCGCCGCGGATTATGTATTTGCAGGTAGTCAGTTCGGATAATGCCATCGGGCCTCGCGCGTGTAGTTTTTGGGTACTTATCCCGATCTCGGCGCCGAAGCCGAACTGCGCACCGTCGGTGAATGCGGTAGAAACGTTGGTGTAGACACATGCTGCATCGACCCGCGCGGCAAACTCTTCGGCAATGGTATGGTTTTCGGTGACGATCGCTTCGCTGTGGCGCGACGAATGGCGTTCGATATGGGCGAGGGCTTCGTTCAGGTTGTCCACCGTACGCACCGACATCTTGTAATCAAGAAACTCCGTGCCGAAACTCTCCTCCGTAGCCCGCTGTAAAAGCGCGGCGGGATAGTGTTCTTCCAAAGCAGCGTAAGCGCGGGTGTCGGCATAAACAGTAACATTGCGTGCAGCAAGCGGCATACAAAGTTTCGGAAGGTCTGCCAACCGCGACGAATGGATAATCAAAGTATCGAGAGCATTGCATACGCTCACACGTCGCGTTTTGGCGTTGAAGATTATTGCCGCACCCTTGTCCGGGTCGCCTGCCGTATCGAAATAGGTGTGACAAATTCCCGCTCCCGTTTCTATCACAGGCACTCGCGAATGGTCGCGTACATAATTTATAAGTGATGACGAGCCGCGCGGGATCACCACATCGACCCACCCGACAGCACCGAGCAAGGCTTCCGTAGCCTCCCTTTCGGCGGGCAGCAGCGTCACCACATCGGGATTCAGCCCTTCGGCGGCAACTGCCTTGCGGATCAAACCCACGATCGCTTCGTTGGATTCACGCGCATCGCTCCCTCCTTTCAGAAGGCAGGCGTTGAAGCTCTTGAAGCAGAGCGAAAAGACATCGAAACTAACGTTAGGCCGTGCTTCGTAGATTACGCCGACCACGCCGAAAGGCACCCGAATTTTAGAGATACTCATCCCGTTAGGCCGCACCGTGCGCGACAATTCTTCGCCCACCGGCGACGACAACCCCGCCACATTGCGTATATCGGCCGCAATGCCTTCGATGCGTCCGGGTGTCAAAAGCAGACGGTCGTACAACGGATTATCCGGCGACATCCGCGCCAAATCGCGGGCGTTGGCTTCCATGATCTCACCGCTTCGCGCAACAGTTTCCGCCGCCACACGCTCCAACACACGATTAATAACTGCTTCGTCAAGCAAAGCCAACTCTCCTGCCGCTCGCCGCGCCCGTTCGAATATACCGTTCAATTCCATTCTGTTGTTATTTTCTCTGTCCATGCCTGTATTTCCGTTTCAATAAAGATCTTCAATAAAGATAAAGATAGTCGTAATGCACGAGCGTTCCGGATCCTTTCACGCCGATATTCCGCCGTGCATGTGTGCTATCGGTTGATACACGCCCCACACCGATCTGCATCCCTTCGGGAGCGAACACCTTCACGATGTCGCCTTTCTCGAACTCGCCTTCCACACGCTCAACCCCAACGGAAAGCAGGCTCACGGCTGTCGTTCCGCACAATGCTTCCACCGCACGTGCATTGATATGTATTTCCCCTTTGGCAAAACCGCCGGAGTGCGCGATCCACTTTTTCACTCCCGAAACAGGGTGTGCGGAAGGCACGAAGCGCGTAAACGGAACTTCCGACTCCCCGCGCTTCAGCACGATTTCGGTCAAAATTCCTTCCCGCTTTCCGTTTGCTATGATTACTTCGATTCCCTCGGCGGCTACCTGCCGTGCAATGCGGCTCTTGGTAAGCATCCCGCCACGCCCGAACGACGAATGCGTCCGTTGGATATATCCCGACAGATCGCCCCCGTCAGGAGTGATTTCGCGGATCAGCTCCGACGAAGGGTCGGCCGGGTTGCCGGTAAAGATACCGTCGATATTGCTGAGGATGATGAGCGCATCCGCCGACATCATCGTAGACACCATCCCGCTCAGTTCGTCGTTGTCGGTGAACATCAATTCGGTAACGGAGATCGTGTCGTTCTCGTTTACGATAGGCACGACCCCGCACGAAAGCATCACATCCATACAGTTCTTCTGGTTGAGGTAGTCGCGCCTTGTAGACAGGCTCGTTCTTGTGGTGAGCACTTGCCCGCAGGCAATGCCGTGTTCGCGGAAGAGATTGTAATAACGGTCGATGAGTTTGATCTGCCCCACGGCGGAAAACAGTTGCCGCTCGGAAACGGGATCGAGCTTCAACACCCGCCCGGCAAGCTCGCCCCTCCCCGAAGCTACCGCACCCGACGAAACGACCACCACCTGCACTCCACTCCGCCACAGTATCGCTATCTGGTCAGTCAGCGCCGAGATGCGCGTAACATCCAGCGTGCCGTCCCCGCGGGTGAGAACATTGCTGCCTATCTTAACAACTATCCGGTTCATTTGCTTTGTTGTTTCCATAATCAAAACGTATCACTTGTGGGATGCAAAGGTAATAATTATCCCTCTACAACACCCTCTCCAAATGCCCGAGCGAACGCCCTTCCACCGTTTCGCGGAGCCTTTCCTGTAGTAACGGATATTCGGGCGGAGTGAAACTTTGCTCGATCACGCCATTTACCAGATAGTGGATCTGCATGCAGCAGCCTGTAAGCGTTTCGTAGATGTGGGACGTTACGATGATTGTCTTCCCCTGCCGGTGCAGGCGTTCCAGGATCATGGCCAGCAGGTGGGTACCTTCCATGTCGAGGCCGTTGAACGGTTCATCGAGGATAAGGACAGGTTTGTCCAATTTGATCACACCCAGCAGGGCAAGCCGTTTTTTCATTCCGGTGGAATAGCTTTCCGTTACCTGATCCAATGGAAGGGACAGCAACTCCTGCCAGCTGTCCATATTGAAAGCAGCGGCAGACGAGGGATTGAACAGTTCGAGGTATTCCCGTCCGGTCATGAAGGGATAGAAAAAGTTTTCGGCTTCCAGATAAGCGATGTCACGCCTTTGAAGCGGACGGCCATCCAAAGAAACAATTCCCTCTTTGGGTTTTAAAAAGCCGAACAGGGCGTTCAGCAGCGTCGTCTTTCCGGCTCCGTTCAAGCCGGCCAGGCCGTGCGTTATGCCGGTTTTCATATTCAGGGTAAGCCCCTTTATGACTTCCCGGCGGTCATCGTATGCTACATGCAGGTTTCGTATCGTAAGCATCCAGGTATATGTTTAAGTTCCGGCGAGCAGCCGAATAGTTTTTAATCAGATAGAACAGTGGCAGCGGATAAAGGATGGGTACAGCCACACAGCAAAAGGAGATGATAATCGCGATCTGTCCGCCCATGATCTTTTCTCCGGGTGAATAGTGCGCATACTTCGACACGATAACCAGAGCAGCATTCGTAGTCATTGCAAGCAGATAGTATGCAGACAGCCACCAATCCTCCGGATGCACGGCGAGACAGGCCAGGCACAGGGGCGCGAGCAGGCACAGATAAGCCGTCAGGTTTTCCTTTAGTTTCCGGTGGAGAAATCCGGCAGGCGGTAATTCGGGAGTACAGATTATATTCAGCGGTTCGGAAGCGCGGAACAGATCAGCCAGGGTAAGGGTAAAGAACCAGAAGATTCCCAGAGAAACATAAGGAAAAGGCAGCGTTCCCCAGGCGATCAGGCAGACGGTAAGCAGAAGCAGCCCGTAGCGCCGAAT
>JAITVG010000244.1 GCA_031285925.1 Tannerellaceae bacterium
TGATCGTGTTCGAGAAGGGTGGATATATTTACAAAATGGATGCTTCCACGCGGCGGCCGCAAAAAGTGGAGATTACGCTCGCTTCCGATAACGTTTACGCCCGCGGGGAAACCAAAAACGGGGCGGGATATATCCGCGCCGCAAGTCTTTCGCCCGACGGAGAAAGGGTAGTGATGAGCGCACGCGGAGAAATTTTCAATCTGCCTGCAGACAAGGGGGTGACGAAGAATATCACCCGCACGCCGGGCGCTCACGAACGGAATGCGCAATGGTCGCCCGACGGCACCTCGATCGCCTACATCTCCGACGAAACGGGCGAAACCGAACTCTACCTGCAACCGGCAGCCGGCGGCGAGATCGTGAGGCTGACAAGCAACAACGACACCTATATCCGCTCCTTCGCGTGGAGTCCCGATGCGAAGAAGATCGTGTATACCGACCGCAAGAACCGGGTGAACCTGCTCGACGTGGCAAGCCGCAAGGCGACGCTGCTGTTTCAAAACCCGTTCGCCGAGATATTCGACATCGACATCTCGCCCGACAACCAATGGATCGCCTATTCCCGCCCGGCGGAGAATCAGTTTTCGATCGTCTACGTGTATAATCTGAACGAAAGGAAGGAATATCCGGTGACCGACAAGTGGTACGACTCCTCTTCCCCCGTGTTCAGCACGGACGGCAAATATCTGGTGTTCACTTCTGCGCGCGACTTCAATCCCACTTATGGCTCCACCGAATGGAATCACGTATATAATAATATGAACGGCGTCTATCTGGCGCTTCTCTCCAAAGATACTCCCTCACCCTTCATGCAGAAGGATGCCGAGGTGAAAGCGGAAAAGAAGGAGGAGGCGAAGAAGGAAGAAGCGGCAGTGGTCGTGAAGTTCGATCCGGACGGCATCCTCGACCGTATCGTTAAACTTCCCTTAGCCGGAGGGCGCTACGGCAATCTCTACTCCGACGGAAAGAAAGTCTACTATTATGCCCGCGGCGCCACAAGCGCTTACGACCTTGCAGGGCAAAAGGAAGAAACGGTTGCCGAAGGCGCCTACATGTCCGTTACGCCGGGCAGCCGGAAAGCGCTGTTCGGCAAGGGCGGACAATACTACGCCATGGATATACCGGCGGGCAAAGCCAATCTCGACGATCCCATGAACCTGTCGAACATGAAGCTGCCCATCGACTACCGGTTGGAATGGGCGCAAATCTTCGACGAAGCTTGGCGCGCCTTCCGCGACGGGTTCTATGTGGAAAATATGCACGGGGTGGACTGGAAAGCGATGAAGAAAAAGTATGCGGAACTGTTGCCCTACGTCAAGACGCGCCTCGACCTGAACTATGTGATCGGCGAGATGATCGGCGAACTGAAGTGCGGCCATGCCTATATCAATCCAGGCGAACTGGAACGCCCCGAACGCATTCCGCTGGGACTGCTCGGCGCAGAGATTTCGCGCGACGGGAGCGGTTTCTTCCGTCTGGAGAAGATTCTTCCGGGGGCATCGTGGAGTAAAGATCTCCGTTCGCCGCTGATGGAACCGGGTGTAGAGGCGAAGGTCGGCGAGTTTATCGTGGCGATCGACGGCGTGGCGGTGAATACGGTGAAGGATATGTACACGCTGCTGGTCGGTAAGGCCAATGTGCCGACGGAGATCATGCTGAACTCCACTCCTAAGCTTGCCGGTGCGCGCAAGATAGTGATCAGCCCGCTGGAGGAAGAGTATTCGCTGTATCATTACAATTGGATACAGGATAATATTCGCAAGGTGGACAAGGCAACGAACGGCAAGGTGGGATACATCTACATCCCCGACATGGGTGTGGAAGGGCTGAACGAGTTCTCCCGCTACTTCTATCCGCAACTGGACAAGGAAGGCCTGATCATCGACGACCGTGCGAACGGTGGAGGTAATGTTTCTCCGATGATCCTCGAACGCCTCTCGCGCGAGCCCTATCGCCTGACGATGCGCAGAGGCTCGACGCTGATCGGAACCGTGCCCGACGCCGTGCAGGTTGGCCCCAAGGTTTGCCTGATCAATAAATATTCGGCCTCCGACGGCGACCTGTTCCCCTGGGGCTTTCGCGCACTGGGATTGGGTAAGCTGATCGGAACCCGCACGTGGGGAGGTATCGTAGGTATCAGCGGCCCAATTCCCTATATGGACGGTACGGACATCCGCGTGCCTTTCTTTACCAGCTACGACCCGAAGACCGGCGACTGGATCATCGAGAACTACGGCGTAGCCCCCGACATCGAGGTGGACAACGACCCGATCCGCGAATGGAACGGCGAAGACCAGCAACTCGATCGCGCCATCGAAGAGGTGGTGAAAGAAGTAAGGAACCGCAAACCGCTGCCGAAGGTTCCGGCGCCACGGGTGTGGAATAAATAAGGATACGATAACGTCCTTTGAATAAATTTGTATTCAAAATTAAAACTACGTGTCGAGATATAACTATATTTGCGCAGGCGCATCCCGATTTGATCGTGAAATAAAAGACTTGAAAAAATGGAGAGAAGACTCGGATTATAAGAACATCAGAGTTGATCAATCTGTAAATGAAAGCGCTATAAGGAAAGCGGAAGAACTATTGTATATAATCAGAAAGATATAATGAGAAAGAACGAACAGTTGAGGTATATTGAGCATTTTCTACACAAAACACATGATAGTTTCCCTTTCATGCAGTTCAGGTGTGAATTTGATGTATGGAATTCTACTTATGTAATAGAAGTTAAGCCTTTTTCTCAATATTCGAAAAACGAAAGTTACAGTGAATTGGAATATAACTTTATAAATGAGTTTGAATCCAAATTCCCCGAATACTTGGTCATGTTTGTATCGGACGAGTCACTGACTAAAGTGAACAGCCCCATACTGGAAATAGGAAATATACCTTTACAGTCTTTCAGTCGTGATTTTGCGCAGAAGAATTACAGAAGGCTATCCAATAACATTACTGAAAAAACTTCTTTCCTGAGATCTCTTCCATAACGAATCGTTATGCATATAATCTAATTATAACTTACACTACCTAATTCCAATTACAACATATTTACTAATAACCTATATATTAGCAATATAACAAATTTATATAAACATTTTTTACTGTGTTTTACTTGCATATTACCGAGTTTTACCGTATATTTGCAGAATGTTTGTAATCACATTGTAAAATAACAGTCAAAATGAAACCAAAATATCACCGTACAAAATGCACCGTCAAGCTGCAAAAATCCGCTTACCGCAATGGCGAATACTATTTGCTTGTAGAGGCGTACCCTGTTTTTGAGAACAACTCCAATGAGCCTCAACGACAGTTCACATCATTAAACCGTATTGTTACCACCCCAATTTGGGACAAAGAACGCCCCACGCGCGGCGGTAATTTCAAGCCCAAGCGCAATGCCGAAGGGGTAATACAGTGTCGCAGCGAAACTGATCAGGAAGCCTGTAAATTCGCCGCAAAATTCTGTCAGTTGCAGCAAGCCGATTTCGACAATCGCGCCCTGTATCCTGAACTGTATGCGCAAAAACAGGAGCAGGACAAAAAAGCCGACACCGATTTTTTACAGTACATTCGGGAATTGATAGACCGCCGCCGTCCGACAGTCGGAATAACCTGCCATAACCAGTGGAACATATTGTTGCGTATGCTCGAAACTTTTACAGGGGGTAAAACCGTGCGTTTCGGCGACCTCAACCAGCAGTTTTACGACCGGTTCCGCGAGTATCTTCTGACCGAGCCGATGAACAGCGGCAAAGTGCTTTCGCCCAATACGCAAAAACTTTATCTTACCCATTTCAAAACTGTTTTGCATACCGCCCATAAAGACGAAATTCTGACAGCTGACCCCTGTCACAAAATAAAGGCAATCAAAGGCGAGGAAAGCAAGCGTGTACACCTCACCGAAGACGAGTTGCAGAAACTCGCCAACACGCCCTGCAACAGCGAAGATACCCGCCGTGCCGCCCTATTCTCTGCGCTCACAGGCTTGCGCTATTCTGATATTGCCAAACTCACATGGGGCGAAATCACAGGCGATACAGAAAACCCGCGCATAGAATTTCGACAAAAGAAAACAAAAGGAGTTGTTTATCTGCCCATTTCGCCGCAGGCGCTGGAACTGTGCGGCGAGCGCAAAGAAGCCGAAACACCCATTTTCCCCGCAATCACTTCGGGAGAACATATCAATCACACAATCGCCACATGGGTAAAGCGGGCGGGAATAACAAAGCACATTACATTTCATTGCTTAAGACATAGCTATTTTTCTTTCCTTCTGAAAACAAACGAGTTACAAACGCCATTTTTGCGACAGGTAACGATTTAGAAACGAGCGAATCTCGTTTTATTCGTTGATTTTTCGCAATAGACAAAGAACGACTTTCAGGAACAAAGATAAGTAAAGTATCCCGGAGAACCATCATTTTGGCACAATATTTTTTATGCGATCGGCTTGTCTTTCGCAGATTGATACCGGATATAAGATGTAAGGAGCATGAGCTTTCTAAAGTTTTCCCGCCCTGAAATTTCCGCTGTCCGGCAAAAAACGCTATTTTTGTACTTTGAAAAATCGAGGCTGTAATGAACGAACTTTACAATATAGGCTCCACCTTCGTATCGAGCACACTGTTGTTGGCTTTGGGGCTGATGCTGATCTGCCTGTCGAGTGCCGACAGTCCGCTGCTGGGCAACTACCGGCGGGCGCGTTATGCGTTGGGGAGCGCCTACCTCTTTTTCGCGCCGCTCAATGTGGTGGAATATCTTTTCACCGGCCCGACGCCCGACAT
>JAITVG010000009.1 GCA_031285925.1 Tannerellaceae bacterium
TCTTTAATTTGTATCTGATCGTGTTGACAATCCAGTATGAGAGCAGCCCGAAGAATAGATGGGCATCGGAGTTATCATCTTTCTGATGATAGATGGGTCTCAATTCAAGATCTGTTTTGAGCTGCCTGTTTGAGGTCTCTATTTCTCTGATCAAATTATAATAGTCCCATGTGGATCGTTCGTCCAGTGTAGCCACGTTGGTGCGTAGGAAGTACGTTCCAAAGCGTTGTTCATCCTCTTGCCCGCTGATTTTGATTTGCCATCGAATATCGGACATGTGCTCGGGGTTCTTACCTGAGCGGATGTAGTCTATTTGATAATACTTGGATATTGAGGGGTATTTCCCCAATGCGCGTCCAATACGTTCCACAACCTTGTCGTACTTCTTTGTGCCTCCCTTGGAGGTGAGTGCGTTGCGTGCCTTGGTGAGTTCAAGTTCGAAGCGATCTTGCCACTGTTGGTTCATGGACTGTTCGGTCATAGCTTTGGCCGGGGAATTGACACGAAGGTAAAAATCGCCTCCCTGTTCATGTGCAACTTCTGCCAATGTGATGGGTCGCTTGCGGCTATCCAGCACCGTAACAGAGCGACCTTCCTCTTTGAGGGTGTAATCTTTGAGTTTTGTTCTACTGACACACAGATAGTTATACCCTCTTTCTTTGAGCAATTCGAGATTAGCTTGGGTGGCTATTCCTGCGTCGATGACCACCATGACTTTCTGATTGGGATTGGGCGAGACCGGATTCTTTGCGATAATGCCGTCTACCATTGCCGGTAGCGAATCCGGATCGGCAGTGTTGCCGGCAAGGATGGAACTGTATCGGATAAAGCCTTCGGTATTGATTGCCAAGGCAAGAACAAGCAGGCGACAGTCTGAACGTTTTTCTTTTGAACGACCAAATTTCGCCTTCTTTGAACCTGATTTGCTACCCTCAAAATAGAAGTTGGTTAAATCAAAGAGCATCACGCGGTTGGTGAGATTGAACAGCGAGTCAGTGCGAGCGCACAGGTGACGTTCCAGCTTCTCTTTGAGCGCATAAAGTGAAGGGGCTGCCGCATATACTTCGCGCTGAGTGGGGCAATCGCCAAACTGACCGGTAAACAGTTCCATAGCGGCCGAATTCTCGTCGAGAATACGTAGTGCTGCCCATTCGGACGGAGAATATACTGTACGGATAATCAAGGATGCCAAAGTAGCTTGTATCTTGCGCTCAGACCAGCCCTCATATCTGAGGAATGTGTCCAGCTGAAGCTCACGGATGGCTTGAAGACATACGTTCTCTGCACCTACTTCACGTGCATCCGTGTGCTGTATCGTGTTAACATCAATCAATTGGCGAGCTTTGCGTTGGGCTTCGTCATAACTTGTCCGAGCCGAATCAATCTTGCCACTATCCTTTATCTGAGTCCAGAACCTATCAATGTATCCACAAACCTTTTCGCTGTAGTTCTGTCGCGGATCCATATCAAACATAGATCGCTGACCGGGAATCAAAGCACTCTGCTCCATCAGGTAGGTCAAACCACGGCGAATTTGAACCATCTCATCGCTGCACAAATCGGGAAGATAGCCCGGAGTAAGCATAACACAGGTATGCACACGACCCATAACATCACGGAAAGACTCCTTTATCTTGTAATAAGGAAGTTCCCGACCATGCTCAGGGATCAAGCGTATGATGGATGTGAAGTACATGCCGGAAAAGGTACAACATAAATTTTTCTGCTGTGGGTATTACAAAACACTCCTGAAAATATGACCCATCTGAAAACCAATTGGATAGGCTATAATAACATCCGTTTGGAACGAAAAAAACACCGAAAAAACTTTTCGGCGTTGAAGTTGGGATAAAAAAAGGTACATTCCGAGAATAAAACGGCAACACCAAGCCTGCGGTTTTTTGAAATTTCTTCCTTCCTCGTGCCTCAAAAGAGTAAATTTCAAAAAAGTGTTGCCTATTTTATTCCCTACATGGATGAGATGTTTATCAAATTTAAAAAGGGGAAAAAATATTGTTTGGTGTGGGTGGGGCTTGTGCAGTAGGGCTACCTGAAACTGTCCCTATATCCCTCTTCCAATAGTTTTTCCACATCCGAAGACCGGTACAGTATTTTTCCGCCCAGCTTGATATAGGGAATCCGTCCCTCATTCCGGTAGTCTTGGAGGCTTCTCCGGCTCAACTTCAATTTTTTTTACAATTCTTCGTCCGCGTAGAAACTCTCACCGTCAAGTGTCGATTTTTTCCCTGTAAACAGGCGTTCCATCATAGAGGGTATCCTGTCTAATGAAATAAAAAAGAATTTCACCCTCTCGTTGTTCTCTTTTGTGATTAGTTGATTACTCATTTTTATTACTGTTTTATAGGTTATTAGATCGTTTTCCCTTTATACCTTGCCTCGTGGAAGCAGAAATCAAGCTACCTGCAGATGCAAGAATTCAAAGTACCTCAATCGGAGTTTTTTGTCTTTTCAAAAAAAAGGAGATAAGACAATATATTCCACCTACAATGAATACGGAAAACAAATCATTTCTCCTTCATTTTCAATTATCAATTATCAACTGCCTTCAGGCTCATGTCCAAACTTTTCACCGAATGAGTAAGGGCGCCGACGGATATATAATCGACGCCGGTTTCCGCATATTGGCGTAAGGTGTCGAAAGTGATGCCGCCGGAAGATTCCAGTTCGTAACGCCCGCCAACCATGTCGACCGCTTTCCTTGTGTTTTCGACGTTGAAGTTATCGAGCATGATGCGGTTGATTCCCCCTGTGTGCAAGACTTCCTGTAATTCATCCAAATTGCGGACTTCAATTTCTATTTTGATATCTTTGCCTTTTTCCCTGAGGTATTCTTTTGCACGGATGATGGCTTTTCCGATGCCTCCGGCAAAGTCGACATGGTTATCCTTTAACAGGATCATATCAAATAACCCGATCCTGTGGTTTACTCCGCCGCCGATCCTGACCGCTTCTTTTTCCAGCATACGCATACCGGGAGTTGTTTTGCGGGTGTCCAGAACCCGTGTTTTGGTTCCTTCCAGTGCCTTCACATACTTGCGAGTGGTGGTTGCGATCCCGCTCATGCGCTGCATCACGTTTAAAACCAATCGTTCCGTTTGTAAAAGGGATCGGACTTTTCCTTCCGCGGTGAATGCGATATCTCCTTTTTTCACTTCCATACCGTCGCCGATAAAGACATTGATTTTGAGACCCGGGTCAAATGTGTGAAAGATTTTCCTTGCCATCTCGACCCCGCCCAGAACGCCGTCTTCCTTAATGATCAACCGACTCTTTCCCACGGCCGTTGCAGGAATGGAAGATAGCGTGGTATGATCGCCGTCGCCGATATCTTCGGCAAAGGCAAGTCTGATTAAATCATCGATAAGTTGATCCATCTGTATTCTATTCTATTCTGATTGATTGTATGATCGCTTTGCCTCCATCCGTACGGTAAGTAATATTCACCCTGTATTCACCCGAAGAGGCGGGCAGTTTTGCCACGAAAAAACCATTCTCCTTTTTGTCGGCGTGGTGCAATACCGTAAAACCGGTTGGCTTGCTGGAATTGAAAAATGCGTTTAACCTTGCCACGGCGTCCTTGCCGTTCGTTTTCCCGGAAGATCCCGGAATGGCCATGTCTACTTCCGCATCCATAAACGCGGCGAGCGTGGAAGCATTACCCTTTTTGAATGCGTCGGTTATAGTCGTTATATCGGCAGCTTTCAGATTGAATATTGAAAGTAAAAAAGCGAGTGTGAGTAAAATCCGTTTCATACTTTTTCATTTTTAAATAATACATTGCAAAGGTATGTTTTTTTTTCACGTATTTTCGCCCTTGTAACCAGTTAAATATACAGATGAAAGTAGCCTTTATTGTTATCGGGAAGACGGACACCTCTTATTTCACGGAGGCGGTCGACGAATATAAGCGCCGGTTGATGCATTATATCCCTTTTGAGATGAATGTGATCCCTGACATTAAGAATGTAAGGAATTTACCGGAAATGCAGCAGAAGGAGAAAGAAGGGGAACTGATATTGAAAGCCATTCAGCCGGGAGATTATCTGGTTTTGCTTGATGAGCGCGGAAAAGAATTTACGTCGCTGCAATTTGCATCCTACATGGAGAAGAAGACGCATACGGTAGCCAGAAGGTTAGTCTTTGCCGTTGGCGGCCCTTATGGATTCAGCGAAGCGGTGTACAGGGCGGCGTCAGAGAAAATATCACTGAGCAGGATGACTTTTTCCCATCAGATGATCCGGATGATCTTCATTGAGCAGTTATACCGAGCAATGACTATTTTGAAGGGTGAACCTTATCATCATGAATAAACCTTTTGAGAAATTTGCGAATAATACCGGTTGAATATCTTCGATAGATAATTTTATTTGTATGTTTGTGAATCATTTATATTAATTAAACAGTTAAACCATGAAAAGAAATGTTTGTGTTGCCAAATGTTGCATGTTTACTTTGGCTTGTTTGTTTTTTGTCAGTGTGAGTGCGCAGGAAAAGGTATATCCCGAACCTGAAAAAATGACTCCCGGAATGTCGGAATTCTGGGTTCCTCAACCACCTGTTGTTCAACCGGGCGATCAGTACACGATCACCGCTCCTTCCGATGCTATTGTTTTATTCGACGGAACCGGTTTAAACGCCTGGAAAAGCAGCAAGGACGGCAGCGAAGCCAAATGGACGGTGAAAAACGGCGCTTTCACGGTAGCTGCGCGAACCGGAGATATTGAAACCAAACAACATTTCAACAGTTTCCAACTTCATATCGAATGGACTTCTCCGGTGGAAGTTAAGGGAACAAGCCAGGGGCGCGGCAACAGTGGTATCTTCCTTCAGGGAATGTATGAAGTACAGGTGTTGGACTGCTATGATAACGAAACATATTCAAACGGCCAGACCGGCAGTATTTACAAGCAGGCACGCCCGTTGGCCAACGCCATGCGCAAGCCGGGCGAATGGAATGTGTATGACATTATCTATGAAGCCCCGACATTTAAGGAAGACGGTACGTACCGGACTAATCCAACCGTGACGGTGATCCATAACGGTGTTGTTTTGCTAAATCATACAACCATCGTGGGTACTACGGAGTATATCGGTTTCCCGAAAGTCGTTCCTCATGGCGCCGGCCCGATCAAACTGCAAGATCACGGCAATCCAGTAAGTTTCCGCAATGTATGGATTAGAGAACTTTAAGCAGGTAGCTTAGTTTCAAATTTAAAAAACGAATGGAAGATTGGCTAAGGCCGGTCTTCCATTCGTTTTTTAATTTATGATTGAAGCCTCATCCGTCTGTCGTCAGATTGAACTCATCCTTGAGTTTGCCCAACAGGGGATTGGTTTCCATTAAATGCCGGTATTTTTCACTTATGGTGTACGCCGGTTTTTTTCCATTACTTTCACTGATACTTACGCGCATCCGGATA
>JAITVG010000052.1 GCA_031285925.1 Tannerellaceae bacterium
TGTGCAAATACCCCCGTAGAGCATGTTTTTTGAGGGGATAAAAAGGCTACTTTCCGCTTTAACAGATGTTTTTTATCCGGCCCGGACATCGCTCTATGGGGGTATTCCGCTTTGCCCGGCATTTCTTAGCTTTGCGGCGTGTTTTTTTCGTGATTTGATTGTTCAACTGTGAAAAAAGTAAAAAAACGATGTCGCGACCTGTAAAAAAAGGCCTTGACTATTTCCCCATGGACACCGGTTTCGTGCGGGATTTGAAAATTCAACGGCTATTGTTGGAGTTTGGCTGTGAAGGCCTGTCGGTCTTCATGGCGGCGTTGTGCGAAGTGTATGCTTCGCAAGGGTATTATGTGGCTGTTCGAAGCGGATTCTACACCGATATAGGCTTCATGCTTGGCATGGACGCTGAAAAGGTGGAGCAGATTATCGAATATTGCCTGAAACTTGGCCTGCTGGATCATACGCTGTATGAACAGTGGGGAATATTTACTTCGTATGGCGTACAGCAGCGTTTCTCCGTGATCCGCAGGAATGGAAAAAACCTGATCAAATCCGAATACCGGATCACCCGTGAGGAATGTTTTTCGGATACGGAAAATCCCGCGCCCGCGCGTATAAAGGAATCAATAAAGAAAAGTAAAGAAAAGGAAATTAAAGAAAAGGAAATCAAAGAAAAAGAAATCAAAGAAAAAGAAAACAAAACAAGTGGAAAAATCATTTATGGAAAAAATAAATCAAATCCCCCTGCATCCGACGATGCCCGACGCGAAGAGCTCCTTCGAATGGCAGCGATTGCAACAGGAAATAGCTGCAATGCGTGAACGCTACGGCGAAGCAGCCGCTTTCCTCGCCCTCTTCACCCCCGAACTCCAGCCGCTGGCCGCCCGGGAATGGGTAAGGGCTTATACCGGAACTGCCCCCAAGCTGCTGACCGTCGCCAAAGGCTACAACGAAGAAACGGCCATCGTGTGGCTTTGCATGCAGCTGGAAGACATCAACCTTTTTGCCGGAGTAAAGGACAAGATGCCGATTGCACGGCAGAAAGAACTTGCACGGCTGATACTGACGGAATACGGCCACCTGAAAGTGTCCGAGTTTCAACTCTTCTGCCACCGCCTCAAATGCGGGCGCTACGGACGGTTCTACGGATCGGTAGACGCCCTGTTCATCTCCTCCGCCCTGCTCGGGTTCGTGGCCGAACGTCGGCAAGACCGGATGCAGATTGACGAGATGCTGGAAAAGCAGCGCAAAAACGCCCCGCCTTCAACGTCGGGCATCACCTACGCCGAGTATCTCGAACGGAAAAAACAACGGGAAGGAGGTTCTGATGGCGATTGAAACAAAGCGACCGGCCTGTTCCCACAAGGAGCTTGCGATGGCCTATTTCCCCGATCAGGCGCCCTCGTCGGCCAGCCGCCGACTGACCGCCTGGATCACCCGCGACGAAGAGCTGATGAACGCCCTTCAACCGACGGGATACTTCCGCGGACAGCGCATCTACACGCCCCGCCAGCTGGAAGTCCTGTTCGAACATCTGGGTGAACCATAGACCGGGCGAAGCAGCAGCAAAACCATCTAATTCCTTTTCGCAAACCGCCTAAACGTTTTTTTAAAACAATTAGACAACTTCGGAAAGGGGATTAGATGGTTTTTTAACCGAAAAAACATATCTTTGCAACAAGGAATTAAATACTGCAAGCCATGGAAGCATTGAAAGAAAAGCGCATACTCGACCGCGAAACGCAAAACAAGGTGAATTTTATGACTTTTATTATCGCAAAATTCGCCCGTGCCTACAAAATGAGCAAGCCCGACGCCTACCTGTACCTAAAAAAATACGGCGGCATGGATTTTCTGAACGAGCATTGGTGGACGTTGCACGTGGAAGACCCCTACTGGTCGTTGAGAGAACTGTATGAAGTCTGCTATGAAAACGGAGGATTAAAATGAAAGTATATCACGGAAGTTATACCGCCATTGAAAACATCGACTTTTCCTTTTGCCTAAAAAACAGGGATTTCGGATGTGGTTTTTACGTTACGCAACTATACGAACAGGCAGAAACCTGGGCAAGCAGAAAAGGATTAAGAAAAAAAATGCAGCCGGTAGTAACCGAGTTTGAATTTGCGGAGCATTATTTCAACGACCAATTCCTGAAAGTGCTGCGTTTCACGGATTATTCGGAAGAATGGCTCGATTTTATAGTTCTCAACCGGAAAAACAATTCGGAAAAACAGGCGCACGATTACGACATGATCGAAGGGCCTGTTGCCGATGACAAAATAGCAACGAGGGTAGATGAATATCTGGACGGCATCATTAGCAAAGAGCAGTTCCTGACCGATCTTGTCCGATATCCTTCACATCAGATATGTTTTTGCACCATACAGTCATTGCGAGCTTTGTCGCTTGCCAAGGGAAGAATCGACAGCGCCATGTTTCATGTCGATGACGAGATCGTACAATCCCTAATGAGTGATTACGGCATGAGTGAACTGGAAGCCACGGATATCTATTGTACCTCAAACACATACGCCAAACTTGCCGACGAATCCACCGGCCTTTACCAAAATTCCCGACAGGAAATCTACGATATGCTTAAACGCGAACTGAGTATATAACCGATAACTTTCGCGTACTTTCGCGTACTTTCACGACATTAACTGACACTAACTGACGCTAACTGACATTAAGTGTAAAACGCCATTTTTCACTGTCCTACCTTTGTCCCCGTGGAAAGGCGAACGAATGCCCGGACACGGAAAATTCTTAATCAAACTAAATTTTTTAAATTATGGCATTAGCATTCAGCAAAGTGAAGCGTAAGGTACTCAACGGCCCGGAGGCCGGACAGGAGAGGTATTACGCAGTGGCAAAGGCAACAGGCATCACCCGCCTGGAGGAGATGTGCGAACTGATCGGAGCGCGCTCCACCGGTTCGTCGGCCGACGTGAAGGGGGTACTGGATTCCCTGAACTGGGCAATGGCGCTCGAACTGAAAGCCGGGCGGGTAGTACAGCTGGGCGAATTGGGCAATTTCCGCCTCTCGATCAGTTCAAAAGGCTCCTTAACGGAGGAAGAAGTGACGTCAGACCGGGTCACCGGCACGCGCATCCTCTTTTCTCCGGGATCAGTCTTGCGCTATGCGCAGAGTCAGACGGTGTTCACACCTATACGGGTAGTGGAAAAAATCATCTACAAGGATCAGGAAAAGGAAACTCCGGAGGGAGAAATCTGAAAAACAATTGACAGTTGACAATTGACAATTGACAATTGACAATTAATCACGAAAACACAAAACACAAAGCAAGATGAATACAGGACAAAAGCCGGTTGCCGGAAGAGATGGCAAACCTTATAAAGCATTCCGCAGAAGGAATTATCAATTGACAGTGGCCGTGCTGCTGACCGTGGCCGGCGTTGTCCTGCTGTTCCTCAGCTTCTTCTTTGCCCCGCAGGGAGAGATACATCACTCGGTGCTGGTAGCCTTCGGCGAGGTATCGACATTTGCCGGGGCGCTGTTCGGGGTGGATTATTCGTACAGGATGAAGAGAAAGGCAAAGTAGGGGCTGCCCTCGCGGCTGCCCTACTGTCTGAACCGGGATTTATTTGATTGAAATGACTTGCATGATGCAAGAAATTAAACACAAAAACACAGAGAAAAAAATGATAACGGAGAATTTTAGTTGGGAGGAAATGCAAGAAAGCCGTATTGCACGGGAAAGAGGTATTTCCAATACGCCGGGAACGGCTGAAAGGGCTGCGATGGAGCGGCTGGTAAGGGAATTGCTGCAACCGTTGCGGGACATCTACGGCCAGCCGATACGCATCACCAGCGGATACCGATCGGCGGAACTGAACCGGCTGGTGGGAGGCGTGCCCGACAGTCAGCATACCAAAGGAGAGGCGGCGGACTGCACGATAGCGGGCGACATCAAGGATCTGTACTACATACTGATGGAAAGCGAATTGCTGTTCGATCAGGTAATCGTTTACCGCAAACGGAATTTCATGCACCTTTCATTGCGGACGGAAAAGGAAAACCGTTACAGGGTGATGTTTCAGTAAAAGTAGTCATCAGCCCTATGGGCTTAGTAGTCATCGCTTCGCTTAGTAATCAAAGTAGTTATCAGTCGCTTCGCTCATTAGTAGTCAAACTACTTTGACTACTTTAACTACTAAGCGAAGCGATGACTACTAAGCCCATAGGGCTGATAACTACTATAAAAACAAAATACAATATGAAACAAAGCATATACATTTCTTTATTTCTTCTTTTATTTGCTTCCTGCAAGGTGAGGCATCAAAGTGCGACGCACCGCCGGGAAAGGATACGGACGGAGCAAACTGTACTGGATTCCCTTTCCGGCAGGCTGCTGTCGGAGATGTCGGCCAAGCGGAAGGTACGGGCGCGTTTGTCCGTCTTCGCTCCGCCGGACAGCCTGGGGCGCCAAGCCATCCGTGCAGTGCTCGACGTGGATATGGGAGAGGAAGCGATCCGCAAAGATTCCCTTTCCCTCGAAGAAACTGCTTCTCTGCAAGAAATCGTAAGGAGTGAAGCGGTTACCTCGCGGAAAACCGAAACGGACGCTTCCCCGCTTTCCGTATGGAAGATCGCAGGGGTGGTGATTTTTATTGTGGTGATTGGACTTGGCGTTTGTGTTCGCAAGTGGAAAATATAATCCTGCTGAAAGAAAATTCGATGATTTGATATTTTTTACAATTTAGCTTGAATTATTCATACTCTTTTCTTTCAGCGAGCGCAGCTCGTGGCCACAGGCCTGTCTTTTGCCGTCATGCTTCAGCTGACGGTTAATTATTTCCGGCTTCAAGGCCGGTTCCTCTGTGGGTT
>JAITVG010000059.1 GCA_031285925.1 Tannerellaceae bacterium
CTGATCTCGTTCAAGAATGCGATGGAAAATGTCGCCCTCCCGCTCTATTATCAGGGAATGAACCGGAAAAAGAGGAATAAGGTCGCGATGGAATACCTCGATATGGTGGGGCTGAAAGACTGGGCGAACCATGTTCCCAACGAAATGTCGGGAGGACAGAAACAACGGGTTGCCATTGCCCGCGCACTGATTGCCAAACCGCAGGTGATACTGGCCGACGAACCGACCGGAGCGTTAGACTCGATGACGACCGTCGAAGTTATGGAACTGTTGAAAAGGGTAAACGAAGAAGGGATGACGATGATCATCGTAACCCATGAACAGTCGGTAGCCGACGTAACCCGGAAAATCATCCGCTTGAAAGACGGAATTATCGAATCCATAGAAGAAGGAGCCGGGCATGTTCGATTTTGATAATTTCCACGAAATATGGAGCACGGTAAAGAAGAATAAACTGCGCACCTTTCTCACCGGCTTTTCCGTTGCCTGGGGCATCTTCATGCTGATCATCCTGCTGGGAGCGGGCAACGGGATGCGCAACGGGATCATTTACAATTTCGATAACTTATCGGCCAATCAGGTATACGTTTGGCCGCGCGTTGCTTCCATGCCCTACAAGGGGATGCAAACCAATCGGGCGGTGCAGTTTAAAATCGAAGACTACGAGTCGCTGTCGCGCCTTAATCCGGAAGTGGATTTGAAATCGGGCATCATCTACCGTTCGGACACGTTGAGTTACGGAGAGGAATACAATAATTACTCGCTGCGCGGCGTGCATCCGGACATGAAAGGGATCGGCAAAATAAAGATGCCGTCAGGAAAAGGACGCTTTATCAACGATATAGACGTGAGGCAGAGGCGGAAGGTGATTGTGATAAGCCCGCGCATGCAGACCGTACTGTTCAAGTCGGAAGATCCGCTCGGTAAATATATCCGTGCCGGCCAGGTTGCCTATCAGGTGATCGGCGTGTACGAGGCGGAAGACAACAACAACGATGCGCCCGCCTACATCCCGTTCAGCACGGCGCAGACACTCTACAAGCGGGGTTACGGACTGGATGAACTCAATTTCACCGTTAACGGTATCAATACCCAACAGGAGAGCGACGCTTTTGAACAGCGGTTGCGCGAACAGTTTGCCTCCCGCCACCGGTTTAATCCGGAAGACACCCGTGCGATCGGCCTCTACAATATGCTGGAAGAGTTTATGATGTTGAACGGGATGACCAACGGGATCACGCTGTTTATATGGATCATCGGGATCAGTACGCTTACCGCCGGAGTGGTGGGAGTGAGCAACATCATGCTGATCACCGTACGTGAACGGACAAAGGAATTTGGTATCCGCAAGGCTATCGGCGCTACTCCGCTTTCCATCCTCAAACTGATCATCGTCGAATCGGTGATTATCACGGCTGTTTTCGGATATATAGGAATGGTCGGCGGAATCGGAGTTACCGAAATCATTAATATGGTAACGGAACAGATGCAATCGGGACAGGCCACTTCGCAGGACGACATGACCATCTTCCGCAATCCGACCGTAGACATGAGTATATCTCTGTTTTCGACAGCCTTACTTGTCGTCGCCGGAGTCCTTGCCGGATATTTCCCGGCGCGCAAGGCAATAAAGATCACGGCGATAGAAGCAATGAGGCACGAGTGATGAATTGAAAATTAAAAAATAATGTTTGATATAGATCGCTGGCAGGAAATATGGATCACGATTACGCGCAACAAGACGCGCAGTCTGCTGACCGGGTTCGGAGTGTTTTGGGGAATCCTGATGCTGGTTATCCTGCTTGGAGCAGGCAACGGATTTAAGAATGGTATATTTAAGAATGTAGAAGGCTTTTCGACAAATTCCGCCTTCTTCTTCTCCGAACGTACCGGCGAGCCTTACAAAGGATATAAAAAAGGGCGCTACTGGCAGATGCGCAACCGCGACCTGGAAACGATCCGTGCACGGGTTCAAGGCGTACGTTATATTTCCCCGATGGTGATGCAATGGAGCGGATCAAACAATGTAGTGAGAGGCATTAAGGCCGGAACCTATAACATTCGCGGGATCTATTCCGATTACTTTAATATTGAAACACAGCATCTTCCGGCCGGACGCCTGTTGAATGAGATCGACATGCGGGAACACCGGAAAGTGTGCGTGATCGGCGATATTGTCAGGGATGTGCTTTTCGATGCCGACGAAGATCCCATCGGGCAGTATATACGTGTGAGCGGAATCTATTACCAGGTAGTCGGCGTAGTGAAGCCCAAAGCGCGTGTCCAGATCGGGGGGAGAACTTCGGAAAGTGTCATGGTGCCCTACACTACTTTGCAACAGGCAGCCAATCTGGGCGACAAGTTCTGGTTCCTTTGCGCAACGGCGAATGATGGATATCCGGCAGACCGGATGGTGGAAGATATAAAAGATGTGTTGCGCTCGCAAAACGAAATCTCCCCGACCGACGAACAGGCTGTTTCCAGTTTCACTATCGCCAAGCAGTTCGAAACTTTCAATATGCTGTTCATGGGGATCAACTTCCTTGTCTGGTTAGTGGGGATGGGCACATTGCTGGCCGGGGTGATCGGAGTAAGCAATATCATGATGGTGACCGTGCGGGAACGGACGAATGAAATAGGCGTAAGGCGCGCACTGGGAGCAAAGCCTTTAAATATCATTTCGCAAATCATGAGCGAAAGCCTGCTGCTCACCGTGATTGCCGGTATGATGGGGCTGTGCCTGGGCGTATTTGCTTTGGATCTGGTAGGCCGGGCAATGGCTGCCGGAGCGGCGGAAGCGAACGCCAACGCGAACGCCAACGGTTCTTTCTTCGATGTTCCGGAGATACATATCGGCACGGCGGTCATCGCAACCGTCGTATTACTGATAAGCGGACTGTTTGCCGGATTGATCCCCGCCTGGCGGGCGATGCAGATTAAGGCGATCGATGCGATCAGGGAGGAGTAGGGAAAAGCCCTGCCCCTCCAAACCTCCCCAAAGGGGGAGGCTTATGAAAGAATGTAATGTAATATATATAATAATAGCAATAAGGTAACTAAAAGCCTCCCCTTTCGGGGGAGGTTGGTGGGGGCCGAAAAATTTAATTGAATATGAAAAAGATTGGTAGAATTATTATCCTTGTCCTCATTGGAGCGGCTGTGATCGGAACATTCTATTTCCTTTGGCAGAAATCGCGCCCGGTTATTACCGAATATGAACTGGTAAGCCCGAAGGAAGATTCGGTTGAGGTAAAAACCGTTGCGACAGGCAAGGTGGAGCCTCGCGATGAGGTACTGATAAAGCCGCAGATGTCGGGCATCATATCCGAACTGCTCAAGGAAGCCGGACAGATGATAAAGGAAGGAGAAATCATCGCCCGGATCAAAGTGATTCCCGAAATGGTGCAGCTCAACAGCGCCGAATCGCGGGTACGGGTAGCGGAAATCAACTTGCAGCAAATATCATCCACCTTCAAGCGCGACGAAGAATTGTTTAATCAGGGAGTCGTTGCGCGGGAAGACTACGAACTGTCGCAGGCTAACAGCCGGAAAGCCAAAGAAGAACTCGAAAATGCGCAGGATGCGTTAGAGATCATTCGCGAAGGAATCTCGAAGCGATCTACGGCGAGCAGCACCACCCAGGTTCGGTCTACCATCAACGGTATGCTGCTGGATATTCCGATCAAGGTCGGCAACTCCGTTATCCAGTCCAACACGTTCAACGACGGAACAACGATCGCATCGGTTGCCGACATGAACAACATGATCTTCCGAGGCAAGGTAGACGAAACGGAAGTCGGGCGTATTCACGAAGGCATGTCGATAAAACTGACGGTCGGGGCGATGGAAAGCCGCGCGTTCGATGCCTTGCTTGAATATGTAGCCCCCAAGGGAGTGGAGGAAAACGGCGCCGTGATGTTCGAGATCAAGGCGGCGGTCAATATCCCGGAAGATGCTTTTATCCGTGCCGGATACAGCGCCAATGCGGAGATTGTGCTCAAACAGGCTGCCGGTGTGATGACGGTTCCGGAAAGCACCGTCGAGTTCAGCGGCGACTCCGCGTTCGTGCAACTCATGAAACAGGAAAAACCCGAACAGGTGTTTGAAAAACATCCGGTCAAAGTCGGCCTTTCCGACGGTATCAAGATCGAAGTGCTGGAAGGATTGGCCTACGAAGACAAAATACGCGGCGCGATTATCGATCCGAAGAAAAAATAACCCCCATAAGTTTAAAGAAGAATGAGACAACTGCTATTTTTATCTATACTTATACTGCTTCCCTTCCTGTTGCCGGCACAAACGCCGGATGGAAAGTGGACGCTGGAAGAATGTATCCGCCATGCACTGGAACATAATATCAACCTGAAACAGCGCGAGCAGGAAGAGGAAAACAGGAAAATCTCCCTTCATACCAGCAAACACCGCTGGCTTCCCAACCTGAATGCCGGCGTTAGCCAGAATTTCGACTTCGGCCGTTCGCCGTCAAACGACGGAACGATCGTCGATCGCACTTCGGCCAACTCCTCGATGTATCTGCAATTGAATATGCCGGTATTCGACGGGATGGAAATCTCGAACGACATCGCGGCAAAGAAACTGGATTTGCTGGCGGCTACCGAAAGCCTGAATAAGGCACGGGAAGACCTGGCGATCAACGTGGCGTCTTATTATCTGCAAGTATTATATAATAAGGAAATGCAGGTAATCGCCGAATTGCAGGCCGCGCTCTCGCAGGAGCAGGTAAAGAGAACCGAATCGCTTGTACAGGCCGGAAAAGTACCCCTTTCCCAGCTGTACGACATGAAGGCGCAAGCTGCCGCCGACGAAGTATCTTTAACGGAAGCGAACAATAACGTAAGTCTGGCGTTGCTCGATCTGGCTCAAAGCCTTGAACTGGAAAGGAACGATAAGGGTTTCGATATAGAAAACCCGGTAACCGGCGATGCTTTGACGCAGTACATGGGCAGTATCCTGCTTCCCGACCTGATCTACGATGAGGCTGTCGCCTTCAAACCACAGATCAAAGAGCAGGAATATCTGCTGGAGAGCCAGAAGAAACAGCTGAATGTAGCCCGTGCCGGATACTATCCGAAGTTGAACCTGAGCGCCAGTTACAGCAACGGCTACTATCATTATTATAATGAGAAAGACTACATCAACCCTGCTTTTAACACCCAATGGAGGCAAAACGAACGGAAAACGGTAGGACTAAGCCTGAGCATCCCGATCTTCAACCGCTTCCAGGTGCGCAACAGTGTCCGTTCGGCGCGTGTGGCTATCAGCACCCGCGAACTTATGAGGGATGACGCCCGGAAAGTACTGTACAAGGAAATACAGCAGGCCTATTACAACGCAACCGCCGCGCAGGAAAAATACATCTCTTCCGGTAAATCGGTCGAAGCCGGCAAGGAAGCGTTCACCTACGCGGAAGAACGATACAATGCAGGCAAAAGCACGGT
>JAITVG010000112.1 GCA_031285925.1 Tannerellaceae bacterium
GAGGATCAAACAAACCTTTCCATTGATTATGAAGAATCCATGATCGATCTGGGGTTTAAGGTAACCGTGAATATCGTTGACCAGAATATAGGGGAAACGATGAATAATGTGCTCCGAAATTCGGGGTATACGTATACGATTAATGGAAAACACATTATTATTTCGCGGACAGCACCCCAACAGGTCGGGAATCGCGTTTCTGTTACGGGAACTGTCACTGATTCGGCCGGAGAGCCGATTATTGGCGCTAACGTTATTGAGAAAGGAACAACCAATGGTACTGTTACCGACTTTGACGGAAAATTTGCCCTGAGCGTTTCCGAAAGAGCAGTGCTTACAATCAGCTATATTGGCTACACCAATATGGATGTCACCGTGGGAAGCCAGCGTACTTTCGCTGTTAGGCTGCAAGACAACACCCAGCTATTGGATGAAGTGGTTGTGGTTGGTTACGGAACACAAAAAAGATCGGATGTAACAACAGCAGTAGCATCCGTATCGGCCGATAATTTAAAAGAAAGAGCGGCTATTAACTTCGGTGAAGCAATGGCCGGACAGGTTGCAGGTGTGCAGATCCAGCAAACAAACGGAGCTCCGGGAGGTGAAGGACTTACCATCCGGGTACGCGGTGTCGGTTCTATCACCCAATCGAATGACCCGCTTTATGTCGTAGACGGCTATCCGATGGAAAGCGGAGCGTTCCGGTTGTTAAACCCGTCGGAAATAGAAAGTATCCAGATATTGAAAGATGCCTCTTCTACTGCTATTTACGGTTCACGTGGAGCGAACGGGGTAGTAATCATTACGACGAAAAAAGGAAAAAGCGGGAAACCTGTTGTTCGCCTAAACGCTTATGTCGGTTTTCAGCAACGCGAAAAAGAGGTTAAGATGATGAATCGGGATCAATACGTTGAATGGCTTGTAGACGGAAGAAATCAAGCCTGGCTGGAGGCCGGTATAATCGCTGCCGACCCGGATAAATCTCCTCACACGATCAATGACAGTAATGCACGGCGTGAGATATATCCGTCGGCAACTACGCAATATATGATACCCGACGGCACGGGCGGGTATAAATACAATTTTCTTGATCCGGCTTCCGTCGCCCAAATGGAAGATAATAATTGGCAGAATTTGCTTTTCCGGAATGCGCAAATCCAGCAATATGAAGTGTCGGTTTCCGGAGGATCGGAAGGTACGCAGTACACTTTCTCGGGAAGTTATATCAGTCAGGAAGGGATTGTGCTGAACACGGACTACGACCGGTTTAATTTCCGAACAAACGTATCGTCAAAAGTCTCCGACAAGTTAAACGTAGGGATGACTTTGATGGCGTATACTACAAACGGGAAAGAACAGGCCAACGGAAAAGATGCCCCTGTAATGTATGCACTTAACTTACCCCCTATTTACCCGTTAAGGAATGCAGACGGAAGTTATGGCTCCATGGTTCGGAACCCGGAAATACTGGGTGGCGACGTGGCTAATCCGATAGGAATTGCCAATGAAGTTTACAATAGACGCAAGCGTTACGGTTGGATGGGAACTGTTTTTGCCGAATGGGATATCATTAAAGACTTGAAATTCCGGATCGGAATTAACGGCGGTATACAGGATAATATAAGTAAAGTATACCGGGCTTCTCACATCGACTTCGATGCATCCAAAGCGCCCCGCCCTGCGGAAGGGACGAATGAACGCTGGACTGACAGGGATTGGGTTATTGAAAATACATTAAGCTACAATAAAACATTCGCGGAAAAACATGTCTTCTCTGCCCTGCTCGGCTACACTACCCAGCTTCATTCATACGAACACATGAGGGGAGAAGCAAGGGGATTTGCCAATGACAACATCACGACGTTGAATGCCGGTACCATGTATGCGCTGACAAGTGATGAATCGCAACACTCCATGATCTCCTATCTCGGACGTATCAATTACGCATACGACAATCGTTACCTGCTGACGGCTACATTAAGAAGGGACGGTTCGTCACGTTTCGGAAGTAACAGGAAGTGGGGTACTTTCCCTTCCGCGTCTTTGGGATGGCGTATTTCGCAGGAGAGTTTCATGCAAGACGTGACACAGATCAGCGACTTGAAACTGCGTGCAAGTTTCGGTATTTCAGGGAACAACCGCATTGGTGATTATTCGTCGATCGGCCTTCTCTCAACAGGTTTCTATGCAACCGGAGACGGTTTACAGAATATCGTCAATCCGAACACCATGCCCAATTTGGATTTAGGCTGGGAAATGACACGCCAGTATAACCTCGGTTTTGAGTTAGGTATGTTTGATAACAGGGTAAGACTGGAAGCTGATTTTTACGACAGCCGGTCTATCGACCTTTGATTGAACGTTCCGGTTCCGACCATTACCGGTTATTCCACACAGATGCAAAATATCGGTAAAGTACAGAACAGAGGTATGGAATTTATTTTATCTACCAATAATCTGGTCGGCGAATTTTCATGGTCAAGCAATTTCAATATTTCGTTCAATAAGAATAAGGTATTGGAAGTCGGCCCCGACGCCCGTCCGATCTATGGCAGTGCGGCCAACGCAAATAACTCGTTCATTACCCTGCCGGGACACCCGATCGCCAATTTCTACGGATATGACTATATGGGTGTTTTCATGTCGCAGGAAGAATTGGATGCAAATCCGCACTTGGCGAATGACAAGGTGGGCGACGGAAGATACCGTGATGTAGATGGGAATGGCAAACTGGATCAGAATGACAAAACGATCATTGGTAATAATCAACCTGTTTTCACTGCCGGTTTCAACAACACATTCTCCTATAAGAACTTTAGCTTGAGTTTCCTGTTTACCGGTTCTTACGGAGCTGAAAATTTCAGTTTCTGGAAACGAATGGTCGGTATTTATCATGGAGACCGGAACGGTGCTATCGAACAGTTGGGCCGTTGGCGGTCGAATGAACAACCCGGTGACGGAATACATTTCAGGCCTACGCGTACACCGTCGGGATGGCAAAGAGATCCTTCTTCGGCTTGGGTACAGGATGCTTCTTTCCTTCGTTTAAGGAACCTGACATTCGGGTACGATCTGGACAATAATCTGATCAAAAATCTTGGTTTGAGCGGATTACGTTTATATGTAACGGGAACCAACCTGTTCACCCTTACAAATTATGTAGGATATGATCCGGAGAACAGCAGCGAAAGCGGGCTATCAAAGGGTGGCGACTATATGGGATATCCGGCAGCGCGCTCATATATATTCGGTGTTAATGTAACTTTCTAAATTTTAATACAAAAAAGATATGAAAAAGAGTATATGTTTTTTGATTGCCGTATTATGCTGTATGTCTTGCAGTGATGATTTTATCTCACTAAATCCTCCTTCAAGCCTGAATTCCGATGGTTTCTACAAGACGGAAACAGATATGAACCAGGCGGTACTCTCCGCTTACGGCAAACTGCGTGATCTCTATAACGGTCAATATGTGCGTTTGGGAGAAATCCGTTCGGATAATACCACCTATTCGTGGTTGAGTGGAAACCCGGCGAATGAAAAGGGAATCGATGAATTTGCTTCTCCCTTATTACCTGAAAATAATTTTATTACGGATACATGGAATAACAGTTATAACTTGATTCTAAGATGTAATATAGTTATCGGCCGGATTGATGCTATTCCTTTCAACAATGAAACGACAAAGGCGCAATACAAGGCTGAAGCCCGGTTTTTGCGTGCGCTGATGTATTTTTATCTGAATCGCATTTTTGGCGGTACGGCGTTGAACGGAGAACTTTTAGGTGTTATAAAGGTAGATAAGGAAATCTCTCAGAGTGAGGCGTATGAACTGTTTCGTGTTCCTCTCCGGGAAATATACGACCTGATCATTGAAGATTTGCAATTTGCAGAAGCCAACCTGCCGGAATCCCACCCCGCGACCGGTGTCGGCCGGGCGACCAAAGGCGGCGCAACGGCAATGCTCGGGAAAGTGTATATGACAATGGCCGGTTATCCGTTGAATGGAGGACAGGAATATTATACAAAAGCTATTCAGCAATTCCGGTCGATCATCAATAATTCCAATTACGCTTTGGAACCGACATACAGCGCACTTTTTGATGTGGCCAACAAGAATACATCCGAATCGCTGTTTGAAGTTCAGTATAAAAAGGGTACACAGGGAGGCGCTACGGGCAGTCCCTGGAATAATAATTTCGCCCCCCGGTTCTCCGACAAGGAAGTCGTTCTGATCGGAGATAAGGGAGGAGAAAACTCACCGACACAAAACATGTCGAATGCGTATGAACCGGGTGATCCCCGGAAGTATGTATCCATGCGGGACGGCTGGATAAATGCGAAAACCCAGGCTTGGGAAGGCGATAGATATGTATGCAAATATTACGACGTATCTACGAGTGGTTCCGACAATGGCAATAACTGGATTGAACTTCGGTTGGCCGATATTTATCTCCTGTATGCAGAAGCGTTGGTTCGGACAGGCGGGAGCAAACAGGAAGCTATCGATTATGTAAACCGTATCCGGGAAAGGGCGCGGAATACACCGGGCGATCCTGAGATTGAAGCGCCTGCCGATTTATTAAAGGACTTGCAATTGAGCAACTTCCCGTCGGATGAAACGCTGCTGTTGGCCATAGAAAAAGAACGGAGAGTTGAACTGGCTTTTGAAAATCATCGCTGGTTTGACCTCGTTCGTACAAATAGAGCCAAGGATGTGATGCCTGCCGAACAGGAATACGACGGATATCCCGATTTTGTTTGGAGTGATGATGCGTTGGCCTATCCGATTCCCATGACAGTGATGCAGTCGAATACGGGAAAGATCATTCAAAATAAAGGATACACTCAAATGTAATAGGTAAAACAATAGGGGAATGAAAAAAATTAATTTAATTTTGATCACTCAAATGTAACATGTAAAAACAACAGGAAAATGAAAAGAATCTATTTGATTTTGATGGGATTTATGCTAGTATCCGTATTAGGATCAGCGCAGACGAACACCTTAACCTCCAAAGAGGTAAAGGATGGATGGAAATTACTTTTTAACGGAAAGAATCTGGATGGCTGGACGTCGGTAGGAAAGGACACTCCTCCGGCTACGGGATGGGTGATAGAAAACGGCGAACTGATCGTGAAAAAAACAGGAGACAAGAGAGGAGGCGATATTATCACGAAAGATCAGTATTCGGACTTCGAGTTGAAAGTTGATTTTAAAATTACAAAGGGTGCGAACAGCGGTATCAAGTATTTCTTCATGCGGTATGAAAAAGGAGGATGGCTTGGACTGGAGTATCAAATTCTGGATGACGTAAACCATCCCGATGCGAAGTTGGGGCGTGACAATAATCGTTTGCAGGCCGGCTTATACGATATGTATGCTCCCGATGCGAAGAAAAAAGATAATCCCATTGGAGAATGGAATGAAGCCCGTATCGTTGCCAAGGGATCGAAAGTGGAACATTACCTGAATGGAAAAAAAATCTTAACTTTCGATCGTAAAAGCAGCGATTACAGGAAAACTTGGGAACTGAGCAAATACAAAGATTGTGCTCCGATGTTCGGCGATGTCAAGCAGGGACATATTCTGTTGCAGGATCATGGGGATATTGTTTCGTTCCGTAATGTAAAAATCAGAACACTTTAAAAAAGAACAGATATGGAAAACACATCAAGAAGAGATTTCATTAAGAAAATGACAGCTACCGGACTGGGTGCTACACTGGGCGGTTTGTCGTTCAGTGCAAAAAGTTATGCCAACATTGTAGGGGCAAACGAACGTTTACAGGTTGCCGTTATGGGTACTAACGGACGGGGCGCCGGAATGGCGCGTAATTTCCAGAACGTAAAAGAGGTAGATATGATGTATGTCTGCGAAGTAGAAGACAAGGCGATGGCAAAAGGTATTGCCGCCGTGGAACGTGCCGGAGGTAAACCCAAACCGGAAAAGGACATTCGCAAAGTATTGGCCGATAAAGATCTGGACGCCCTGTTGGTTACTGCTCCCGACCATTGGCATGCACCTGCTACGATAATGGCTTGCCAGGCAGGAAAGCACGTGTATGTGGAGAAACCTTGCAGTCACAATCCCCGTGAAGGAGAACTGTCTATCGCCGCAGCCCGTAAATACAATCGTATCGTACAGGTAGGAGCGCAGCGCCGTTCATGGCCGGGACTGACGGAAGGTATCGAAGCTTTGCACAACGGAGCTATCGGAAAAGTTTATTTTGCCAAGGGATGGTACACCAATAAACGCAAATCGATTGGTTTCGGTAAAGAAGGCCCCGCACCTTCCACGATTGATTTCGATCTCTGGCAAGGCCCGGCACCCCGCCGTTCATACCGCGATAATCTTATCCATTACAACTGGCACTGGTTTTGGCATTGGGGAACAGGCGAAGCGCTTAACAACGGAACGCACGAAATGGACGTTATCCGCTGGGGATTGGGTGTTGATTTCCCGACATACGTAAGTTCGGAAGGCGCCCGCTTCGCATTTAAGGATGACTGGGAAACACCGGATACACAGATTATTGACCTTCGTTTCGGAAATGATTGTCTGGTCACCTGGGAAGGACGCAGTTGCAATGCCAGAGATGGGGAAGGACGCGATCGCGGTGTTATATTCTATGGGGAGAACGGAGCTTTGGAAACCGGACACAACGGTTACCGTATTTTCGACCAGGACAATAAACTGGTGAAAGAACTGGATTCCAAAGACAAAATCGACGGACGCGATCCGTCAAGCCCGAGCGCGAACCTGGATATGGGACACATTCATAACTTCCTGGATTGTATCCGAACCAATCGGACACCCAATGGCGACATTGCGGAATTGCATAAGAGCACCACACTGGTACAACTCGGAAATATCGCCTGGCGTACCGGTCAGCGATTGACGGTCGATCCGGCCAACGGACATATCCTGAACAGTCCGGAAGCACAGGAACTCTGGGGACGCACGTATGAACCCGGATGGGAACTTAAAGTTTAATTCATTTCAGGTCAATTGTTTTAAGCCGGAAGCGGATGGGAACATCGCTTCCGGCTTTTTACTTTCAATTTCTTATCATCTAATTATTACAATATGAGAAAAAGCTTTCTGTTAAGTTTGGGATTACTGTTTTGCATATCCCTTGATGTTTTATCGCAGAAAACCGTCAGGGCTGTTCCGGGAAACATAGAGTCGTATATCGACCGCTTCGAGGAAAGCCGCGTGAATCGTAACCGCAACGGATGGGCTCATTATTATATCCCTCCGGGAATGGGCGATACGCTTACGGTAAAAATGTCGTGTGTTTATGAGGGAACGCAAACGCATGCTCCCCATTCTCACAATGAAGATGAAGCATTTTATATTGTCCGCGGCCCGGTAAACTTCCATATCAATGGGGAAGAACGGGTTTTCAATGCCGGTGATTTTATTTACACGCCAAGCAAATCGTCGCACAATATCCAGAGGGTAAACAACGATACGATCAAGTATCTGGTGATTAAGCGTGAAACGGTAAAGGCAGTCGATACGCCTCACAAAGCAGGAAAGTCGGATTACACGATGGACGATTGCTCCTGGTTGCTTTCCGGGGATCCGGCATGGAACCGGCCGTCGAACAACAACTACCGGACTGTTGCCGTCAATAAAGAATTTGCCGATGGATTTCAGATCGTCAAGGAGCGCGTAGTTGATAACGACAAAGTATATTCAAATAAAAACACATCGTTTGGCGGACAAATGGCTCTTTACGTCATCAGCGGAAATGCAGAAGTTACACTGGACGGGAAAAAAGCGGCATTGAGCGCCGACAATACTTTTTACTCCCCCAAGAACACATCATACAGTTTCAGGAAAACAGGGACAGACCCATTAGTTTTTTTGATGATAACTACGGAATAATCCGGGTTTAGAGAACGTAGACGACGCAAAAAAACGCAGACGGACGCAGATTTTAAATTATTTCTGCGTCTTTCTGCGTTTTCTGCGTCGTCTGCGTTCCCTATCTAACCTAATATTCCCGGGGAAATCAGTACGAACAATGCAGGCTCACATCATTAACCCTTATTCTCTATCGCCGCAATGCCCGGCAACACCTTCCCTTCAATCGCTTCCAGCAAAGCGCCACCGCCGGTCGATACATAAGATACCTTATCCGCCATGCCGAACTTGTTCACACAGGCAACCGAGTCGCCGCCGCCTACCAGTGAGAAAGCGCCGCTTGCCGTAGCCTTCACGATCGCTTCCCCTACGGCACGCGAACCATGCGTGAAGTTCTCAAATTCGAATACACCGGTCGGGCCGTTCCAAAGGATCGTTTTCGACTTTTCAATCACTTCGGCAAATATCTTTTCCGTTCCGGGGCCTATATCCAAACCTTCCCAACCTTCGGGGATTTGATTTACCGGACAGAAACCGGTATTCGCATCATTACTGAAACTGTCGGCGATCTTTGCATCTACGGCCAAAACCAGGTTTACGCCTTTCTCTTTTGCTTTGCCGATCAGTTCGAGAGCTAGGTCGAGTTTATCGTCTTCCACCAGTGAGTTGCCGATCTTTCCGCCCTGCGCCTTGGTGAAAGTATAAGTCATACCACCTGCAATGATCAGATTGTCTACCTTATCCAGCAGGTTTTCAATGATTTCGATCTTGGAAGAAACCTTGGAACCTCCCATAATGGCGGTGAATGGACGGGTAATGTCTTTCATTACTTTTTCCACGGCCTTCACTTCTTTTTCCATCAGGTAGCCGAACATTTTGTGATCGGTGTCGAAGTAATCGGCAATCAAAGCGGTTGAAGCATGTGCACGGTGGGCTGTGCCGAATGCATCGTTCACGTAACAGTCGGCATACGACGCAAGTGTTTTCGTAAAGACCTTCTGGCTTTCTTTCACGGCTTTCTTCGCCGCTTTCTTTTCCTCTTCGGATGCATCTTCGGCCAATCCTCTCGGCTTGCCTTCTTCTTCCGCATAGAAACGGAGGTTTTCAAGCAGCAACACTTCGCCCGGCTGCAAAGCAGATGCCTTTATCGCTGCTTCTTCACCGATACAATCGGTTGCAAATTGAACGTCTACACCTAAAAGTTCGGAAACATGTTTCAGAATATGTTTCAGAGAAAACTTGTCGGTTGCACCTTTCGGGCGTCCCAGATGCGAACCGATAACAGGGCTTCCGCCGTCGGCCAGAATCTTTTTCAGCGTAGGCAGGGCGGCACGTATACGAGTGTCGTCGGTAATGTTGAAATTCTCGTCCAGAGGAACGTTAAAGTCTACTCTCACAAATGCCTTTTTGCCGGCAAAATTAAAATTGTCAATGGATACCATAATTATGTATAAATTAAATTGAAAAAATATCTCTTTGCGCTACAAATTTACACAAAAAAAGGAATTAGAGTAACGTATAAAGAAGAACTTGCCACTCCTCCCCCACCCTACTCCAATTCTGCGCTATAATGTATAGGTAGTATGAGCGCGTACTACCTATAGTACGGCGCCATTGTATAGGTACTACGCGCTCGTACTATATATAGAAACACTTTTTCACATTTCGCAATATACTGTGTGTTAGGCTGGTTGGTATCTTGTCCTCCTTCGGGGGGATTAGGGGGCTTCTACACCTAATCGCGCAAGGATTGGCTCCTCAATTTAAGATTTAGCCAGCGAGTGGCCGTAGGCCTGTCTTTTGCCACCCCAGCTTCAGCTGACGGCAAAAGACAGGCCTCGGCCACTCGCTACGCTCGCTGAAAAAGGAATATGAAGGCTAATGCAGGTTAAATATCCGGGATTTTTTTGTATCATTGCCGGTAGAAACAACACCTGAATTTTGTGAGATATGAAAAGAGCACTTATTTTATCGGCAACAGTCATGCTCATCCTGTCGGGATGCAGGGAGAACAAACAGTCAAACGATGGTTTAATCACGGTTGATGTCACGAAAAATTATCCCAAAAAGGAACTGATTCTTCAGTACTTCATGGATGTGGAATATATTCCGTTGGAAACAAGCGATGAGTTTCTGTGTCAGGGTTTTGCAAGGGCAATCGGAAAGAATCTTATACTGGTAACGAACCTGAACCGAGTTAGGGACGGAAATATTTTTGTTTTCGACAGAAACGGGAAAGCTCTCCGAAGGATAAACCGGAAAGGACAAGGCGGCGAAGAATACTCAAATATTATGGAGATTATTCTGGATGAAGACAATGATGAAATATATGTACATAATCATTATGAGAGAAAAATTCAGGTGTACGATTTGTTTGGAAATTATAAACGAAGTTTGCGGTACAAAGAAAACACCGATGGGGCATTTTACACAGATATAGTTAATTATGATAAAGAGCATCTGATTTGCTACGACGCATACAATGAAGACAGAGCTTTTGTTCTCATATCCAAACAGGATGGAAGTATTGCCAAAAAGATTGAAATCCCTGTCAGGGAGACTAAAATTTTAAGACAAATTGATATGAGCCGCAATAGTTTTGCGATTCCTGACCCTTATCCGGCATAATCCCTTTCGATGGGAATTGGTTGTTACTGGAACATTCGTCCGATACGGTGTATACCCTTTTTCCGGATTACAGTTTGCGTCCGTTTTCCGTAAGAACGCCATCTATTCAATTAATGGATCCGGAAGTTTTTTTAATTTTGAGATTGTTTTCCGGTCGCTATTACTTTATGGAAACCATAAAAAATGAATATGATTTTGATAAACAAAGAGGCTTCTCAAAAGATTTTTTCATGTACGACAATGAGCAAAATTCTTTTTCCGGATATACGGTATATAATGGTGATTATTCAATTAAAAAAGAAATTTACATGAATTCCATGAGACCTTTCAATCATGATATTGGATCATGGCAACGCCTGGAAGCCCCCGATCTTATCGAGGCTTACGAAAAAGGACAACTGAAAGGCAAACTGAAAGAAATCGCCGCGGGATTGCATGAAGAATCCAATCCGGTGATTATGCTCGTAAAGCATAAGAAAACGAAATGATTTTTAAGTGTCTTCATACCCGCATAAGCGGGTATTTCCGCAAAACTTGTATATTTTGCAAGTTTCGCGGAAATTAAGCCTATCTTTGTGGTATGAAGAAATATGTAGAACGCAGGGAATATATCGGCAAACTATTGTCGTACAAGGATGCAGGGGTTATCAAAGTGGTAACCGGACTGCGCCGTTCGGGCAAGTCCACGTTGCTGGATTTGTTCAGAAAACATTTGCACGAATCGGGCATAGGTACGCTACAAATGCAGTCGTACAATTTTGAACTGCCCGAAGATTATTTGGGCAAGTCGTGGAGTGACCTCTATTTCGAGATAAAATCGAAACTGCAAGCAGGCAAACCAAACTACGTTTTTCTCGATGAGGTTCAGAACATCGCCGAGTTTGAAAAATTAGTTGATGGGCTGTTTGTTACACCCGATGCGGATGTTTACATCACCGGTTCCAACGCCAACCTGCTGTCAAGCGAACTGGCAACCCTGCTCAGCGGCAGGTATATAGAAATCTCTATTCTGCCGTTCTCTTTCGCCGAATACCTCGAACTGCGAGGTATCGACACGGGAAATAAATACCTCAATTACGAGGCACTTTTCTTCGATTATGTGAACGAAACTTCGATGCCGAAAGGTATCGAACTGCGGGAAAAAGGATTTGGTGCGGTGTACGAATACCTTGAATCCCTGTATGCCACCATAATAGAAAAAGACATCACCCAGCGCCGCCAAATCAATGACAAGCGGGCTTTCGGTAATATCGTAAAGTTTGTAGCCTCGAATATTGGTAGTCGGCTTTCGCCAAGCAGTATTTCGACATCGCTGAAAGCGGATTGGAAAAGTATCCATCGAGAAACAGTAGAGAGCTATTTGGAGTATTTGGTCGAGAGTTTTGTTTTTTACAAGGTAAACCGTTTCGACATAAAAGGGAAAAAACAACTCGCTACACAAGAGAAATACTACATAGTCGATGCCGGTTTGCTCAACATTCTGCTTGGGCGCGACAGACGGGCAGACAGAGGGCATATTTTGGAAAATACGGTCTACCTCGAACTGCTCAGGCGGGGATATAAAGTGTGGACGGGAGCGATGCGGGGGGGCGAAATTGACTTTACCGTGAAAAACAAAGCCGGTAATATGGAATATTATCAGGTGGCTTGGGAGTTATCAACCCCCGAAACCGAAGCGAGGGAGTTCGGCGCATTGGAAATAATAAAAGACAATTATCCCAAATTTTTGCTCACCACAGATTCGTTCCCACAGAGCCGGAACGGGATTATCCACCGGAATGTCTTTGAATGGCTGCTGGAAAAATGATGTCCGAAACCCGCTTATGCAGGTATGGACAAGACGAAACCCGGCGACCGTAATATTTCGCCTGTTTCACCCCTGCTTTGAATATATTGATTACTTTTGTTTCTGCTTCAAGTAAATCAAAATATGAAGAGGTACACTATGTCAGACCACTCTGTAATAGATGAAATGTTAATCGCTGCCATCCGTGAAAACGATTATGCCGGTTTTAACAGGCTCTTTGCCCGCTATTATAGCAGCCTGTGCCGATATGTTTACAGGATACTGCAAAATAAAGAAGATACGGAAGATGTCGTACAGGAGCTTTTCCTTCGGATTTGGAATAACCGGAAAAAGATAGAGATAAACGATAATGTATCCGCCTATTTGCACAAAATGGCAAAAAACATGGCCTTGAACCATATCCGTTCGGCAGACAGCTACAAAAACTTACTGGAAAGCCAGAAATCTCAACCCATCGGCTATGAAGATGATTTATTGGAATCGGATGAATTTTCTATTGCCCTCTACGATTGCATTAACCGATTGCCTAACCGTTGCCGGGAGGTATTTCTTCTTCACCGCATGCAAGGGGTCAAATTACAAGAGATAGCAGAACAACTCAATATCTCGATCAAAACCATTAAAAATCAAATCTGGTCATCCTTGCAAAAACTGAAGATATGTTTGGAAGAGAAGGGTATTGAAGGATAACAAGTAGTCTTTCCCCCCCCTTACCAATTAACCATTTTTTTTGAAACCGGATAGGACTTTTTCTTTTTTACCGTGTCATTTACTTAATCAAATGTCATAATAATGGAAAAATACGCAGATATAAAGGAGCATATACTGGCTCATTTTATAAACCATGAAGGGGAAGAACCGGTCGATCCGGTACTGATCAGCTGGTTGGAAGATGATTCGCACAAAAAGAGCTTTGACTTCTATCACAGAATCTGGAAAAAATCCGCAAAATATAACCGATCGGAAGTATTTGACACAGAATTGGCCTGGATCAGGTTGAACCGGATCAATCAAAAGAAACAACAACGCCGGAACAGACTCCAATTCGTATCCGGGCTTGTTGCCGTTTCGCTTATTCTGTTTGTCCTGTCGCTGATCGACCGGCAACCGGACATCCAACTGTGCATGGCTACAGAGCCGGGCAATCGTTCGGAAATGACTCTGCCCGACGGATCGGTGGTTCATCTTAATTCCGACTCAAAATTAACTTACCGGTATAATAACAGGGAGAAAATTCGTGAAGTAGAGTTTCAGGGAGAAGGTTTTTTTGATGTAGCCGAAAGCGAGCAACCCTTTATTGTGAAAATGGCAAACAATTTGGAAATAAAGGTGCTGGGAACCTCATTCAATCTAAAGGCTTATACCGATGATCCGGAAGTACAGGCATCCCTGGTAAAAGGCAGCATTGAAATGAGTAGCCGGGAAAAGAAACTTTTTATGAAAGCGGGCGATATGGTCAGGTTCGACAAGACGGCCAATCGGTTTGAAACAGTAAAAGGCGTATTGAATCACTCGTACGGATGGCTGGAAAACAAGCTGTATATGGAAGATATGCCACTGCCTGAGATTTGCAAATATCTGGAGAGGAATTACAATGTAAGCATATTCCTGCAACCCGGCTTGGAAAAGAAATCCTACAACGGAGTAATCGGAGAAGAAAATATCATTGATGTGATGAAAGCTTTATCGCGACTGAGTGATGTTAGCTACACCATAAACGGAAGAAAAATAAGTATAACCTCAAAAACGAATCAGCCTATGAAATAAACCACAAATAACAAAAACGGGAAATGCCCGGCATTTCTCCTGCTTAATTTTTTTCTAATCAAGTGTTCTTGAACACTATCGTTAACTAACAAACAAATTACAGACACATGAAATTATTGAATATTATGAAGGTCACTGCCTTTATCCTGATCGCTTTTTCGCTCAATATTTCGGCCTCTTTGTATCCGTCGGGGAATAAAACCTATTATTATGGCGCACCTGAATCCTCACAGCAAAAAAGAACGGTTACAGGAACGGTTATCGATCAAAACGGAGAACCGGTTATTGGCGCCAATGTGGCAGAAATGGGTACTACAAATGGAGTGATGACGGATATAGACGGTAAATTTTCTTTACAAATAAATGATAATGCAACCTTATCGTTTTCTTATATTGGCTATATCACTCAAGAAATCACTCCGGGTAATCAATCTTCATTGCAAATCATTCTCAAAGAAGACCTGCAAACATTGGACGAAGTTGTAGTCATCGGATACGGAACCGCACGGAAACGTGACGTAGCCGGTGCTATTGCCTCCATGTCGAACAGGGATCTGGATATCCGTTCGGTAAACAATGTACAGGAACTTTTTCAAGGCCGGTTGGCAGGGGTATCCGTTTCTTCATCAGGTGTACCGGGACAAGCGCCTTCCGTTCGTATCCGGGGAGTCGGTACGCTTGGCGACAACACTCCCCTGTATGTTATCGACGGTATCCCGACCAAAAGTGATATCGCCTCGCAGATTGATCCGGCAAGTATTGAAAACGTACAGGTGCTCAGAGACGCCGCCTCCGCCTCCATATATGGCGCACAGGCTGCCAATGGCGTGATACTTATCACCACCAAGCAGGGACAGATTGGAAAAGCACAGGTAAACATCAGCTTAAATACCGGAGTGCAACTGGCTTCGAATCTGCCGGAAATGCTCAATACACAACAATACGGAGAACTGCTGTGGAGCGCAATGAAGAACGCAGGCCTCACTCCTCAGCACGCCCAGTACGGGAGCGGTGCAACCCCGGTCATTCCAGACTATATCCTGCCTCAAGGAGCTATGGAAGGTTCGGTTGATCTGAACAATTACAACACGCTGGAAAATCAATACATGAGGGCAAACAAAACGGGTACCAACTGGCAGAAGGAGGTTTACAGGCCTGCTCAGACTTTAAGTTTGGGAATCACCGCGCAGGGCGGAAGCGAAGATGCGAAGTATTTTGTCGGCGCCAACTATCAGTCGCAGGATGCCATTCTGAAATGGGCAGGATACGACCGCATCTCATTGAGGGCAAATTCGGTCTTCACAATCCTGAAAAATGTAAAATTCGGTACGAATATGAATGTTAGCTACTCCAAATACAAAGGAGAAGACGATAATCGGGAGGCGCCGAAATCGCCATCCATCATACCGGTTCGCGACGTGATGGGAAATTGGGCAGGCACGAAAGCAAACGGGCTGGGCGACAAGGAAAATCCGGTAGCTGCCATTTACAATGCAAGGAACAACTATACCGAAAGGCAGAACTTTATGGGTAACATTTACCTCGAAGCAAAATTCATGGACAACCGCCTCGTATTCAAATCGACCGCCGGAGCGAATATGGAGAACCGCAACTACAAGATATTTCATCCGGTAACGTACTGGAACAAGGGTGACAAAAACACGCTGGTCAACAAGTTAGAGCAGGAAACAGAAAAGGTACAGGAACTTACTTGGAGCAACACGCTCACGTTTACCGACACTTTTGCCGAAGATCATGCGATCAACGTTATGTTGGGTACTGAAGCCCGCGACAACAGAAGTGAAGAATGGGGGGCAGGAAGGTCGAGTTTCGCATCGGAAGATCCCGACTACTGGTATCTCAATGCCGGTGAAAATGTCGCAAGTAAAGATAATAAGGGAGAGGGTTCTGCTTATGCTTTCTTCTCGCAGTTCGGACGTATCGACTATAACTACAAAAACAAATACTATCTGCAAGGTATTGTGCGACGCGATGGTTCTTCACGATTCGGTGCGAATAACAAATACGGTTTTTTCCCCAGCGTAAGCGCTGCGTGGAGAATTTCGGAAGAGAGCTTCATGACTACCCAAGATCTATTCAGCGACTTGAAATTCAGGGCCAGTTATGGTGTGACCGGTAATTCGGACATCGGTAATTACGCTTACGCCTCAACATACGCATCGGATATGAGGTATATGAGTTATCCCATCTTGGGCGATGTGAGCAGCGTATCACCGGGACTTGCCATGACTGCCAGAGGAAACGATAATCTGAAATGGGAAACAATCACGCAGGCCAATATCGGTCTGGACGCCGCCTTCCTTAATAATAAACTGACCTTCTCCATAGACGTTTACGACAAACAGACTCGCGACATCCTCCAAAGGCCTACATACCCAGGAACGGCAGGAACCGCCTACGCACCATACGAGAATATCGGTAAAATGCAGAACAGAGGCTGGGAGTTTTCCGCGAATTACGGAGATTTAGGAAAAAGCGATTTCGGATATGAAGTTGGTGTTATTTTCTCGGGATATCGGAACAAGATTACGGAATTGTATGGCGGTACGGCTCTTAACAGTGCTCCTAACCGTACGGAGGTGGGACTTCCGCGATCATTTTTTTATGGATTTATGATCGACGGTATTTTCCAGGATCAGGCCGAAGTAGACGCTCATGCCGCCCAAACTGCCAAAGCCATAGGAAGATGGAAATTTAGGGATTCCGACGGAAACGGAACGATCAATGATTCCGACCGTATGATGATCGGTAATCCGCACCCCGATTTTGAATATTCTTTGAACGGCAACCTGTACTACAAGAATTTTGACCTCAGACTGTTCATACAGGGAAGCTATGGCAACGACATTTTGTTCGCTTCGAAATACGGACAGGAAGGTTTGGACTTCTGGAACGACTATTTCAACAAGAGTACCCGTATTTTGGACTCCTGGACGGAAAATAACAGGGATGCCAAGTTGCCCGAAGTAAATATTCTGAATCCCAACGGTGAAGGCACCAAAGTGACTTCGTATCTGGTAGAGGACGGCTCTTACCTGAGACTGAAAACGCTTGAATTGGGATATACTCTGCCAAACCACTTACTCTCGAAAATCAACATAAGAAACGCAAGAGTCTATCTAAGCGCAGAAAATCTTTTTACGATCACCAAGTATAGCAACTACGACCCGGAAGTCAAAAACGAAGGCGACCATAATCACATGGGAGTAGACTATGTCACTACCGGCCTGCCGCTCGCCAGAATATTTTCCGTGGGAATAAATGCGTCTTTCTAACTTAATAACATTGAATTAGTTATGATCAAGAATATTAAAAACACAGTAAAGGGCGCTATGTTTATCGCGATAACAACCGCCCTGTTTCTATCCGTTACTGGCTGTTCGGATTTGTTGGATAAAAACCCGCAGGGAACACTGAATCCGGCTATCCTGACTACCCAAAACACGCTTGACAAGCTGGTAATCGCCGCTTATGCCGGTTTGAACGGCCAAAACGGCGACAACGTGGGCGACTGGTCCTCATCGCCCGACAACATGTACTATGGAGACCTGGGGTCAGGAATCATGCACAAAGGCAGTACGACTGGAGATCAGAACGGTATGTTGCTTATGGAACAATACAAGCCTGAAACCAATCTGGGGGTACTCAACAATAAATGGAGGGTTATGTATAATGGGGTGGAACGCTGCAACGACGTTCTGCGTATACTGAACAGCAATGAGATTGAGAATCTGTCCGAAGCCGAAAAGATACAGGTCATCTCAGAAATACGATTCCTGAGAGGTTATTACCACTTTGAAGCCAAACAGTTGTGGAACATGGTTCCCTATGTAGACGAAACAGTAGAAGACCCGATGCGAAGAGTAGCGAACGATCGCGATATTTGGCCTGATATTGAAGCAGATTTCACTTTCGCCATAAATAATCTTCCCACTTCTCAGTCAGATCCGGGAAGACCGACCAAGTATGCGGCCGAAGCTTTTCTGGCGAAAACGTATCTTTTCCAACAAAAGTTCAGCGAAGCGAAACCGCTGTTGGATGATGTGATCAACAGCGGAAAATACAATCTGCACGCGAACTTCTACGACAACTTCAATCCGGAGCAAAACAACGGTGTCGAAGCTGTATTTCAGGCTCAAACCGCTGTTAATCTGGCGGGAACAGACCTTGCCAGAGCCAACAGAGGCGGCGACCTTGCCTACCCCAATGCTCCCGACCAGCCAAACCTGAGCGGTGCAGGTTTCAATCAACCCACGTTCGACATGGTAAACTCCTATAAAACGGATGCAAATGGATTACCGTTGATAAACAGCTATTGGGATACAGACTTCAAGCACGACCAGGGCATATACTCGGAAGGCAGCGAAGTGCCGGCGGGCGCGACCGATGAGTTCGAACCCGACATGACTACTCCGGTGGATCCGCGTCTCGACTGGACGGTAGGACGGCGAGGTGTTCCTTTTCATGATTGGGGAACGCATCCGGGAATGAGATGGATCAGGGATCAGCCAAGCGCCGGCCCGTACAACCAAAAGAAGTGGATCATATTGAAAGCCCAATTGGATAAATATTCTAACAAGGGTACTGCCAAGTTCAATGCGCTTAACGTAAACATTATTCGTTATGCCCAGGTTTTATTATGGGCTGCCGAATGTGAAATCGAAGTGGGCGACATTGACAAAGCGCGTGCTTACGTCAATCGCATCCGCGCAAGGGCACGCGACGGAATCTATGTCAAACTGGGCGAAAGTGCTCCGTTCGGCGACGGACCGTATGCCGCCAACTATGTGGTCGATGAATACAAGGATTCCTGGGCGGGACAGTCAAAAGAATGGGCGCGCGAACGGGTACATTTTGAAACTCGACTTGAATTTGCGCTGGAAGGAATGGCTTTCTTCGACCTCGTCCGCTGGGGAACTGCCGAAAATTACCTCAACGCGTATGTTGCCAGAGAGAGTAAAAAGATTGATTATCTGAAAGGTGTCGTGTTCGATGCTAACGACAGATATCGTCCTATTCCATTAACGCAAATAGACAACAGCTACATAGACGGTAAACCTACGCTAAAACAAAATCCGGGTTATTAATAAACCTGCAAAGTAATGAGAACCCATCTTCTTCAAAGGTGGGTTCTTTATTTTTTACCCTACCGAACATTTGCATACTTCTTATTTCGCTGTATCTTTACACCCAATAAGAAACAGTAAAAATTACATAATATGAAAATTATTACTTCGCTATTCCTTATCTTTATACCTGTATGCCTTTGGGGACAGGCCGTCACGGAGAAAAACCAGTCCGTTTCCATTGAAATGTTAGGTATTGAATACAGCAACGAACTGCCTTTGAGCGACAAACACACGGTGAGATTGCATGGAGGCTTGGTAGGTGGTTACTTGTTTTATGAGATTAACATTGGCGACTGGTATAATAATAACGGGGTGCTGTATAGCCTCAATGGAAAGTTTGGCGCCGATTTCCGTTACTATTACAATTTGTCCAAACGGGAAATGAAAGGGAAAAGCACATTCAGGAACACGGGGAATTTCTGGGCTGCCGACGTCAGTTACTATACACCCTCCATCATGTCGTCCAAACATACAGCCACTTCCCACATCGTTGCTCTTTCTCCCTACTGGGGCATACGGCGCGTATATAAAAGTAACCTGTTTTTTGAATTGAATCTTGGGATTACGATACTCACTCACGAGGGAATGTTTGGCGGTACACCATTGACCGGATTAAAATTCGGGTACGTGTTTTGACCAAATACTTATCATCATGCTTGAACAGGTTGTATGGGGAAATACGGTTGAGAAGTGGGGGATTTCCATTATCATTATCGTTGGTGTACTTATCGTTGCAAAGATCGTTTCCGTTCTTAACAGGAAGATTATATACGCGATTACCCGGAAGACGCAAAACAAAACGGATGATGTTGTTTACGACGCACTGGAATCTCCGGTTCTGTTCGGGATCGTGCTGCTGGGGATATGGATCGCTTTCCAACGACTTGAATTTCCGGAGAATACGGTAAAGGCAGTAAACGATGCTTTCCGGATACTTGTAACCCTAAGTATTACCTGGTTTTTCTCCCGCCTGTGCAGCAGCCTGATCGATCTTTACCGTTTCAATACGCCGGATAGCACGTCATCGAAAACAAAGGAGCAATCCGCCCGGATGATACCCATGATCAAACGGATCGTTTTGTCTGCCGTATGGATCGTCGGGCTGATCATGGCGCTGAGCAATGCCGGAGTAAATATCAGCGCCCTTTTGGGCACTTTGGGCATTGGCGGTATTGCCTTCGCCCTGGCTGCGCAGGACACGGTGAAAAGTCTTTTCGGTGCATTTACGATTCTGACTGACAAACCTTTCAATATCGGCGACACGGTGAAGATCGACAACTTTGAAGGAACGATCATCGATGTGGGCATCCGCAGCACAAAAATGCGGGGCTACGACAACCGGATCGTTATCTTTCCGAACTACAAGATCATCGACGCTTCCATCACCAACATTTCCTCCGAACCCACGCGGCGCGTCGTAGCCAAACTTGGATTGACCTACCACACAACGCCCGAAAAGATGCAGGATGCGATCGATATACTAATGAAAATACCCGGAAAGGTTGAAAATGCTTCTCCGAACGATATGACGGCCTTCTTCTCAGAGTTTACCGACTCCGCCCTGGTAATTACTTTCACTTTTTTTATAGAAAAGACCGGCGACTTCCGAAAGGTTACTTCCGATGTTTACATGGAAATATTGAAAGATTTCAACAGCGCAGGCTTGAACTTTGCTTTTCCCACGCGAACAATATATAATATGTAGTCTATGGACACCATTTTTTACCGTATCAGAAGCGTCAGCGACAAATGGTATGATGATTTTTATTCCGTCTATTCCGTTTCTTTTCCCCCGTTTGAGCAGCGCAACAGGAAGCAGCAGGAATATGCTTTTTCCTTCGACAGTTATCACCTGGACTGTCTGGTTGAAGGCGGCCGCTTTCTTGCCTTTATCGCCTATTGGGATTTCGATGAATACATTTATATCGAACATCTTGCCGTCGCTCCCGCCTGCCGAAACGAAAATACGGGGAGCCGGGCTTTGCGGAAAATGATCGACGAAAAGCAAAAAATGATCCTGTTGGAAATAGATCCGTTTACTACCGACATTGCCCGCAAAAGGTTTCGCTTTTACGAAAGGCTGGGGTTCGTTATGAACAATTACGCCCACCGCCATCCCCCTTATGATAAAAACTTCCCGCCGCACGAACTGATTCTGTTAAGTTCCGGCCGACCGGTTAATGAGGTTTTGTTCCAAACCTTCCGGAAAGATTTGTCCGGCATCGTAATGGACGGTGAGAGCGAGTAAAACAAAAAAAGGGTTGCCCGAATGGAGCAACCCTTTATCTGTATATACCGGACTGAATTAGTCTACATTCAATGTCACACGTTTGAAGGCAACAACTGTCAGTTCCTTGTTCTGCTGTTTCAGATACTGGTCGATAGTCAATTTGTTGTCTTTCACAAATTCTTGCAACAGCAGGGTATTTTCTTTATAGAATTTCTGTATTGCGCCGTCTGCGATACGATCCAACAGGTTCTCGGGTTTGCCGGCCTGACGTGCCTTGTCGCGGGCAATATCCTTTTCCTGGTTGATGATCTTCGGATCCACTTCTTCCGGAGTTACGGCAACCGGATTCATGGCAGCCACCTGCATCGCTACGTCGCGAGCAACCTGACGATCCAATTTCTGATTGAAAGCAACAACAGTAGCTAATTTGTTACCCGGGTGAATATAGGAAACAGTAGCTGCAGCATTTACAAATTCATAGAAACCGAGTTCCATCTTTTCGCCGGTTACACCGATACGGTCGGTAATATGATCCCGGATCGCACGGCCGTCGGCCAAAGGAGCTTCCAGCAGTTCTTCCAATGTAGCCGGTTTCTTGTTCACTGCCACATTCAGCAAATCCTCAGTCAAGGCAATAAATTCTGCGCCCTTCGCTACGAAATCCGTTTCACATTTCAATGCTACGATAGCGGCAAATTCGCCGTTATCCATTGCCAATACACAACCTTCGGCCGCTTCACGATCAGAACGTTTAGCAGCTACCGCCTGTCCTTTTTTACGGATGATTTCCATCGCTTTGTCGAAATCACCATTTGCTTCGGTTAAAGCATTCTTACAATCCATCATTCCGGCACCGCTCATTTTACGCAGGTGGGAAATATCAGCCATTGTTACAGCCATATTTTTTTCTTTATTTTAATTGATTATTCTTCTGTTTCGTCAGCTTCTGCTATGGCAGGAGCGCCTTCCAATTCTTCGCCCTCGTCTACGCCAAAATTATCGGTCTTTGTTTTCCTTGCTGCGGAGCGGCTACGGCGTTCGCGGCGTGGAGTGGCTTCGTCTGCACTCTCGGTATCGATCTTTTCAGCTTTACGTTCTTCATATCCTTCATTCATTGCATCGCAGATAGCTCCCAGGATCACTTCGACTGATTTTGTAGCATCGTCGTTGGCAGGGATTACATAATCGATGTTTTGAGGATCCGAATTGGTGTCCACCATGGCAAATACCGGAATACCCAAACGGTTGGCTTCACGAACAGCAATATGTTCTTTCATCACGTCTACAACGAACAAGGCTGAAGGAAGACGGTTCAGGTCGATGATTGAACCCAAGTTCTTTTCCAGTTTCGCACGCTGGCGAGTGATTTGCAGTTTTTCTCTCTTTGAAAGATTATCAAATGTACCGTCTTTCGTCATCTTGTCGATCGTCGCCATCTTTTTGACGGCTTTGCGGATAGTAGGGAAGTTGGTCAACATCCCACCCGGCCAGCGTTCGATCACATAAGGCATGCCTACTGAAGCAGCCTTGTCGGCGACAACTTGTTTCGCTTGTTTTTTTGTGGCTACGAAAAGAACTTTCTTTCCCTGGCGAGCCAGGTTTTTCATTATCTCTGCCACTTCATCGACTTTGGCAACTGTTTTATAAAGGTCGATGATATGAATACCATTGCGCTCCATGAAAATATAGGGAGCCATTGCCGGGTTCCACTTTCTCTTTAAGTGTCCGAAGTGCACACCGGCTTCCAATAACTGATCAAAATTTACTCTTGACATGTTTTACTTTTTTATCGTTTACTTTCTTTTATTAGTTCAATCCCCGGGTAGTTCGCTTGCATACCTCATGTAAAGGAAATCCCGCGGATTTAGATACTAAACGTTTTGCTCTTGCAAGACATTCACAAATAACATTAACGTTTACTGAACTGGAATCTCTTGCGAGCTTTTGGTTGTCCCGGTTTCTTGCGTTCCACTTCGCGCGGATCACGGGTCATAAAGCCTTCCGCTCTCAATGCCGGCTTGTCTTCCGGATTAATCTTTACCAGCGCACGGGCGATAGCCAAGCGGGCTGCCTCAGACTGTCCCTTGTAACCGCCGCCGTCCAAATTGATCTTGATATCATACTTTTCGGCTACTTCCAGTTTATTCAGCGGCTGTTTCACCACATACTGAAGGAGAGAAGAAGGGAAGTAATTTTCCAGATCACGCTTATTAATTATTATTTTACCACTACCTTCGCTAACATAAACGCGGGCTACTGCCGCTTTACGTCTTCCTAACGCATTTACAACTTCCATATAGACTGACTATTTGTATTGATTGATATCGATTGTTTTAGGCTGTTGCGCTTCATGCTGGTGTTCGCCACCTTCATATACATACAGATTTTTCAGAATCTTCGCACCCAGGCGGTTTTTGGGCAACATGCCTTTCACTACTTTGCGGAACAAACGATCGGCGCCTTTCGACATCAGATCGGAAGGTGTAAATTCACGCTGTCCACCGGGATATCCGGTGTATCTCAAATAAACACGACCGTCCCATTTGTTTCCGGTCAAAACGATTTTCTCTGCATTGATAACGATTACATTATCTCCACAATCAACATGGGGGGTAAAACTCGGTTTGTACTTACCGCGCAAAAGTTTCGCAACTTTTGAGCAAAGACGTCCCAAAGTCTGCCCGGTTGCGTCTACAACCACCCATTCTTTGTTTACAGTTGCCTTGTTTGCAGAAATGGTCTTAAAACTTAAAGTATCCACTTTCTTTTCAAAATTAGTTAATTAATAAATTCATTTAGCGGGTTCTCTTCCGTTTTTTTACGCTATCATCTCGGACACATGATACAATAACGTGCTAAGAATTAAACCCTTGTACATTTTGGATAATAATCGGCTGCAAAAGTACGGGTTTCCTTTGAAATAAAAAACATTTACCCTGAGAAAAACAGGATAAATGTATTTAACCTGCATTATTCATACTCTTTTTCCGGCTTTTCAAGCCACGAGATGCGCTCGCTAATTTGTTCGGCATGAATACGTTTAGATGATTTTCCAAAAACGATTAGACGGCTTTCCAAAGGCGTTTAGATGATTTTTAAAATCATTTAGATGATTTCCCAAAGGCGTTTAGATGTTTTTCGGAAGAATGGCGGTTGAATACAAACATGATGACAAAAAAAAGAGACCTGAATAATCAGGCCTCTCTTTATTTGAGAGCGGAAGACGGGGCTCAAACCCGCGACCCTCAGCTTGGAAGGCTAATGCTCTATCAACTGAGCTACTTCCGCAAAATTTAAACGAGCTTATCTACTCGTGTGGGCAGTGATGGATTCGAACCACCGAAGTCGAAAGACAGCTGAGTTACAGTCAGCCCCATTTGGCCACTCTGGTAACTGCCCCGGTTTTCATTACATACGTTTCTCCAAACGCGGTGCAAAGGTAGAGTTAATTTCGTAATCTGCAAGAAAAGTCAATCATTTTTATCGCAGTGATTGCAGCTTCATCTCCTTTGTTGCCATATTTACCACCGGCGCGGTCTTCCGCCTGTTGCATATTGTCGGTAGTTAAAAGTCCGAATATGAAAGGAATATCATACATCAGGTTAAGTTCGGTAACGCCTTGAGTTACACTGTCGCATACATAATCGAAATGCGGGGTATCACCTTTTACCACACAGCCCAGAATGATTATGGCGTCAAGTTCTTTACTTTCGGCAAGGCGTTTGGCTCCAAATACAAGTTCAACACTGCCCGGTACTCGACCGACAACAATATTCTTCTCCATCACCCCGTGTCTTTCCAATGTGTTGCATGCGCCTTCCAGTAGTTTTTCCGTAATGCTTTTATTCCATTCGGCAACTACAATACCCACATTCATCTCCGATGCGTCGGGGACACTGTTGAAATCGTAAACGGATAGATTTTGATATGCTGTTGCCATTATTTCGCCAACAGTTTAGCACGCGTGATATATTTATCGATATCACCGGCTTCAACAGAGGTGCTATATTTTTCCTTAATAACAGTATACGCCTTTTCGGCATTCTGATACTGTCCAAGACTTTCATAAGCTATACCTGCCTTCTTCAGATAAGCAGGACTGATCAAATTATTGTCTGCCGCATTAGCCGCCTTTTCAAAGTAAGGGATACCTTCTCCGGTTTGTCCCATATTAACGTAGCAATCCCCAATCAATCCGACAATAGCCGGAGATATCATGTTATCTCTGCTTTTAAATGACTTCAGGCTCTTCATTGCCAGATCAAGTTCTCCCGTCCTGTAATAACAGATACCGGTGTAGGCTTTGGCCAAATTGCCGGCTTTTGTGTTTCCGTATTGTTCGACTATGGATACAAAACCGTTGAAGTCGGCGCCATTACCGTTTAGCGCAAGTGCGAAAGAGTCGCGGGCAAAATATTGTTCTCCTTTAAACAGGGCTACCGCCGCCCGGTCTTCGCGCGGTATAAGATAACCGTGCCTGATTCCCATGATAATAGCCACAACAACTGCAATACCCAATATTGCATACATGAGATGCTTTGAATACTTTTCAATAAATTGTTCGGATCTGGAAATGATTTCTCCCACTTCCGCTTCGGCTTGTGTTCCTTTCTTTTTATTCGTAGCCATACGTCGTATAATATGTTTTTGTTTTAATTTTTTTCTATATCGGGGTACCCCCGGCAATTCAAAGCGCAAAAGTAGTTTTTTTTGTCAAATAAACTATATATACAACTATATTTTTTAATTTTGTACATCTAATCGCATCGCAGATGATATTAAATAAGCTCTCCATTCTTAATTACAAGAATATACCTCAAGCGGAAATTTCCTTTTCTCCCAAGATGAATTGCTTTTTCGGCAATAACGGAATGGGGAAAACGAACCTTCTCGACGTGATTTATTATCTTTCCTTCTCCAAAAGTCATTTACATACTTCCGACAGTCAGATAATCCGCAACGAACAAGAGTATTGTGTCATACAGGGAGAATATCTTTCCGGAGAACGGACAGAGGATATTTTCTGCGCCATTCGCCGGTCGCAGCGGAAACAGTTTAAGCGGAATAAAAAGGAGTACGATAAATTGTCGGAACATATCGGACTGTTGCCCCTGGTTATGGTTTCACCGGCCGATGCCGTGCTGATCCAGGGCGGAAGCGAAGAGCGTCGCCGATTCATGGATCTTGTAATTTCGCAACACGATAAATCCTATTTGCAGGCTTTGATTTCTTACAACAAGGCTTTGCTTCAGCGAAATTCTTTGCTGCGAGGGCAACCGGGCGATGATTCTCTGTATGATATTCTGGAAATGCAGTTAGACAGGTATGGATGTGTTATCCATGAAAAGCGAAAACTGTTGATCGGAGAGTTCACACCTCTGTTTAATTCTTACTATCAGGCCATATCAGGGTCGGCCGAACAGGTAGAACTTGCTTATATTTCTAAAGTTGCAACAGGCAATTTGCTTTCTCTGTTGAAGGAGAACCGGGAAAGAGATCGCATACTGGGATATACTTCCGTCGGCGTTCATAAGGATGAACTGGAGATGACGCTGGAACATAGCCTAATCCGCCGTACCGGTTCGCAGGGACAGAACAAAACCTATCTGATTGCTTTGAAACTGGCTCAGTTCGCTTTTCTGGCAGACAAAGGTTCCACGATCCCGATCCTGCTGCTGGACGATATATTCGACAAGCTGGATGCCGCACGGGTGGAACAAATCATTCAATTGGTCAGCGGCAATCGCTTCGGTCAGATATTTATTACCGATACCAACCGGAAGTATCTGGATGAGATTCTGACGACGATACACCATGATTATTCCCTGTTTGAAGTGAAGCAGGGTATGGTAACCCCACTGGATCATTCCTTATGAAACGGAAAAACTCACAAACGATAGGTGAAGTTATCCGCGATTTTCTGGAAGAGAACAAACACTTGCAACAGAGAATCCACGAAACCCGCATCGAACATGCCTGGACGGAAGTACTGGGCGAGATGGTGATGCGCTACACCCGCAATCTCTACGTGAAGAACAGGATACTGTATGTGTCCATTTCTTCTTCGGTTCTTCGCAATGAATTAAATCTTTCCCGCGAACGTTTGGTGAAAAACCTGAACAGGCACGCCGGCGCGGATGTGATTGACAGTATCGTTATCAGATAGCCAACGCATCCTGTCGTAAAAAATCATTTAACTGATCTGGATCACCAAATACCTTCCAAGACTCCAGAATAGGTTTTCGTTTATGATCTTGAGCGTCAGATTTCCGTCTTCATCCTTAATAAATTCGTAAGTTCCTTCCGGATGATTGGTACGCAGATTGGCTTTCTCTGCAAAAAGGCGGATTTCCTTTGTTTCGCGGATATCGATAGACATAAAATATTCACGGTTGAAATCACCATCCAATGCTTTAGACTTGGAGAACAGGCCGCCGCCCGTGAGGATCTTCTGCTCTTTCAGTTCTTTAGCGGTTCCGAAACAGTAATACGCCGTATGCAATTCCTTATCCTGTGCTTGCAGGGATTCGGTTTGGAGAGCGGTAGTTGCCGACAGCACTTCCACATCTTCGTTCAGTGTGGAGATCATTTCGTCCAGCTCCTGAATACGCACATTCTTGTTGGCCAATTCCTCTTGCAGGTTGGCAATCATCAATGCCTTCTGATCCATTTCCGAATTGAGGCGTTCGATGGTTCTGCGCAATGCGCCCGAATTGATGTTGCTTTTATTCAGTTTGTCTTCAAGTTCACTGATCTGCTGTTTGTTTTTCTTCAGTGTTTGCGTGATCAGTTGCATGTTTTGTTTGATTTGTTCCCGCTTGGAAGGGGTAAGTTCTCCGCCCGTGCTTTGATAGCTCAGATAGTTTTCGGCTTCGCGGATCGAATTGATGTCGTCTTCCACTTCATTCAGGATCGTAAGCATGTCGTTAAATTCCGCCGTATTGCGCGCACTTTCTATTTTCAGCGAGTCGTTCTCGGCTTTCATCTGCTTGTATTCTTTTGAATTCTGCACACACGAAGCCAACAGTGTTATTACGCCAAGGCTGATCAATACTACTTTTTTCATATACATCTATTTATTTAGTTAGTTATTCATACATTGAATTATCATGTTCCGTTTTTCCGGATTTATTCTCCATTGCGGGAAGTCCGCCCAAAATGATAACGATTTCCCCTTTAGGCTCGTTCAGCGTGAAGTGATTTATTACATCCTCCACCGAACCCCGTATCGTGCTTTCATATATTTTGGAAATTTCGCGCGACACGGAAACCTGCCGTTCCGCTCCCATATACTCGGCGAATTGGGAAAGCGTTTTGACCAACCGGTAAGGCGATTCGTAGAAAATCATCGTACGGGTTTCGCGCGCCAATTCTTTCAAACGTGTTTGTCTTCCTTTTTTCCGGGGAAGAAATCCCTCGAAGCAAAAGCTATCGTTAGGCAAACCGGATACTACAAGCGCCGGAACAAAGGCGGTGGCGCCCGGAAGACATTCCGTTTCCACGCCGTTGCGTACACATTCGCGGACTAACAGAAAACCGGGATCGGAAATAGTCGGAGTGCCGGCGTCGGACACCAAGGCTATTGTTTCTCCCGCTTTGATGCGCGCCACGATTTGTTCTACGGCTTTATGTTCGTTAAACTTGTGATGGGACTGCATCCGGTTTTGAATCTCAAAGTGTTTAAGCAGAAAACCGGTCGTTCGCGTATCTTCGGCCAGAATGAGATCGGCTTCTTTCAATACCCTGACAGCCCTAAAAGTCATATCTTCCAAGTTTCCGACGGGAGTAGGAACGACTATCAGCTTGGCCATAAGTGCTACATGAAACGTTTTTCTATAAACTTCAGGAAGTCTGCAACGGCTTCATCTTCCACATTCCATTGCAATTCGTTATGCAGGAAAGCGACGGATTCTTCGTAGGAGTGCAGTTCGTTAAGTGCGCTTATCGTTGTGTTCATGCGCTCTTCGTTGCCTCCGAAAAGCTCTCTGCGAAAACGAAAGCGGTCGTTCAGGCTGAATGCTTTACGGAAGTCGGATAGATTTTTCTTTTCAAGAATCTCATTGAGCGATACCGACGCTTTGCCTCCATTCGGTTTCTGTACGGATACGGACACGGACACAGGCGGCATAACTGCTTCCGGCACTTCTACCGCTTTCGGGGTTGTATTTTCATCAACTGCCGGTTCTTCTTTCTCAGCTTCCTCTTCTTTCTCAGCTTTTTGTGCCGGCATGGCGGAAAGGAGTGAACGATGTTCTTCCATCTGAAGACTGAGGTCTTTCAATTGAGCGGCTTCCAGCTTGTGAAGATCGGTCAGGATTTTATGCGCAAGTTCAAACGATTGACTGAAGAAAGACACCGGATATATTTCCGCTTCGCGCATATTTGCAACCTTTTGCCCCAGTTCCTGTATATCAAGCAGCAAATAATCTATTTTCTCTTTATGTGCCATATTCTTATTTAATTATGAAGAGTTTACAACCTGATGCGACAAAAGTAAATAAAATAGCGCTGCTAATTGTTAATTATTAATGGTTTATTAAAGCGAGCGAACACAAAACCTCCGCGTTACTTCGTGCGGGAGGTTTTAGATGGCTTTCTTTTTCTTGCCGGGGAAGGGTTTTTGTCGGCGTCTTCAATGATTTTCGTTATTTCCTCCAAGGTCAAATCCTCCGGCTTAACGGTCATGGTACGGGGGATGTTGTAGTTTTTCCCCTTGCAGGTAATATACGGGCCGAAGCGGCCGTTGAGGATTTCTATTTCCGGATCGCCTTCAAACTTCCTGATAAAACGCTGTTCGTCCTTGCGCTGTTTCTCTTCGATCAGGGCGATTGCTTCTTCCGGGGATATGGTCAGCGGGTTCAGGGCTTTCGGTATGGAAATAAACTTCTTGTCGTAGCGGATAAAAGGGCCGAAGCGACCAACGGAAGCAACCATTTCGCTACCCTTGTATTCGCCGACTGTTCGCGGAAGTTCGAACAACTTCAAGGCTTCCTCCAGCGTGATTGTGTCGATGGACTGTCCCTTCACCAAAGATGCGAATTGAGGTTTGGGCGCATCCGTATCTTCCGGATTGACCACGCCCAACTGAACAATAGGGCCGAAGCGGCCGATCTTTGCGAATACCGGCTTACCGCTTTTGGGATCGTTGCCCAATTCGCGCGCGCCTACCTTATGCCCCGTTACCGTGCGCGATGCTTTCACTTCTTCCACCTGCGGATGGAAAAACTTGTAGAAATCATCAATAGCTTTTGTCCAAACCAACCGCCCTTCGGCAATTGCGTCGAAGTCTTTTTCCACGTTTGCCGTGAAATTATATTCCAGTATGTCCGGGAAATTCTCCATCAGGAAATCATTCACCACAATCCCAATATCGGTAGGAAGCAGTTTGTTCCGGTCGGAACCTACCGTTTCACTTTTCGTCTTTTCCTTGATGACGCCTTTGGCGAGCGTAATTGTTTCAAACGAACGCTCCGTCCCTTCCCTGTCACCCCTGATCACATACTCCCTGTTCTGTATCGTTTGAATGGTAGGCGCGTAGGTGGAGGGGCGCCCGATGCCGAGTTCTTCCATACGGCGCACAAGGCTGGCCTCCGTGTAGCGTGCCGGCCGCTGGGTGAAACGTTCCGTAGCTGCGATCTCTTTCACCGTCAGCACCTCGCCTGCATTGACAGGGGGCAACAGTCCGTTTCCGTTTTCTTTTTCGTTCTCATCGTCGTTGCTTTCGTGATACACCTGAAGGAAGCCCTCGAAAGTAATCACCTCTCCGGTTGCCGTAAACTTTTCTTCCTCATTGCCACCGATCGCAATCGTGATAGTCGTCCTTTCCAGTTCCGCATCGGCCATTTGAGAGGCGACAGTCCTTTTGTGTATCAGGCTGTACAGTTTGTTTTCCTGCACACCCTCGCCGATCTCCGCCCGGTTTATATAGGTAGGGCGAATGGCCTCATGGGCTTCCTGCGCTCCTTTGCTTTTTGTTTGATAGCGGCGGAACTTGTAATATTTTTCGCCGTACTCTTTCTCTATCGTTTCTTTCGCCGTGCCCAAAGCCAGGTCGCTCAGATTGACCGAATCCGTACGCATGTAGGTGATATGGCCGGATTCGTATAGCCGTTGGGCTACGCTCATCGTTTGGGATACGGAGAATCCGAGTTTGCGGGCAGCTTCCTGTTGCAGTGTGGAGGTAGTAAAAGGAGGGGCCGGCGACTTGCGTGTCGGTTTTCTGGTTATTCCCTCGATGGTGAAGTGTGCATCTTTACACGATTCCAGGAAGGCTATCACCCGGCTTTTTTCCTTGAAGCGCCGGTTAAGCTCCGCTTTGAGGAGGGTGGTGCCGTCGGGCAATATAAATTCGGCAGATACCCGGAAGACCGCTTCGGCAACAAATTCATTGATTTCCCTTTCTCTGTCTACAATCAACCTTACAGCAACCGATTGCACGCGCCCGGCCGACAACGACGGCCTGACCTTTTTCCACAACACCGGCGAAAGTTCGAATCCCACAATACGGTCGAGCACACGGCGTGCCTGCTGCGCATTCACCAGGTCGATGTTTATATCGCGGGGAGTTTCTATGGCATGAAGGATAGCCGTTTTAGTTATTTCATGAAAAACGATACGTTTCGTATTTTCGGGCTTCAGTTCCAATGCTTCAGCCAAATGCCAGGAGATGGCCTCTCCTTCGCGGTCTTCATCGGATGCGAGCCAAACCATACCGGCTTTCTTTGCCGCGTTTTTCAGTTCGGTCACAACTTTTTTCTTTTCCGTCGGAATAACATAATCCGGTGCATAATCATGCTCGAAATCAATTCCGAAACCTTTTGCACTTAAATCGCGAATATGCCCGTAGCTGGAAAGCACTTTATAGTCTTTTCCCAGGAATTTTTCAATGGTCTTGGCTTTTGCGGGCGACTCTACTATAACTAAATTCGTTTGCATACTCATTACGTGTTTTTAAAATCGAGTGCAAACATAGTAATAATTCATTAATTCATTGCTTTCAGCACATTTTTCCGAACCGTCCGCATGGAAGTGGGGAGCAGATCAGTTTCCATAATATCCAGCGTGGCTTTAAATTCCTGCAACAGTTCGGGGATTGTCCGGCAAAGTGCATACGCCAGTTTCATGCAAAGGCTCTGCACTCCGGGCAGTTCCTCTTTGGAAAGCATCCGTTTCAGGCAGAAGTCAAGGAAATCCACCCGCGGAGGGTTGGCAAACGTCTGTTTAAAAAGTATATTCAGCAGTAAACGCCGTTTGCCCGGATGTTCGCATTGCAACACACTGTCGATCAGTTCGTCCTGTTTGGCGGCCAGCCATTCGCTTTCCTTTTGGTCGAAATGAGTAAAAACCCACAGCGCATGATAGGCCACCGTGTCCTCTTTATGACAGGCCAGTTCGTATAACTTTTGTTTCCGCTCATTATTTCCTTCTACATAAAGAAGTACCTCATGTATATCTCTTATATGAATGCGGCCGGAAAGTTTTTCATAAAAGTTCATTGTCTGCGTATTTTTTAGAAGGGTACAAATATATATACATATACATATCCGTTGGCAAAAATCGGATAAAAAAACAAGTGCGGCAGGATTAAGGAAGAAATAAGCCTAACACACAAATATACAACGTATTAATAAGTTGTTAAAAAGTGTTTCTATATATAGTACGCGCTCGTAGTACCTATACAACGGCGCCGTACTATAGGTAGTACGCGCTCGTACTATCTATACTATTTTGAGGATATTCCTAATCTTCGATTCTGATCCGGATACCATATATATATACGCGCGCGAGGGTTAGCACCTCAAAATAAGATTTAGCCCCGAAAAACATGAAATAAATAACTACCTTTGCACGCTGTAAATGAGGGTTTATGCGCGAACGAAGCATCCCCATATTGTTGTATTTAGAGAATAAAAACGAAAATGGAATACAATTTCAAGGCAATTGAGAAGAAATGGCAGAAGTGCTGGAAAGACAATGAAGTTTATAAAGTAACGGAAGACAAAAGTAAGCCAAAATACTATGTGTTGGACATGTTTCCTTACCCGTCGGGGGCGGGATTGCATGTGGGGCATCCGCTCGGATATATAGCTTCCGATATTTATTCCAGATATAAAAGGCTGCAAGGATTTAACGTGTTGCACCCGATGGGATACGACGCCTACGGTTTGCCTGCCGAACAGTACGCAATCCAGACCGGACAACACCCGGCCATCACTACCAATAAAAATATAGAACGCTATCGCGGGCAAATGGATAAAATAGGTTTCTCGTTCGACTGGAGCCGCGAAGTCCGTACATCCGAGCCGGAATATTACCACTGGACGCAATGGGCTTTTATCCGAATGTTCAACAGTTACTACTGCAACGACACGAAACAGGCACGCCCGATCGAAGAACTGATCCAATCTTTCGAACATTCCGGAACAGAAGGAGGGCTTAACGTTGCCAACGGAGGTAAATATACGTTCACGGCCGAAGAATGGCGAGATAAGAACGACAGGGAAAAACAGGAAATACTGTTAGACTTCCGTATCGCCTATCTGGGCGATACGATGGTAAACTGGTGTGCCGCCCTGGGCACCGTGTTGGCGAACGACGAAGTGATCAACGGCGTTTCCGAACGGGGCGGTTATCCGGTGGAACAAAAGATAATGCGCCAATGGTGTCTTCGCGTATCTGCTTATGCGCAGCGGCTATTGGACGGACTGGAAAGCATCGACTGGACCGAATCGCTGAAAGAAACCCAACGCAACTGGATAGGCAGGAGCGAAGGGGCGGAGATTATATTCAACCTCTCCCCCAACCCCTCTCCACAAGAGAGGGGGGATGAGAATGCCAAAGGGTATTTTACAAAAACCATTGATCCACAAGAGAGGGGGGATGAGAATCCTAAAGGGAAATTTAAGAATACTACTGATTCTCGAAACTGGAAATTATTAATCGATATAGCCAAGGAGTATCGTTCAAATCAAACTGAGGCGGAAGATTTATTGTGGCAGGAATTAAGAGCCGGAAAAATTGATTATAAAATAAGAAGGCAACATATCGTAAATGGTTACATTGCAGACTTTATCAATTTGGAAAAATCTGTAATTATTGAGATTGATGGAGGAATACATTCTACTCCCGAACAAAAGGAAAAAGATCAATTACGCACGGAAATTTTAAACGACAACGGCTTCAGTGTAATTCGCTTTACCAATAAAGAGGTATTAGCCTCTCCATCCCATGTAGCAAAAAAAATCAAGAATCATCTCGAAGCTATCCCATCCCCCCTCTCTTGTGGAGAGGGGACGGGGGAGAGGTGCTTTACCGTCTTCACCACCCGAGCCGACACGATCTTTGGTGTCACCTTCATGGTATTGGCGCCCGAAAGCGAATTGACCGACATGCTTACTACCCCGGAACAGCGGGAAGAAGTGGAAGCCTATAAAAAAGCAACCAAAAAGAAAACCGAACGCGAACGTATCGCCGACAGGAAAGTGACCGGCGTCTTCTCCGGTTCATACGCGATCAATCCGTTGACCGGCGAAGCCATCCCCGTATGGATCAGCGATTATGTGCTTGCAGGATACGGAACGGGAGCAATCATGGCGGTTCCGGCGCACGACAGCCGCGACTATGCTTTTGCGAAACATTTCAATCTGCCCATCGTCCCTCTGATCGAAGGATGCGACGTATCGGAAGAAAGTTTCGATGCCAAAGAAGGTATCATGATGAACTCTCCGCAAATGGGTAAGGGCATTGAGGGAGGATTGGTACTGAATGGGCTGGAAGTAAAGGAAGCCATTGCGAAAACGAAAGCTTACGTGGAAGAAAAGAGGCTGGGCAAGGTAAAGGTAAACTACCGCCTGCGGGATGCGATCTTTAGTCGCCAGCGCTATTGGGGCGAACCGTTTCCCGTCTATTATGATGCCGACGGCTTGCCGCAAATGTTGCCTTTGGACAAGTTGCCGCTGAAACTTCCGGAAGTAGACCGTTTCCTTCCCACGCCGACCGG
>JAITVG010000127.1 GCA_031285925.1 Tannerellaceae bacterium
TGTTTACACCGGGAATGTGAACGATGACAGAATCACAACAAGCAATGCAAGGATGGCGTACAGTTCGGGGAATACGGCCATTACCATGGTTGCGGCAAATACGTTGTGACCGGCGCCTATCGCCTGGATTCCGTTCGCGCAAACTCCGGCCTGACGGATTGCAGAATAAAAGGCGGCAAATCCCATCATCGCTGCTACTCCGAAGATCGCACATGCGTTGAACATGGTGATCTCGGGAACTAAAAATCCCTGCAACATGAAGTAGCCGACGAAGCCATACAGCCCCTGCGAACTGGGAAGTGCGCTCAATCCGATGTAAAGTCCCATTGCATCCGGATTTTTTCTCATCGCGCCGACTACGGCATTACCACAGATTGTTACTCCGTAAGCACTGCCGATGAAAGCTAATCCTGTCATTAAACCGATACCAATGTAAGCTAATAAAATAGGTTCCATAATAAATTGTGTTTTTAAATTATTTTACTGTTATTCTTGTTTTATGCTTTTTTGAAAGGAACGTAGGCCGTGCCTCCTCCTTCAAAGTCTGAGTTTTTATAATATTCTACAAAGATCAGGCGGATGGGATGCACCAGGGAACTAATCATGCAAAGCCCGAAGTTAAGCCCGTGTCCGACTAAAAGGATAAGTAGCATAGCGATGAAGCGCGCCGCACCCGGCAGGCTTTCGGTCATCGATATGGCCAGCGAATTGAACACCCCTCCCAGGATGGTTCCCGTTAATCCTACGGCAAACAGACGGATGTACGAAAGCACGTCGCCCAGCAGACCGAACACGGTATTGTAGGTGTTCCACAGTCCGGAAAAGAAGTTGAGGATGATGTTTTTCCCCGGCGAATTGTAGAACAGCGCCACCACGCCTCCAACGGCTGCTATACCATATAATATATATACAGCCCTGTCGGGTATGTGAACATCCAGCGCCGGCAGCCCGAATATGCAAATCATCGCTGCGATGATAAACACCCAGGCAAACGAGGCGATGCTGTATTTCAATCCGCGTTGCAGTTTGATCTTGTACGCTCCGATCGTTTTTGCGTAGAGGATGTGGACGATACCGATTATAACGGACAGTGTCATCAGGTTGTCGCTGCTCAGGATGTAGTCTTTCAGCGCCTGAAACTGCGGAAGGTCTACCAACGCGATCCCAAAGAATGAACCGGTCAGGGCGCCGACTATCACCGTCATTCCGCCCAGCCACTGGAACAGGGAAAGATAGGGTTTCATCGAATCGCTTACCTTCTTCTTCAGCAACGTACACAGCAGGAGTATGATCAAACCGTATCCGCCGTCGCCGAAGCACAGCCCGAAGAACAGCATGAAGAACGGAGCCAGGAAAGGCGTCGGATCGAGTTCGCCGTAATTGGGCAGGGAATACATATTCGTGATCGGCTCGTAGAGCTTCGCGTATTTGTTGTTTTTCAACTTGATAGGCACCTTGTCTTCATCCTGTATTTCGAGTTGGCGGAAGAAATAACCTTTAGCGTCTAACTCCTTTTCAAGATTCTGCACGTGATCCACCGTAGTCCAGCCTTCGAGAAACATCAGCTTGTCGGCGGCATGTTTATCGGATTGAACCAAAACGTTGGCGAGATTGAATTCGTCTTCCAGCTTTTTGTCCAGTTCTTTCAGCGTATTGCATTCGGCAACGGCCAGCAACTGCATCCTTTCGTCGTTCCGGCGGATACTTTCGTTGATTGCTTCGTATTCGCGATGCAATTCGGCAAGTCCCATTTCCGGCATTTTGGCGCGTTCGGCATCTATATCAATAGCCTGCTCTCCTTTGGTTACCGTCACGAAATAGGACACCGACTGGAAATTGTTTACCAAAAACGCATTGTATTCTTCGGCCCACGACGGTTCGTATTTGGACGTGGGACAGGAGAAGAAGGAAACCACGTAGCCGCTTTGCTTCAACCGGCGCACCGTTTCCATCTCGAAGTCGCCCCATATCTCCATATAGTCGAGGTCTTTCAGCACGGCCTGCTTCCTGACGGTGAGTTTCGCTTTTTCTTCCTGAACGTTTTCTATCGCTTGAACCAACGCCATTCCTTCGGTCTTGTCCGTGTCGCGGGCAGGTTCCGGCGACTGTACGTCTTTCCGTTCGCCGTTCAGTTTCTCGAATAGACGGATTAGGGTGTCCACACGTTTGCGTTCCGCTACCATCTTTTGCAGGTCGTCGAAATCCGCAATTGATTTGGTTTCCTTTACGTGCACCACTCCAAGCCCGCGCAAATCGGAAAGGAACTGTGTGTATTCCTTATGATACACCATAAAGGCGTATTTTCTCATGGGTATTATCATGACACAGCCTCCTCTTCCTTACGTTTTTCCAGATTAGTCCGCATGATCTTCTGTGAAGCTTTGGAAAGACTTTCTTCGTCTTCCATGTATCGTTTCACTTTTCGGATCGCATCCTTATAGCCCGGAATCTGTACCTTCTCGAAAAGATTTACTTTCTGAGTGGTTTTCTTCCGTGCATGTTCCAATAACTCCAACTTCATTCCCGCAAACTCCGCTTCAATACCTGTCCGAGCTAATTGTTTCAGCAATTCGATGCCTTCGGTATACCAGGAAGGGGTATTAAACAGACTGTAAGGCTTAACATCAAATTTCACCTCATCCAGCACGGGAACCAATACTCCGGCGAATTTACGGGAAGAAAGAGAAACGTCTTTCACCTCAATCAATTCGGGAGTAAATTCATTCCACAAGGCTACCATGCCTTGATAACCTAAAATCTCATTCTCCAGCTGAAGTTCCAACTCCTTCGCTTCATCCTTGGTTCTCTTCACCTCCAGACGCAATGCGCTTTCCTTACTCTTTATCGTAGGGAGGGAACGCTCGCGCATCTTCAGGTTTTTTTCCAACTGCTGAAGCGATGTCTTGTTATATTGAAACTTGATAGCCATTACTTCCAGTATTTGTCTACAAGTTCCTGTTTGATATTTACTTCGGCAGGGGAGAAATATTCGCCGAAGAGGTTCCATGCAACGTTCAGCATGTCGGTCGTGTCCAGATTTACGTCGATGGCCAACAGTTTGTCCGAATAGTCTTTCGCGAATGCCAGTGTACGGTTGTCGTAATCGGTCAGGTCGAAACCGTTTTCCAATTTGGTCTTTGCATTGGCTGCGTCGGCGTAAAGACGTACGGCGGCATTCATCACCTGCGGATGGTCTTCGCGCGTTTTCTTTCCCGTTACCAACTGTTTCAGGCGGGAAAGGCTGCGGAACGGGTCTACGATTACTTTACCAATATCGCTGTCGCGGCGCAAATAAAGCTGTCCTTCCGTAATGTAACCGGTATTGTCGGGCACCGCATGGGTAATATCTCCTCCGGAAAGGGTAGTCACGGCAATGATCGTGATTGAACCGCCATCGGGAAACTGCACTGCTTTCTCGTATATCTTGGCCAAATCCGAATAGATAGACCCCGGCATGGAGTCTTTGGACGGAATTTGATCCATACGGTTGGACACGATCGCCAAAGCATCGGCGTAGTTAGTCATGTCGGTCAGCAGCACCAGCACCTTTTCATTCTTTTGCACGGCGAAATATTCGGCTGCCGTCAATGCCATGTCGGGCACCAGGATACGTTCCACCGAAGGGTCTTCGGTCGTATTGATAAAACTTACGATGCGGTCGAGCGCTCCTGCGTTGCTGAATGTATTCTTAAAGAAAAGGTAGTCGTCGTTGGTCATACCCATTCCACCGAGTATAATCTTGTCCGACTGCGCACGCAGGGCAACCATAGCCATCACCTGATTGAAAGGCTGGTCGGGGTCGGCAAAGAAAGGAATCTTCTGTCCTGTTACCAGCGTATTGTTCAAGTCGATACCGGCAATACCTGTCGCGATCAGTTCGGACGGTTGTTCTCGCCGTACCGGATTTACGGAAGGGCCTCCGATCTCCGTTTCTATTCCTTCCGGAACAGGCCCGCCGTCTATCGGTTCGCCGTAAGCGTTGAAGAAACGTCCGGCCAACTGATCTCCTACTTTCAGTGCAGGAGCCTTTCCCATAAATACGACTTCCGCATTGGTGCGAATACCTTCCGTACCGGAAAACACCTGCAAGGTCACTTCATCGCCCATGATCTTTACTACCTGGGCTAACTTTCCGTCTACCGAAGCCAGCTCGTCATATCCTACTCCTGTTGCTTTCAACGAACAGGTCGCTTTCGTAATCTGGGTAATCTTTGTAAATATCTTTTGAAAAGCCTTCATAAAAAACTTGTTTTATTTAATTGACAGTTTAATGTGCCCGTCGAGTTCTTCATTAAACCGGTTAAACTTATCACTCTTAAATTCCGAGTAGTTCATCTGTTTCAGTATGTTGATCATTTTCTTGAAATAATCGGATACATCATTGAAGTTTTCAAAATGGAAATCTTTATTGCAAATATCCACGATCTTGTCGAGCATGTATTCCTGACGTTCCAGTGAAGTTACCGAATCCACGTCGTCGAACGCATCCTGTTGCAGGATTACGAAGTCAATCAATTCCGATTTCCAGAATGTTTCATGGTATTCCACAGGCACACCGTCGTCGCCAAGGATATTGATCTGTTCGGAGATTTCCTTTCCGCGCAACATGCGGGTCTTGCATTCGTTTACCTTGTCGATCCAAGTCGGGGAAATATGTTTGGCAATGTATTCCTGAAATTCGGGATATTCCAGATATTTGGAGTAACTATCGATCGGATTCACAGCCGGATAACGTTTTTTGTCCGCACGATCCTGCTCCAGCGCATAGAAACAGCGGGCTACTTTCTTTGTGTTTTCCGTTACCGGTTCTTTCAGGTTTCCTCCGGCGGGAGATACCGTGCCGATGAAAGTGACCGAACCTGATTTGCCGTTATTCAATTCCACATATCCGGCGCGCGCATAGAAGTTGGCGATGATTGCCGACAAGTCCATCGGGAAAGCATCCGGCCCGGGAAGTTCTTCCAGGCGATTGGACATCTCGCGCAAAGCCTGCGCCCAGCGGGATGTAGAGTCGGCCATCAATAACACTTTCAATCCCATGCTCCGGTAATACTCGGACAGTGTCATCGCCGTGTAAACGGAAGCTTCACGGGCAGCCACCGGCATGTTGGAAGTATTTGCTATAATAATTGTACGCTCCATTAATTTGCGCCCGGTATGCGGATCGGTAAGATGCGGAAATTCGGCAAAGATTTCCACCACCTCATTCGCACGTTCGCCGCAGGCGGCTATAATCACTATGTCTGCTTCGGCCTGTTTGGAAATGGCGTGTTGCAATACAGTCTTACCCGTTCCGAAAGGGCCGGGGATAAATCCCGTACCGCCTTCCACGATCGGATTAAGCGTATCCATCGTACGAACGCCGGTTTCCAGCAATTTGAACGGACGCGGTTTTTCTTTGTAACAGGTAACCGCCTTCTTCACCGGCCATTTCTGGATCATGTTTACTTTGATGTCTTCGCCCTGTTCGTTGGTGAGGACTGCAATATCATCCACAATCGTATATTCGCCTTCGGCTGCCACACTTTTCACGGTGTAAGTCCCTTTGAAAACAAACGGAACCATAATTTTATGGGGTTGGAAGTTTTCATCCACTTCGCCTAACCAATCTCCGGCAATCACCTTATCTCCTGCCCGGGCGATTGGTTTGAAGTTCCATTTCTTATCATTATCCAGTGCGTAGGTGTAATTACCCCGTTTAAGGAAAACACCGTCCATTTTATCCAGGTCGTTTTGCAGACCGTCGTAATTTCGTGATAACATTCCCGGCCCAAGGGTTACTTCAAGCATGTGCCCTTCGAACTCGGCTTTGTCGCCTACCCGCATTCCGCGCGTACTTTCAAAAACCTGAACGAAAGCATTCTTTCCGATAACCTTGATCACCTCCGACATTAGTTTTACTCCATCGACGGAAATGTAACAAATTTCATTTTGAGAAACCGGCCCGTCCACCTCGACGGTCACCAAATTGGATACGATTCCTCTTACTGTTCCTTTCGTAGCCATAATTTATTTTGTATTGTTCCTTTTAAATTCACCCAATGCGCTGTCGCTTCCCTTTTTCATCTCTCCGATCAGTTCGCGGAAAGTCTTTTCCCCTGCGGCCATGTCGAGCGATGCCCAGCGTTCAATCATTTCGAGTTTAAGCATATAGGCAAATACGCTTTCCACGTCAAATGTTTTAAAGAATGTTTCGTCTTCCAGCCAAAACCATTTCAACCGGTCTAACTTTTTCTCCCGCGACAGCAAGTCTGTTTCTTCGGCGATCCGCTGCAATCCCGGAAGGTAGTCTACCGAGTCGCCCAAACCGAAATCGCGGGCATTGGAAGTGCGCAACGTTTGTGCTATTTCATTGTTTCCAACGATATAAAGGGATTTGTCCAGATTGTATTTGCGGGCGGTAATCGCCGTCAATACATTATTTATGTTCAGATTCAATTCATACCAGCCGGCGATGAAGCTGTTGCTGTTCTTCATCGCGTAATCATAATACAGTCCTGCCAACCGGTCTTCCCATGAAATACTTTTATCCTTTTCCGTATCCTTGTCTTCCTCCGCCAGATAAACCTGCATAAAAGCGATCATGTATTCCGGCACAGCTTTTTGAGGGATCTTTTCGTCTTCCCTTAAAGCGGAAAGAACCTCCTTAAAATCGGAATCGGAAAATCTTCCCCGCGGATCTCTTTCCTTCTGCTGATTTTGAAGCAGATCGAGCAAGTTCCGGTTGTCGTATTTAAGAAAGAACAGATCGAGCAGTTTTCGGTCTTTTTCAGTCAGCATGACGTTCAGTTCTTCCCGAAATTCACCAACGGAAAACGGCATCTTACTGTCGTCCGGTGAGATGTTGGGAAGTCCTGCAATCAGGTAATAATACTTACTCATGATCAGAACAGCATTTCTATCAGTTGAGGACGGAGAAATTCCTTGAAGAAAGTGATAAATTCTTCTTCACCAAAGGTGACTTTGTAGGAACCGTCGGCAGGAATAATGGCAAAGGATGCGTCTTTTCCGCTCACCTTTTCTATCTTGACACCTTTATTCAACAATTCTTTGGCATTGGATTCGAAATAGGCGGACAGTTCTTTCGCATTCGAGGCCTGAACAGTCAGCGCTCCTGTTTCAGCCCATTCTTTTGCCATTTCGAGAATAACCTTTTGCATAAAATCCTTGTCGCTAACAGCAGCCTTTACGTTGGATGATGTAATCTCGCCGGTTATTAGATTGGCTACTTCACTCTTCAAGGCCTCCAAAGCCTGGTTCGCAAACAATTTCAGTTCCGCTTCCGTATTCTTTTTCAGCTCGGCGGATTTTTTCTCCGCATCTGCAAGAATCTGTTTTGCTTCACTTTGTGCTCCGGCAAGAATAGATTCCTTTTGCGAATTGGCATCGTCTATGATGCGTTTTGCCTCTTCATTGCCTTTTTCCACACCTTCACGGTAAATTTTGTCAGTCAATTCCTGAATCTTTGTATCCATCTCGAATATGTTTAATTTGTATTATTTCAGTTAGTATTATGTGATTTAGTAAGTTTTACGCCTACAAAGTTAATAGTTTTCAATTATTACCCTATTTTTTGTTACTTTTGTTTAGTTAAAACAATATAAATATGTTCACAATACGAAAAGCAAACATGAGCGATCGCTTTCTGATTAATGATTTGGCGTCGCAGGTATGGGAAAACACTTACGGCCGGATACTCTCGAAAGAGCAGTTGGAATATATGTTCGAGATGATGTATTCACCTGAAAATCTGGCAAAGCAAATAGCGGAACCTGAGTTTTCGTTCTTCATCGTTTACGACGGTGATACTCCTTCCGGCTACCTTTCAATAGAGCAGAAAGACGAAAGCACGTACATCTTTCAAAAGATTTACGTCCTTCCCCGGGCGCAGGGAACCGGTATGGGGCGTTATATAATAGAACAGGGCATCGATTATCTGAAGACGGTTCGTCACTCGTCGCCCTTTACCGTTATTCTTTACGTAAACAGGGAAAACAATGCCGTTGGCTTCTACAAACATCTGGGATTTGAAGTCATAGACGTCCGCGATCATCACATCGGCAACGGATATTATATGAACGACTATATCATGGCGCTGGATGTGGAAGGGTATCAAACTCCGGTATAGGTAGTACGCGCTCGTACTACCTATACTACGGCGCCGTTGAATAGGTAGTACGAGCGCGTACTATATATAGAAACACTTTTTAACGATTTGTTAATGCGTTGTGCATTGGGTAATTCCCGTACATTTATATCTTTGCACCATTATTTATTACTAAACAAACATTATTTATTATGGAAAAGAGAAAAAGTTTCAATTTACTGATGGTTGCAGCTCTGGCAAGCAGTGTTTTATTTTCGTCCTGTATCGGTTCTTTCAGTTTGAGCAACAAACTTTTGGACTGGAACAGAAACATTGACTCCAAATTCATAAACGAACTGGTGTTTATCGCATTCTGGATTGTTCCGGTTTATGAAATCGCCATAGCCGCCGATGTGCTCATCCTCAATACGATTGAATTTTGGGGTGAAGAGAACCCCGTTGCAGATGCCGGCAAGGTGGAAACCGTCAAAACGGACGATGGCGTATACACCGTGGAAACAAAAACCGACGGATACCGTATTCAGAAGGAAGGAGAAGAGAAAGCAATCGACCTGGTATTCGACAGTTCGGACAAAAGTTGGAGCGTTGAAGCGGAAGGCGAAAGTACAAAGATACTTCGTTTTGAAAGCGACGACGAAGTGGTGATGTTCCTTCCCGGCGGAGAGGAAATGAACGTGGAGCTGAGCCGCGCCGGTGTGTTGGCATTCAAACAGGTAGTGGAAAACCAGACGCATTACGCGGCAAGATAGGAAAGCGGGAAAATACCCAATTTACTAAAGAATTGCTGAAAAGACACCGAATCTCTTGTTGTTCTGAATTAAAGTCATATATTTGCACCCGCTTAAATAACATAGTATTAATTTATTAAAGTAACAAGAATCATGTATTTAGATTCAGAAAAGAAAAAAGAATTGTTTGAAAAGTATGGAAAGTCTACGACCGACACGGGTTCACCCGAAAGCCAGATCGCACTTTTTACTTTCCGTATCGCTCACCTGACTGAGCATTTGAAAAAGAATCGTAAAGATTTCGGCACAGCCCGTTCTCTGAAAATGCTGGTAGGTAAACGTCGCCGCCTGTTGGATTACCTGATCAAGGTGGACATTTCACGTTATCGTGCCATCATTAAGGAATTAGGCATCAGAAGGTAAAAGAACATTCATAGCGAAGTTGAAGGGGTTTCCGCAAGGGAACCCCTTTTTTATGTTCACAAGCTAAATACCTTCCGAAAATCATCTAATTCCCTTTCCAAAGTCATCTAAATGGTTTTAAAAATCATCTAATTGCCTTTGGAAAGCCGTCTAAATGATTTTTTCACCTGACGCAGTTGCCCCGAAAAACATCCACTTCATTTGTGGAATAAATGAAAGGATATTATCTTTGCCCATGTTATAAGGATAGATATGGTAATAAGGTTTGAAAAAAAATATTTGGAAGAATTATTTTGCACCGGAAAGACAACGGACAAAAAACACCGTTTTCAGCCGCAAATCATTGAAAAATACAGGAAAACGGTCGATATTCTTGAATCAGTAGATTGTGTGGAAGATATTTTTCCATACAATTCCCTGCATTATGAAAAGCTGCGCGGCGACAAAGAGGGACTGCAATCTGTCCGCGTTGACAAGCGATACCGGATTGAATTTAAAACCACGCAGGTTGTTTCCGAAACGGTTGTAACCATTTGTAATATCATAGAATTGTCGAACCATTATAAATAAAGGATTTATGAATAATATAAAATTCGGGTATAAGCCCACGCATCCGGGAGAAGTATTGAAAGATGAGATAGAATACCGCAAACTTTCGCAAAGCAAGCTATCCAAACAAATGGGAATTTCGTATAAAACTCTAAACGACATATTGAATGAACGCCGTCCGGTTACAGTTGAAACCGCCATGATGTTTGAAGCTGCGTTGGGAGTTCCGGCCTATTCGCTGATAAACATTCAGACAAAATACAACATGCAGGTGGTAAGCAGCAATAAATCTTTTGTTGCCCGCCTTGCGGAAATCCGAAAAGCGGCGGCCATGTTGTAACAACAGTATCTTATCTATCAAAAAAAGCCGCACAGGTGTGTAAACTTCCTGTACGGCTTATGTTGGATAAGTTGGATAAGATAGAAAAAATCCTATCGAAACTCCCTGTAAAATTCGGCAACCGTTTCGATTCCTTTATAGAAATAATCCAAACGGCAACTTTCATTCGGGGAATGGATCGCATTCTCTTCCAGGCCGAATCCCATCAGGATAGTCTTCAAACCCAACACTTCTTCAAATGTGGCGATGATGGGAATACTTCCTCCGCGGCGAACGGCTAACGGTTTCTTGCCGAAGGCGGTTTCCATCGCTTTCTCCGCCGCCTTGTAAGCCGGAATATCTATCGGACAAACGTATCCCTGTCCGCCGTGGGTCGAGCGGATCTTTACCGTTACGTTGTCGGGGGCAACACTTTCGATATACTTCTCCATCATTTCCGTTATCTTGCGGTAGTCCTGATGAGGAACCAGGCGGGTAGACATTTTGGCACAGGCTTTCGACGGCAACACGGTTTTGCTTCCTTCGCCGGTATATCCTCCCCAAATGCCGCAAATATCGAACGACGGGCGGCAACTGTTGCGTTCCAGCGTAGAATAGCCCGTTTCTCCGTATAAGGCATTAACTCCTATGGAGGCTTTGTATTTTTCTTCGTCGAAAGGGATGCGGGCGATCATTTCCCGTTCTGCCGGCGACAATTCTTCCACGTCATCATAAAAGCCGGGAATGACGATACGTCCGTTTTCATCCTGAATACCGGCGATTAATTTACACAGCGTATTGACCGGATTGGCAACCGCTCCTCCGAAGTGGCCGGAATGCAGGTCGCGATTCGGGCCGGTTACTTCTATTTCCCAATAGGCCAGTCCGCGCAAACCGGTAGTCAATGACGGAATATCCGGGCTTACCATACTTGTATCGGAAACCAATATAATGTCTGCTTTCAGCAATTCTTTGTTTTCCTTACAGAAATCCTCAAGGCTCGGCGATCCTATCTCCTCTTCTCCTTCAAATATAAACTTTACGTTGCAATTCAGCAGCCCTTCCCTTATGGCCGTTTCAAAACCTTTTACCTGCATCATAGCCTGTCCTTTGTCGTCGTCTGCACCACGCGCCCAAATGCGGCCGTCGCGAATTTCCGCTTTAAAGGGATCGCTTCGCCACAGATCCAACGGCTCGACCGGCATTACATCATAATGGGAATAAACCAGAACGGTCGGAAGTTCCGGCGAGATAATTCTTTCGGCATATACAACAGGGTTCCCTTTCGTGGCCATAACGACAGCGCTGTCGGCGCCTGACGAAAGAAGGATTTCCGTCCACCGGCGCGCGCAGGCTTCCATATCGGGTTGATGTTCGTGCTTGGCACTGATCGACGGGATACTGATCAAAGAAAACAATTCTTCCCAAAAACGTTCTCTATTCGATTCGATGTAAGATTTGACTGACATGGCATATATATTTTAGTTTAGGCAAACTTATAGAAAAAATAAAATAACCGTATATCTTTGTAGTTGAAATTTATTACAAAATACATAATAATATATAGCTCATGTCTTTGAACAAAGTAATTTTAATAGGTAATGTGGGTAAAGACCCGGACATACGTTATTTCGACAATAATGCGGCAGTGGCAAATTTTCCTTTGGCTACATCCGATCGCGGATATACGCTTGCCAACGGTACGGTGGTGCCGGAACGGACGGAATGGCATAATATAGTTGCCCGTCGTGATCTTGTGCCTTTTGTGGAAAAATGGGTCAGAAAGGGATCGGGTGTATATGTGGAAGGCAAGATACGCACCCGCAACTACGACGATACGGCCGGAAACAGACGATACATAACCGAAATCTATGCCGACAGAATAGAATTTTACAGCATGGGTAACCGGCCGGAAGGAACGGCTGCAACATCTACCGCACAGCCGCAGGCGCAGCAACAGCAACAACAACCTGCGCAACAACCGGTAAGCCAAACTTCTGCACAGCCGAATACGTTTGCGGAATCAAACGACTCGGATGATCTTCCGTTTTGATATTGTGTGACTAATACGTTATTCCTTGGACACAGACTATTTTTCGAGCCTGTTCGAACAGGTTGCCATGCAGCATATAACGTCCGGCTCCGTTCTTGCTTTTTGTATAGCCGGATTGCTTTTGTTTGTTTCAGCTTTTGTTTCGGCCTCCGAGGTCGGTTTCTTCGCTCTTGCTCCGGGTGATCTGGATCAGATAAGAGATGCACGTACATCTTCCGATAAGAAAACGCAGGCATTACTCGACCGTTCCGAGTATTTGTTGGCAACCATTTTGATTGTCAATAATTTCGTGAACGTAGCCATTGTAATGCTTTGTACCTACGGCATCAATACTTGGGTCGATTTTGCCGCCGTCCCTCTTTTGGGTTTTATACTGGAAACTATTCTGCTTACTTTTATCCTTTTGCTGTTCGGCGAGATTCTTCCCAAGATTTATGCCCAGCGCAAACCGCTGAAGTTTGTCCGCTTTTCAACTCCCGTCTTAAATGTTGCGGAGCGCGTATGCCGTCCGTTTTCCAAGCTGTTGGTCGGCTCCACTTTCTTTGTGCGCAAGATAGAGAAAAAGAGAAAATACAATCTTTCGGTAGACGACTTGTCGAAGGCGCTCGAATTGACTTCCGCGGAAATACCGGAAGAAAAGGAAATGCTGGAAGAGATCATTAAATTCTACAACAAGACTGCCGACGAGATAATGACTTCGCGCTTAGACATGGAAGACATAGAGATGAAAGTCGGCTTCCGGCAGGTGATCGACTTCATTATCCGGTCGGGATATTCGCGAATACCGGTGTATGCCGACACGGAAGACAATATCAAAGGCATACTCTACATCAAGGATTTGCTCCCCTACATCGACAAACCGGATACGTTCCGCTGGCAAAGCCTGATCCGCCCGGCCTACTTCGTTCCGGAAACAAAAAAGATCGACGACCTGCTGGAAGAGTTCCGCACGAACAAGATACACATGGCCATTGTAGTAGACGAGTACGGAGGTACTTCGGGCATCGTAACCATGGAGGATATTCTGGAAGAAATAGTCGGTGAAATATCCGACGAATACGACGAGGATGAGAAACTCTTTATCCGTCTGGCCGACGGAAGCTATATCTTTGAAGGAAAAACAATGCTGACGGACTTCTTCCGCATTGTAGATGTCGATGAGGATGTATTCGGGAAGCTGACCGGGGATGTGGAAACCCTGGCCGGTTTAATACTTGAGATCAAAGGCGATTTCCCGCGCAGAAGCGAAGTGATGATCTACGACAAATACCGTTTTCAGGTATTGGAAATGGACAACCGCCGTATTAGGAAAGTAAAGTTCAACGTCCTCGGCCGGGAGGCAGAAAACGCCGGAGAATGAAACGCGGCCTCCTGCTTTTGACCGTCCTGTTGGGGCTTTTCCTCTGTGCAGCCTGTACGGACTACACGCCCAAGCCGCGCGGATACATGCGCATCGAGCCGGGAAGACCCCGCTACTCCCCTCTCCTATCAGACAACTTGCCTTACCGCTTCAGCATATCCCAACTGACGCTTGTGGAACTACCGCCCGAAGGCTCTCCCGACGGTTGGATAAACATTGCCTACCCCTCCTTGAACGCACGCATCTATTGCAGCTATCTGTCCGTAACCGGAGATAAACTGTCCGAAGTGGAACGGGAAACCCTCGCCCTGCTCTCCCGGCAAGCCAAAGCGGACGGAATAACGGAAAAGGAATACACGAACCCGGATGAAAAGGTCTACGGCTCGTTGTTCGTGCTCGAAGGCGAAGCCGTTTCCCCCGTACAGTTTATGCTTACCGACAGCGTTTCGCACTTCTTTCGCGGCGCTCTCTACTATGAAATGCGTGTCAATGCAGATTCTCTGGCGCCCGTCACCCGCTATTTGCAGGAGGATATTGTCGAACTGATCCAAACTTTTCGCTGGAAAGATTAATGCCGCTACTGGAAATACATACAAATCCCTTACGGGGAATCTGGCAGATCACGGAAGATTCCGCACGGATGTTGTCCCTTTTGGGGAGGGAACAGTTTCCATTTCCGGGAAATACCGCTTCGGAGAAACGGCGCCGGGAATGGTTGGCCGTCCGTTTGCTGTTGAAGGAAATGGCGGGCGGAGAGGCGAGCATCGAATATCATCCCAACGGCGCCCCCTTTATCCCCGGCTCGGATTACCATATAAGCATCTCCCATACAAAAGGTTATGCCGCGTTGCTTTTGCAGAAAAATGCTTCCGCGGGCATCGACATCGAGTATCGTTCGGATCGCGCCATGAAGTTGAAAGAACGTTTTCTCTCCCCCGAAGAGTATAATGCGCTGGACAAAACGGATACGCTTACACACTCCTTGCTCTACTGGTCGGCCAAGGAGGTGCTTTTTAAGATGATGGGACAGGAGAATGTAGACTTCCGCGAACACCTGCATATCGCCCCGTTCCCACCGGAGGCGAAAGGAAGCATCTCCGCTTCGGAAACGCGCACGGAGAATGGAGCTGCCTTTCAATTGCATTATCAGGTAACCCCCAACTATGTATGGGTTTGGTCGTAAGTTTTCGGATTTTTTTGTACGTTTGTACTTCGTAAAACATAAAATAACAAGACAAGATGGGTATATTTTCCAAATTATTCGGAAAGAAGAGAGATGAAGAGGCCGTAAATATCAGTGAGCGGTCAGTGGAAGAGTTTATGACGCTGGTGCGCGTGTATTATCAGGGTGTGATTGCCGTGAACCTGGGTATCACCAACCTGAACATGCTGCCCGATCTGGCACTGTTCAAGCGTATGCTTAAAATTCCGACACAGAGTAACAAGCCGGGACTGGGAGAAAAGTCGCGCGTGAAGAAGATCATTATGCAGGATTATGGCATCGGGGAGTATTTCTTTAAGGAGATCGAAGCGTCGGTAAAGAAAAACTGCCGGAATATACAGCAGATACAGCCCTATTTCTACAAGTTTCAGGGCTTTTGCACCGACCTGTTCGGTATGCTCGAAGGATTGATGAAATGGAAATTCCGCTTCGCGATGCTGATAAAGAAGACACTTCGTGCACAAACGGTGAAGACCGTGCACGAGATCATGACCCGATCCGAGTGGAAGGAAATCAGCGACCAGAAAGCAGCCTGGAGTATCCGCAAGTATGCCGAGTCACTGGAATATTCGGAGCAGTGGATCGCGGACTTTGTCTACAATATCGTTCTCTTGGCGCGCGACGATGCCCGGCGTGACGCCAAAAAGAAAAAGTAAACATGGAGCGCCCGGTTGAACAGCACCCGCTGGGTTTCTTCCTCCCGGAAAACACGAAACTGCTGATGCTGGGAAGCTTTCCACCTCCCCGCCAACGCTGGTCGATGGAGTTTTACTATCCAAATATCATCAATGACATGTGGCGGATCATGGGAATCATCTTCCATGCGGACAGGGACTATTTTCTGAAAACAAGAAAGGCGTTCAGCCGGGAAAAGGCCGAAACCTTTTGCCGGGAAAAGGGAATCGGGCTGGGAGATACGGCAGTGGAAGTGGTACGCCTGAAGGCCAACGCGTCCGATAAGTTCCTTGAAACAGTAACGCCGATTGATTTGCCGGGGGTATTAAAACAGATTCCTTGTTGCAAAGCCATTGTCGTAACCGGACAAAAGGCGATGGACACGTTACTGTCCGTCATGCCGGGCGTAGCAGAACCGGCGGTCGGCTCCTTTATCGAATGTACTTTTGCGGAACGCCGGTTCAAG
>JAITVG010000132.1 GCA_031285925.1 Tannerellaceae bacterium
TTGAAGTACGACGTGAACGCCAGGCACAGCCTCCGTCTGGGAGTGAGCAAAACCTATACGCTACCGCAGTCGAAAGAGATTTCGCCCTACCAATACGTGAACATTTCGTTTGCAAGTCAGGGTAATCCCAATCTGAAACCTTCCGATAACTACAATGCGGATTTGAAGTGGGATTACTACGTCGCTTCGGGCGAGCTGATTTCGCTTACCGGGTTCTACAAGCACATTCAAAACCCTGTCGGGCGTGTGGACGAGGGTAATTCCGCCGGTTTGCTCACCTACAATAATATCGGCAGGCAAGCCACTGTGGGCGGTGTGGAAATGGAAATCCGCAAACATATTTTCAACCGTTCCGGCGCTGAAGCGGAGCAAAGCAACCGGCTATCGGCGGGCTTGAACGCATCGTATATCTACACCAACCTCACGCTCGACATTCGCAACACCGAAGCCCGAAACAGTCGGCTCGAAGGCGCATCGCCTTTCATTGCCAACCTCGACCTGTCGTACAATTACACCAAAAATGACCGGACGCTGCTGGCAACGCTCCTGCTGAACTGTTTCAGCAGCCGCATCCACACGGTGGGCGCAGGCGGCTTTAACGACATCATAGAGGAAGGCGTTCCGACACTCCACTTTACGGTGTCGTACAAGTTCAGCCGGCATTTTACGCTGAAGGCAAACGCATCCAACCTGTTAAATCCTGCCTTCCGCTTAACGCGCGAAAGCTCTGCCGGCGAGAAAATAACGCTCAACGAATACAAAAAGGGGCAGAATATCAGCGTGGGATTGAGTTATGGCTTTTGACACCCCTGCATATACATTATTTATATTTCAGCCATTTAGCCATTTCCTTGAAGCTCGGTTTCTTGCCGTACATCAGGATGCCGACACGGTAGATCTTTGCCGATACCCAAACAAGGCCGATGAATGAAGCGTAGAGAATTACGAGCGAGAGCAGCGTTTGCCATAAGGGAATGTCGAACGGTATGCGCACCATCATTACCATCGGCGACGTGAACGGGATCATTGAGCACCAGAATGCGAGCGGGCCGTCGGGGTTATCCATGCTGTAAATACCGGCGTAAAGGGCAAAAACCATCAGCATGGTGATCGGCATCATAAATTGCGATGTGTCTTCCGCATTGTCCACCGCGGAGCCGATTGCCGCGAATATCGCTGCGTAAAGCATGTATCCGCCGATGAAGAAGCCGACGAAGAAGATGGCGATTTCGGCAATGTTGATGCTGTTGATCATGGCAAATATCTCGCCGCCCGGCGTCATCGTTGCTACCGGCGCGGCACCCATCTGCATTCCCTGCTGCAAGGCGTTGGCGTCCATACCCATACTTGCGCCGAAGAATATGCCGCCGACCATGAATAATACCATTGTTAATATCCCCCACAGGAATATCTGGGTGAGGCCGACCATTCCGATACCGATAATTTTTCCCATCATCAGGTCGAACGGTTTGACCGAGGATACCATAACTTCCACAATACGGCTCGTTTTCTCTTCCACCACGCTCGACATGACCATCGCTCCGTAGATCATGACAAACATATAGACGATAAAGGTAAATATCATTCCCACGATGGAAGCGACCTGTGCGGAGGATACCTGTTCCGTGCCGTCCGTTCCCCACTTGATCGTTTGTACCTCGAAGCTCACTTTGCTTTCTTCTATGATCTCTTTCAGGTTGGGAATATCGAACGTGGCCAGTTTGTCGTTTTCCAACCGGGGGCGGATCGTCTGATTGATCAGGCGGCTCAGCTCTCCCGGCACCTGTTTGTCGGAATAAAGCGTCGCCGCCTTGGGATTGGCCAGCAGGTCGTCCGTAATGTTCAGAACGGCGTATATCTCTCCGAAATCAATCCGGTAGTCTTCCAGAGATTTATCGCCTTGCATGAAGCGATAATTGTCGGTGTCCTCGAAAAGAGGCGCGTATTTCCCCGTCGCGTCGATGATGGCGATGTTGCGCACATCGCTGCCCTTGATGCTTGCCAGCCATAGTGGCACAAGCACAAGCGCTACCATAAGAAAAGGCGTCAGCAGCGTCAGTATGATAAACGACTTCTTGCTTACCCGGTTCAGGTATTCCCGTTTGATAACTATTCCTATCTTGCTCATATTATTGATTGTTACTTTCAGACACTACTTTAATAAATACATCGTTCATCGAAGGTATTTCTTCTTTGAAGGAAATAATCTCACACTGCTCGGCCAACGAAGTCAGCAGTTGGGAATTGCTTATATCGTTCTCCTTGTGGATACGCACTTCCGCAACGCCGTTCCGTTCTTTTTCCGAGAGCACTGTGCACCATTCGGGAAGAAGCCCGTGTGTACCCTTGATATGGAGCGTGTAGTTATTGGTCTTGTAACGCTCGCGAACATCATCCACCTGCCCGGAAAGCACAACGCGCGAACGGTTGATCAGCGCAATATCGTCGCAAATCTCTTCCACCGAAGCCATGTTGTGCGTGGAGAAGATCACGGTATGCCCGGCCTCCTTCAGGGCGAGTATCTCATTCTTGAGCAGTTCGGCGTTGATCGGGTCGAAGCCGCTGAACGGTTCGTCGAAGATCAACAGCTCCGGTTCGTGGATCACCGTTGCCACGAACTGTATCTTTTGCTGCATCCCTTTCGACAGTTCCTCCACCTTTTTATTCCACCAGGGCATGATGTCGAATTTCTCGAACCATTTGATCAGGCGTTCGCGCGCCGTCATGTAGGTCAAGCCTTTCAGACGGGCAAGATAAATGGCCTGTTCGCCTACTTTCATCTTTTTATACAGCCCGCGCTCTTCCGGCAGATAGCCGATCCGGTAGATGTCGTCGGGTTGAGATTCCCGCCCGTTGAAATACACTTTACCGCTGTCGGGGGCGGTAATCCGGTTTATAATGCGGATCAGGGTAGTTTTCCCCGCTCCATTCGGCCCTAACAGGCCGAATATTTTTCCTTGAGGCACCCGGATGCTTACTTTGTCCAGGGCGCGGTGGCTCGCAAACTGCTTTACCACATCTTCGGTTTCCAAAAAGTACATATTATATTACATTTTTATTATGATCCTTTCCCCCAATTGCTTGCCGAGAAGGTTTTTTATTCGATTCAGTTCCGTCAGCCGAGTCATCAACGCGACAACTTCGTCGTATCCGCCCGAACTCTCCGCTTCTTTCAGTTTATCGCGGATCGTTTTGATCTGCCTGTTTACGTAAGCGTCTTTCAACGCAAACAGATCTTTGGTGATATACGACTGCAATTTGTCTTCCTCGCGCTCGATGTCGCGGAATTTGGAATGGTACTTGCTCAACTGGTATTTATCGCTGATCAGATTGACTGCCAGTTTGCTTATTTCCGGATTCGGATGGTGCATAAAGAAACGGCCGGCTATAAACCCCTCCTCATTCAGATGATTCGCGGCTTCTTCCAGCATTCCTTTATATAAAGGAGTAAGAAAACTCAGGCCGTCCTGTGCAAGTTCTTCGCGGATATATCCGGCAACCGAACAACGCACATCCGCCCCGGTTTCCTCATCGCTGTAATTGAATAGTTCCCTCTCCCCGTAGCGCACGACATAGCGCAGCAGGGCAATCTCATATTTCTCGTAGGGAGAAACCGGAAGCGACGCGGCCTGTGCAGCAGGCGAAGCGTTTTCTCCGGCAGGCGGAAGCGCTTCTCCGCCTTCATCCTGCAGATAGGTATTCGGTGGATAGGCTTCCGGTGGTGGCGGAGGCGAATCCGTCAGTTTTATCCTGTTTACTTCATTGAGCAGCACGCGCTCGTCGATCTCCAGCATACCGCTACATTCCCGGATATAAACGGTTCGGGCTATATTATCGGGAATAATGGCCACCGAGCGCACGATGTCGCTGATCAGCGCCGAGCGCTTGATCGGATCACCTCCGGCTTCTTCGAGCAAAAGTTTTGTCTTGAAGCGGATAAAGTCCGTTTCGTTTGCCTTGATATAGTCGCCAAACTGCGTGGCATTGTGCTTGCGGGCGAAAGAATCGGGATCTTCATTGTCGGGGAGAAGCACCACCTTCACATTCATCCCTTCTTCCAGCAACAAGTCGATTCCCCTAAGGGCAGCCTTGATACCGGCAGCGTCGCCGTCGTAAAGGATGGTAATATTATTGGTGAAACGATGGATCAGCCGGATCTGTCCCTGCGTCAGCGCCGTACCCGACGATGCCACCACGTTTTCGATCCCTGCCTGATGCATGGAGATCACGTCCGTGTATCCTTCCACCAGATAGCAGCGGTCTGACTTTACGATCTGCTGCTTGGCGAAGAAGATGCCGTACAGCTCATTCCCCTTGTGATAGATCTCGCTTTCCGGCGAATTTACGTATTTGGCCGTTTTCTCGTCCTTCTTCAGTATGCGTCCGCCGAAAGCTACCACCTTTCCGCTCAGCGTGTGAACCGGAAACATGACCCTTCCCCTGAACCGGTCGTTCACATTCCCGTTTTCATAAGCGATTACCAAGCCGGTTTTTTCCAGAAACTCCTGTTTGTATCCGCTTGCCGTAGCTTCCCGAAAGAGGGCGTCCCATTTGTCGAGGCTGTATCCCAGTTGGAACTTACGTATAATATCCTCGCGGAAACCTCTTTCCTTGAAGTAACGCAGTCCGATGTTGCGCCCCTCCTCGTTTTCATGCAAAATTTTGGAGAAATACTCTCCCGCCCATGTATTGACGATCAACATACTTTCGCGATCATTGCGCACCTGCTTTTCCCGCTCGGTCAGTTCGCGTTCCTGAATGTCGATATTGTATTTTTTGGCCAGAAAACGGAGAGCGTCGAAGTAGCCGAGCTGTTCATGCTTCATAATGAAGTGTACGGACGTACCCCCTTCGCCGCAGGCAAAACATTTGCAGATGTTTTTCGCCGGCGATACGTAGAACGATGGCGTTTTATCGGAATGGAAAGGACAAAGTCCCACGTAATTCACTCCCCGTCGGCGGAGAGTAACGAACTCGGAAACCACGTCTACAATGTTCGACGCATCAAGTATCCTGTCTATCGTGGGCTGATCAATCATTTATCGGTTTTCTTTGGAAGCACAAATGTAGGAATATTTTGGCTAAATTTTATTTTGAGGGCCAACGCATTTAAGAAGTAGGGGCACACCTGTGTGTGTGTGCCTCGAAACAGTATATATACTACGAGCGCGTACTACCTATAGTACGGCGCCGTTGTATAGGTACTACGCGCTCGTACTATATATAGAAACACTTTTTAACGATTGCTATGTGACTGCGTATTACAGAGTTGCGAAAAGAAAGCTTCACAACTGTAAAAAGATAAAAAGTACCTAAAAAAACCACTAAAAGTAGCTGTGTGAGCCACTAATTGCCCTAACTTGAATTGGTAAAATATTTTGCTTGGCAACTCTATTATTTGCAGAAACAAATAAACTGTCATACATTTGTAATACAATACATAACATTAAAGGATATGGAAACAGCAGCAACAAAAAAGCTAACATCTTTCAGGTTAAGTAAAAGTTTGCTCGACCGGTTGAAAGCGGAAGCCCGGAAAGAAAACAGAAGCCTCAACAACTATGTGGAATGTATTCTTTTGGATACCGTATACAGGGAACCGAATGAAGTAACACTGGCAGCTATGCGAGAGGCGGAGTCGGGAGAAGAACTGGAAACGCTTGAAAGCCTCAATATTTTTTCTTTCGCTGAAAGCGATTTTCCGATAGATAAAAAATATATTCTTGAACCGGATGCCGATTTAGCAAGAGCAATTCCATTTGATGAATTTGTAGAGGGAGCAAAAAGTCATATTCGCAAACTGTACAAAACAAAATGAAGATAGTATTTTTACCTGAAGTCCTTGAATACTTCAATGAACTGTCTACTGTCTTATATGAAAAAAAATATTTTGGGTTTGAAGATAGCGCATTGGAGTATGTAGATGATTTATTTGAAAATATTAAGAATACACTTCATCTCTGTGTCAAAAAGCCTGCACCTGCCTATTTTGACAGGTTTGGAGAAAATATGCTTTATGCTGTATTTAGAAAAAACAAAATGACAGAATGGTATGTGTTCTTTAATCTCTACCGGGAGGAAGATGATACGACTTTAGTAATCCGGTATATAAGCAACAATCATGTAATTGCTCAATATCTGTAACATCCTACCTCTTTATATTCCCATGTCTAAGGGTTCCTTTAAGAACAAGTTTTAAATTCCATGAAAATCCTACTCTTAAACACCTCCGAACGTACAGGCGGAGCAGCAGTGGCCGCAAGCCGTTTGTTGAATGCTCTGCGGAAGGCGGGAGTAGAGGCTAATATGCTGACCGGAGAGAAAAAGACAATCGCCAACCGCTTCCGCTTCCTTTGGGAAAGACTGACTATATTTCTCTGCAATAAAGGTAGCCGGAAAAACCTTTTTCAGGTATCGATTGCCAATACGGGGACGGACATCAGCAAACATCCCTTAGTCAGGCAAGCCGATGTGATCCATTTGCACTGGATCAATCAGGGATTCCTTTCCTTAAACGATATAAAACGGTTGATCCGTTCGGGTAAACCGGTAGTCTGGACCTTGCACGACCTTTGGCCGGCGACGGCTATCTGTCATTACCCCGGATGCTGTGAAAAATTTAAACAGGAGTGCAGCGCTTGCCCCAAACCGGTAGACAATCCACTGTGGGATTTGGCACGCCGGGTCTTCAAGAAGAAAGCAACGATCCCCTTTCATCAAGTCACCTTTGTGGGATGCAGCCGATGGATCACGGAACAGGCCGGCACAAGCGCATTGCTTCGACAGGCCGGTTTTTATGCTGTTCCCAATCCGATAGACACGAAGATATTCAAACCTGCCGACAAGGCCGCGGTGCGGAAATCATTGGGATTGGATGCGAATAGATATTCGGTATTATTCGCTGCTGCAAAACTGTCGGACAGCCGGAAAGGCGCCCGTTATCTGCTGGAATCCCTGCGTATACTGAAAGAGAAAACACCGGCTCTTCCCGTGGAAATCGTGCTGATGGGAAACGGATCGGACGAACTGATCAGGGATTTCCCTTTTCCGGTGAAAGAGTTGGGATACATATCGGATGAGAAAAGAAAGGCTGAGTGTTATGCCGCCGCCGACGTTTTCGTAAGCCCTTCGCTGGAAGACAATCTTCCCAACACCATCATGGAAGCAATGGCCTGCGGCACTCCCCCGGTGGGTTTCCGTACGGGAGGTATCCCGGAAATGATCGATCACAAAAAAAACGGATATGTTGCCCGCTATGAAGATGCGGCAGACCTGGCCGAAGGTATCTTGTGGGTGATCGAAAACCGGGAGAAGGAAAACCTTTCGCAAGCCTGCGTTGAAAAAGTATCGGCTAATTACAGCGAGGCTGTTGTCGCCGGAAAATATATGGACATATATAATAAGGTATAAATATAATAAGGTATAAAAATGGAAAAATACTTTACGGGAAACGCCCTGTGGGGCGATGCTTTTTCTCTTGAAGAAATAAAGGCCTGGTATAATGCGGAAGCCGAGGCTTATGCCGATCTGTACGGGTTGGATTCGGTTAAAACATACGGGAGCCATAGGGCGGATATTTTCTATGGCTATAAACATCTTGGAAAGAATACGGTATTTGAAAATGTTTTAGGTATAGGTTCTTCATGGGGATATGAATTTTTGCCGGTAATCGACAGAATAAAGCATCTCACCATATTGGAGTCTTCTACCCAAACCAGAAGCGAAACATTGGGAAAGATTACACCCAAATATATGCAACCTAATATCGACGGCACAATAGACTTACCGGATGCCTGCTTCGATTTGATAACCTGTTTCAGTGTATTGCACCATATTCCCAATGTGACGTTTGTGTTGAACGAACTGTTCAGGGTATTGAAGCCCGGCGGTTACTTATTGCTGCGCGAGCCTGTCATCTCGATGGGCGACTGGAGAACAGCAAGGCCGGGATTGACTGCGAACGAACGGGGCATTCCCAAGGATTATTTATTGAAGATTATCGAAGATGCGAATATGACGGTCGTGAAGAAATCCTGTTGTTCTTTTATATCATCGTTTCTGATCAGGAACGGATTCAAACATTCCGATAAGAAATGGTATCTTTACATTGACAAGTTTTTGTCGAATCTATTTGCTTTTAATGTGCATTATCACGCTAAAAACAAAAGACAAAGAATCTCTCCGATGGCATTGTTTTGTGTGTTAAAGAAACCGCAATGATTACATTCTCCATCATCACCGTCACCTATAATGCCGCCCAATGCCTGGAACGGACTGTACTGAGCGTGCTCAGGCAGTCGTATCCACATATCGAATTCCTGATTATCGACGGGGGATCGACTGACGGAACCGTAGACATCATCAAACAGTACGCCGACGGGATCGCTTACTGGACGAGCGAAAAGGATAACGGCCTTTACGACGCAATGAATAAGGGATTGCGGCAAGCGACGGGCAACTACGTGTGGTTTCTTAACGCAGGAGATACCCTTCACACGTCAAATACCTTGCAGGAGATTGCCGTTTCCTTGAAAAAGAGATTATATTTGCCGGACGTAATCTATGGCGACACGCAGATTGCGGATGCAGACGGCAATTCTTTGGGATTGCGGCGCTTGCGCCCACCGGCGAGGCTCACGTGGAAAAGTTTCCGGATGGGAATGCTCGTATGCCACCAATCTTTCGTTGCCAAAAGGGAGATCGCTCCTTTTTTCGACGAGGAATACAAACTTGTCGCCGATTACGACTGGTGCATCCGATGCCTGAAACGCGCCCGAAAGATAAAGAATACGCAGATGATCCTTTCCGATTATCTGGAAGCGGGATTAAGCTCCGTGCACCGGAAAGCATCGCTGAAAGAACGATACAAGGTGATGTGTAAATATTACGGTACGGTGACTACCGTTCTGCTTCACGGATGGTTTGCCGTCCGGTTTTATACGGCCAAATTCATCACCGGAAGGGCGTTGGAATAGGATGTAAAGAAGGCTTGAAAATCATCTAAATGCTTTTCCAAAGCCGTCTAAATGATTTTTAAAATCATCTAAATGTTTTCGGAAAGCCGATTAGATGATTTTTCGGAGTTCAATACATGCTGATAATGAGCAATTTATAATGTTTGAAAAATGAATATAATCAAGAATTGGGGCAAACACGCTGCCGCCGTAATGATCTTTGCGGCATTAGTCTGCGTTTATTTCGCTCCGGCGGTATTTGACGGGAAAGTATTATTCCAGAGTGATATGGTTTTTGCCGAAGGCATGGGCGACAGTCAGATGAAACAGTACGAAGAAACGGCCGCGCCCGGAGAGTTCAGCGTCTGGTCGGATACGATGTTCGGCGGCATGCCCTACATCTCCGGCTACGGCAACCCCGCTCCCGACCTGCCCGGATTCGATGTGCTTGAAAAGCCGGTGAAAGGCGCAGGCTATCTCTATGCCGGAATGGTGCTGGCGGGGCTGATTAGTTTTTATATCCTTATGTGTGTACTGGGCGTCAATTGGTGGCTGGCGCTGGCGGGAGCGATCGGGTTTGCTTTCGCGTCGTACAATTTCATTATTATCATGGTAGGCCACGTGACGAAAGCCTACGTAATCGCCTACATGCCGCTTACGCTGGCGGGAATGGCGCTGCTTTTCAAACGGAAATACCTTTGGGGAGGTGTACTGTTTCTCCTTGGAGTAGCTTTATCGATCAATAACTTCCATATACAGATCACGTATTATCTGGCTATTCTCTGTGCCTTTATCTATCTGGGTTATCTGATCGAAAAAATCAGGCGAAAGGAAATCAAAGAATTGGGAATCGTATCGGCCGTTATGGCCTTTGCCCTTGTGCTGGCCGTGTTGCCTAATGCGCGCTTGCTGTACGTGCAGTGGGACTGGGGAAAAAGCTCCATTCGCGGGGCAACCGAATTGACGGCGACGACTCCCGGCGGCGAAAAGGTTTCATCCGGGCTGGATAAAGACTATGCCTTCCAGTGGAGTTACGGGAAAGCGGAGTTGCTGACGCTGCTCATTCCGAACGTTTACGGCGGAGGCAGCGGAGGTACGCTCGACGGTTCGTCCGCCTACGCGAAGTCTTTGCGCGATAACGGTTATCAGGCGGGAAAATCAGTACAGGCTCCCACGTACTGGGGCGACAAATCCTTTACGCAAGGGCCTGTCTATTTCGGGGCAGGTATATGTTTTCTCTTTATCCTTGGGATGTTTGTGATACGGAACCGAATGAAAGCGTGGATTTTCGCCGGAACGGTGTTTCTCATCTTTATGGCTTTGGGGAGAAACATGGACTGGTTTAATGATTTCCTTTTCCATTACCTGCCGATGTACAATAAATTCCGCACGGTAGAAACCGCCCTGGTTATTCCGGGAATGGTATTTCCCCTGATCGGCTTTTGGGGATTGAAAGAAATATTGACGGGCAAGGTTGCGCCTGAAGTACTAAGGAAAGGGTTTATCACGGCATTAGCCGTTTGCGGAGGCCT
>JAITVG010000144.1 GCA_031285925.1 Tannerellaceae bacterium
AATTTGCTCTCGCATAAGTCTTGAATATTATTAGGTTACTACTTTTAAATTCTCAAATTTAATAATACTCGGGACTTAGGCTTATCACCAATTCACATTACAAACATAGGGACTAAAAACAAATTAAGGGATTGGGGAATAATCGGTAGCCACAAAAGAGAGGAGTAAAAAGAAAAGAGGGTGTGTCAAAAAGATTAATCAATCCTATTTAATCGGATTTGGTTGAATACCATCCAACAGAAGGAACACGCACGCATTCAAGGAAAGAGAAAATCAACACCAAATTTGTTTCACATAAGTTTTTGCTTATCTTTGCACCCGCTAATACAAACAGTTTTAATTAATTATTCAAACATTCAAACATGGCAACAAAATTAAGATTGCAACGGCACGGTCGTAAAGGGTATGCTTTTTACCAGATTGTAGCCGCAGACAGCAGGGCTCCACGGGATGGAAAGTTTATTGAAAGGGTAGGTTCTTATAATCCGAACACTAATCCTGCTACAATAGATTTGAATTTCGAAAGAGCTTTGTATTGGATTGAAGTAGGAGCTCAACCTACGGATACTGTTCGTTCTATTCTTTCCCGCGAAGGAGTTTTGTTAATGAAACACCTGCGTGGCGGCGTGAAAAAAGGCGCTTTCGACGAGGCAACGGCAAAAAGCAAGTTCGAGGCTTGGGAGAAAGACCGGCAAACAGCGCTTCAGTCTATAAAAGACAAGGATCGCGAAACAGCGAAAGCTGAAGCGAAAACCCGTCTGGACGCGGAGAAGGAAGTAAACAAAGCGAAAGCTGAAGAAGTAGCGAAGAAGAAAGCCGAGAAAATAGCTGAGGCTGCTGAAGCGGAAGTTGAAGAAACTCCGGCGGAAGAAGCTCCTGCTGCTGAAATCGCGGAATAATTTTACGTTCAATTTATTTATGTCAGAAAAGGCCGGTCGCAATGACCGGCCTTTTTCTGCTTTAATTGTCGTACAGCTTATATTATCAGAATCTGGTCAGCTCCCTGACAAGTTGTTTCTGTGCCGACATCTTGTCGGCGAAGGTGCATGGCCCCGTCACGCAGCCGCCTTCACAGGCCATTACTTCAATGAACTGCGCCGGCGCTTTTCCTGTCTTGGCATACGCCCGCAGCAGGCTTACGTTCTTTTTGGTCAGGTTCGATATCTGTATCGCATTTACGTTCTCATTGTGCAGGCAGGATTTCACGGCGTTGATCACTCCTCCGCTTTGGGCAAAGCCGTGAGCCTCGCGGGAGGAGGTAAAGAGCATGGAGTGGGGCCGCGTTTTCTCCACCTTTATATCCATTCCGTTCCATACGGAGGCTATTTCTTCAAAGGTCATGGCAAAGTCTACATCCGGGTTCATCTTTACTTCCTTGCGCTTCGCCACGCATGGCCCGATGAAGACGATCCGGGCGTCCGGATATTTCTCACGGATTATTTTGGCGGTATAATACATCGGCGAGCCGGTCGATGAGATGTATTTCTTCAAGTCGGGGATGTGCTTTTCGGCCAGTTGGGTGTAGGAGGGGCAGCAGCTGGTGGTCATAAACGGCTGTCCTTCGTGCATTTTTTCCAGCAGCTCTTCCGTTTCCCGCCGCGTCGTTTCCATTGCTCCCTGAGCCACTTCGATTACGTCGGCGAAGCCAAGCGCTTTGATTGCTCCATAGACGTTTTCCACAGGTGCGCCGAACTGTGCAAGTATCGAAGGCGCTACCATGGCCACCATCTGCGTTCCGTTTCTCAAACTCTGAAGGACATCGAACACCTGGGATATTTCAAAGATGGCTCCGAAGGGGCAGGCATTGATGCATTTGCCGCAGTAGATACATTTCGATTCATCTATGTGCTCCACTCCGAATTCGTCTTTCGTGATGGCCTTAACCGGGCATACTTCCTCGCAGGGTATGGGTATGTAGACAATCGCGTGGTAGGGGCAGCTTTGGTGGCATTTACCGCAACTGATGCAAATCTCGTGATCGATCGCCGCCTGTCCGTTCGGCTTGAAGCGGATAGCGTCCTTCGGACAGTTGTAGTAACAGCTGCGTGCCACGCATCCGCGGCAAAGGTTCGTAATCTCGTAGTTCGTGGATACGCAGGAGGAGCAGGCTTCGTCGATCACGCACATCAGGTTCTCCTTGTCATTGTCGTCCGGGCGCAGGAGTGCGCGCTTCGCGTATTCCGACAGGGGAGTGAGTTCGTCCTCCTCGTCAGACATGTCCAGTCCCAGAAGAGGAAGCGCCTTGTATCTCCACACGGCGCGTTCCTTATGTACGCAGCAGCGCCCTCTGACTTTGGCTTTCCTCGGGGTCAGCAGGATCGGCAGGCGATCGATTTCCTCAAGCAGGCGGTTTGCGTTCCACAATTTCACTAATCTTGCCAGCAGTTCGTGGCGTACAATCATTACATTATTCGTGAATGCCATATAAAAACGTCTTTTGTTTCGAGCTGCAAAGGTAAGACATATTCCGTTTTTCTCTATTCGACCGCGTAACCTTTTGCAGCCATGGTTTCTTTCAGGCGGGGATAGAGTTTCAGGGCGTTCTTATAGTACAGTTTCTCCAGTACTTCGCGCGGTAGGGCGAGTCCCTGCACAGCACCGTTCCTGAAGTGTGGACTTGCCACCGGAGTGTCGTCTTCGAGAATGGCCATGGCACTGGTGTAGCGATCGGCGAAATAGTCGATCCGATCGTCGGCCATCACACCCGAATCAATGCCGAACAGCAATCTATCGGAGTATTCGATCATCAGGTCGCGCAGATTATCCTTGTTCACCAATGCGAAATACTGGTAAGTCGCCGACATATCTACATACATGTTGGGATATGAGGAGAGCATGTAGCGCAGGTAGTCCAATTGGGCGTCTTGGCTCACCAGGAACACCATGTGGGCTACGATGATAGTGACATCGGGATTTTGCGCAATAACATTCTCAGCGGCGCGTACGCTCCGCCAAAAAAACACAGGGTCGGCAATATACTTCAACCTGTTACCGTAAGGCCCGTTCGGATCGCCTATGTGTAGCGACAGCAGTGGAGTGTGGGTTTTGGCCGCTGCACTCAACACATCCTTAAAAGCGGGATGGTCTATGTGTTCTATACCTTCTTCACCATCGGCAAGAACGCGGTAGTAAGGACCGAACCAAAGTTTGTATCCAATGAATCCCTGTTCTTTTTTCTTTTCAAAATCTTTCAGAGTGTGATGGATACCCCGGTGTGGTTCGTAGTCGGCGAAAGCACTTAGCATACGTCCCCCGGAACTCTTGAACATTTCGGCCGGAGAGTCGATCGGCCCCTGTCGGCTGTCCATGGTTATCCACGCTGCCAGGTCTGCCCCGTTATTTTCGGAGAGCCTGTCGCGCAGTTTCAAAAAATTGGCCACATCGGCGGGATCCGAAACGTGCGTATGCACATCTACTCTCGGTATGTCGGCATACCGAGTTTTCCATTGCGCTTGCGCCGACGGTACTTCGCCGTCTGTGATCCTTTCTCCCACAGTCATTTGCTGACCGGAAGCGGGAACTGCTAACGCGTAAAAAAACAGGAGTACAAGAAATAATCTTGTGTTTTTTTCCAAATAATTTTTCATAAAATCTTGTATTAAGAGAATTAAACCACACCCCAAAAGTAGGAAAAACTTTTGGGGTGCAATTCATATTATTTGTCGGGCACTGTTATCTGGGCTCGATGTTGTAGGTATTTTCTGTTAGCTTGTCGTTGAGGTCGATCTGGGCTTGCGGGATGGGGCAGATTAGGTTCGTTTCATTCAACTTATGCCCCTTGCTTTTCATCACTTCGACAGCACGGCCTGTGCGTATCAGGTCAAACCACCTCTTGTTCTCGAATGCCAACTCGACGCGACGCTCCTGCTCCACCGCCAGGCGAAATTCAGCCTGGGATGTCGGCGCCAAATCAACAGGGGTTGTTTCGGTAGACTGGTAGCCAAAGCCGCGGCGACGGGTCATGTTCAGATATCTGATCGCGTCGGAGAGTTTCCCATTCTCGTTCAGCGCTTCGGAATACATCAACAAAACGTCGGCATAACGGTACACGGGATAGTTGTTGTTGGAGTCGCCACCTGCGTGCGGAGTATCCCTGTACTTGCGGATATGGGTTGCTTCCGTCCATCTGTTATCATAGCGGCTATCATAGTATCCCAAAGCCATCGACCATTCTCTGCGGAGGTCGTTCTCTTCAAACGCTTCCCAAATATCCAAGTCCGGAAGATTATTGTCGCCGGTGCCGCCGACAGTTACGACATTTGTTCCTGAGTTTCCGGGTGCATAAGTGTTTACCAGACCGAAGCCCTCGCCATAACCGCCCTTTTTGAATTGAATCTCAAAAACGGCCTCACTACTGTTGTGGTTATTGGGATCAAACACTTTTTCATAACCGTCGCGGTTGAGAGAGCCTGCCGTATTTTCCAACAAAGCATACTTGCCGCTGTTGACAATCTCCCCAAGAATAGTTTCGGCCTCGCTATACTTGTGCGTGGTCATGTAAATATCTCCCAGCAAAGCTCTGGCCGAACCCTTGGTCGCCCGTCCGCTGTTTGCGGCATCATAACTTTCGGGAATATCGGCTATCACCTCTTTTAGATCGGCTATGATCTGTGCATAGACATCTTCTTTTGAATCCCGAACGACATTAAGAGATTCGCTGATCGACACCTCTTTCAATACCAAAGGTACATCACCGAACACGCGCACCAAATCGAAATAGAGATAAGCACGGATAAATTTCATCTCCAGTTTGTAGCGGGCTGTCAGAGTGGCATCCATTTCGACCTTGTCAATACGTCCCAACACGGTGTTCGCCCTGTTGATGCCCCTATAAGCAGTGTTCCAGATATTGGAAAGATTCCCGTTTTCCGATGTAAGGTAGAATTCGTCGAATCCATCCTGGGCGGATACCGTACCCGACGACTGCTCGTGTGTGTTGTCGGAAGGGATTTCCGCGAATACATAGCGATCGTTAAGCAGAGCACCCTCCTGCAATGTGGAATAGGCACCGTTTACGGCGGCGGTGAAATCTTCCGCGGCCTTGTAGTAATCCCCTTCACTCAAATTCGACAACGGTACCTGATTGAGGAAATCGCTGCACGAGGAGAAACAAACACCGAGCGATGTTAATGCTGTAATAATATATTTCAGTTTCATAATTCGTCTGCTGTTTTAAAATGTTATGTTAAGACCAAATGATATGGTACGTGCCAGTGGAATTCTACCGTAGTCACCGCCGGCCGACCTTGCATCGTCCTGCTGGTAGCTTGTTTCGGGATTATAGCCCGAGTAATTGGTAATGGTAAGGAGATTCTGCGCGGTTGCGTATATGCGGGCACGCTGCATGTTTAATTTTCTTGAAAAATCGGCGGGCAATGTGTAGCCGATCGCCAGGTTGTTGATGCGGGCAAAAGTACCGTCTTCCACCCATCGTGTGGATTGGTTGTTGTTCTGACCTGTCGGTTGCGAATTGACCCTGGGGATGATTCCATTCCCGGGATTCGATTCCGACTGCCAGCGGTTAAGCATGACACGCGTTTGGTTTTGATTTCCTTCTCCCTGCATGTAGAAACGACGTGCAAGGTGGTAGATCTCGTTTCCGACAACTCCTTGCAGTGAGATACTCGCATCGAAATTCTTCCAGGTGAAGGATTGGGTCAGTCCCCATGTAAAATCGGGCATGTTGTTGCCAATGATCGTGCGGTCGTCAGCGTCGATTTTACCGTCTTTGTTCACGTCCTCCCATTTAACGTCGCCCGGTCTTGTGTCGGCGACATGGGGATAAGTGTCCAATTCAGCCGCGGTCATAAAGAGGCCTAACATTCTGTAACCGTAGAAAGAACCGATCGGCTGACCGATTTGGGTAATGTTGGACGAGCCGATACCGCCGTCGGTAAAGATCGGGTCGCCGGAAGGGCCGAGGGCTAAAACCTTGTTGCGGTTGAAGGACATATTACCCGATATCTCCCATGAAAAATTTGACTTCGCAACAGGGAGTCCGGTTATCGAAAGCTCAACCCCCTTGTTCTCCATCGCGCCTATGTTTTGCATCGCCGAACCGAAGCCGGTGATGGTCGGAATGTTCACACTCAAAAGCAGGTCCGTCGTCTTGCGATAGTACCAGTCAAGGGTGAGATTCAGGCGGTTCTTCAAAAACGAAACGTCAAGCCCTATGTCTGTCTGCCGACCTTTTTCCCAGGTTAGATCGGAATTGGAGAAACTATTCTGCACGATGCCGCTGACGACATTACCGGAACCCTGACCGAAGACATAATCCGCTTTACCCATTGTGCCAATGGCCGCGTAGTTGCTGACTGCGTTGGTACCTGTCACACCATAGCTGGCCCGCAGTTTCAAGTCGGACAACCACGAAACATCTTTCAGGAAATTTTCCTGTGACACGCGCCACATGACCGATCCGGAGGGAAAATAGCCGAAGCGGTTGTTCATGCCGAAACGCGAAGAACCGTCCGAACGAATAGATCCTGTCAGGTAATACTTACCGTCGTAATTGTACATTGCGCGTGCCAGATAAGAAACCATTGTCCAGACGCTTCGATCCGAAGTTCCATTCTTTACCTGGGCAATATTTATTGTCTGAATAATGTCGTCCGGATATGTATTACCGGTCAATTGGGTCATACGATATATATTTTGCTGTGCAGAGAACACTGCAATGGCGTCCAAATTATGTTTCCCCCAAGTGTTGTTGTAAGAAATTTGATTTTGACTCTCCCAGTTGAGGTTCTCTCTCGATTCCTCTCTCGCATTTCTCGCCGAAGCGGGCAGAGGAGCGATGGTACCGTTTCCCGGTATTGTGGAGAAATAGAAATATTCTTCTCTCCAATTGCGTATATCGGTATTGATGGTCGATTTTATAGTCAGGTTTTTCAACGGTGTGATTTCAATATAACCGCTGCCGGTTATCCGCATGGTCGTTTCATAGTCCTTGATGTTGGAATTGGCCACAGGGTTGGGAACACCGGTTAAGCCATCGTTGGAAACGGCATACAAAGCGGCGGATGCCCATGTCGTTCCATCTTCCATGTACATCGGAATGACAGGCGCGATGGCCAAAGCCGAGTTTACCACACCTCCGCTCGCCCAGTGACCTTCGGGTACACTATGGTTGAGCGAGTATGAGGGAGCAAGGTTTACACCCATTTTCAACCACTTGTTTATTTTGGTGTCTATTTTGGCCCTTGCCGAAAATCGTTGATAATCGCTGTTGATCACTATACCCTGCTGATCGAAATAAGCAGCGGAGAATAAATAGGTGGTATTATCGTTGCCGCCCGTTACAGACAGTTGATAGTCTTGTACCGGAGCAATGCGGAATATCTCGTCCTGCCAGTCTACCCCTTTACCCAAAGCAGCCATGTGTGCAGCGTCGTCATAAATGGCGGGGTAGCGGTAGCGCTGTCCCGCAGGGCGGTCGCCTAAAGGATCAGAGGCGGATCCCGCCGGATTATTGTCCAGATAGTGATTGTTGAACGCCTCCTTGCTAAGCATGGCAAACTCCTGTGCGTCCAGTATGTCCAATTTTTTTGTCAGTTGCTGGAAGCCGGCGGAAATATTCAAACTGACATTAGCTTTTCCCGAACGGCCTGATTTTGTGGTAACCAAAACAACTCCGTTCGAACCACGCGATCCATAGATGGCAGCTGAGGAAGCGTCTTTCAATACCTCAATCGACTCAATGTCGTTAGGATTGACCGCATTGAGGTTTTGGTCGCCCAGCGGAAAACCGTCTACTACGTAGAGAGGCGAGTTACCGGCAGTGATGGAGCCGGCGCCACGAACCCTGATGGTCGCACCCCGTCCCGGTTGTCCACCCACTTGCTGAACCTGCACCCCGGCCAGTTTTCCTGCCATCGCTTCAGTGGGATGCGATATTTGTAAATCCCGGATGGATTTGGAAGACATCTGTGCCACGGCTCCGGAGAGGTCTTTTTTCCTTACAACCCCGTACCCGATGACCACCACATCTTCCAGTGTTTCCGAATCTTCCTTTAAAATGATATTCAATGCGGTGTTACTACCCACCGCCACTTCCTGTGTTACATACCCGATATAGGATATTTGCAGCAGGGCGTTTGGGGCTATCGAAAGAGTAAAGCGCCCGTCTATGTCGGTCACTGTCCCGTTCGTTGTCCCTTTTTCCATAATGTTTGCCCCGATCACAGGTTCCCCATTTTCCGCCGAGATCACAACACCTGTCACCTGTGAGTTCTGAGCGCTCGCTAATCCTACACGTGCAAGCAAGCATAGAAACAAAAAAGTTAGCTTTTTCATCATAAATACACTCGTTTAGTTAGTTAATTAATACTTTAATTATAATTCTTATACAAATGTATAAAAAATAAATAGAATGAAATAAAAAATGACATTAGAAGCTGTTTTAAATTTATTCATAATTCTTTTGAGAGTTGTTTTTGAGGATATTTTTCTGTTTTTATGAGGAGCATAGCGGGCTATGTGCTTCTAAATTCTGCGGACAAAAAAGCAAGTGCAACAGGGTTAAGGAAGAAATAAGCCTAATGCACAAAGCCACAACGCATTAACAAGTTGTTAAAAAGTGTTTCTATATATAGTACGAGCGCGTAGTACCTATACAACGGCGCCGTACTATAGGTAGTACGCGCTCGTACTACCTATAGCGTTTTTCCAAAGGATTGGAGGAAAATTTTCCGTATCAAAGGGATGAATCTGTCTCGAAAAGCCATCTCAAATCATCAGACGAAAAATTCAAAACAGTTTCTTAGCTCAAATTCCTGTTATATTATTTCCGGTTCCGAACTTTATACCTACTTTTGGCTCTGCTTATTGACTAACAATTAACAATTAAAGAAGTGGATTTAGCAAGCAAATTATTTAAGGGAGACCGGGCGGTGTGGATCATAT
>JAITVG010000216.1 GCA_031285925.1 Tannerellaceae bacterium
AAAGGAAAAGAGAGGGGTGAAAGAAATCCCCTCTTAGCTATCTAAGCCCTCCACAAGAGAGGGGGGAAAGGAAAAGAGAGGGGTGAAAGAAATCCCCTCTTAGCTATCTAAGCCCTCCCTTGTGGGGAGGGTTTGGGAGAGGTGCATAAAAACCTCCGTGCCTCTGTGTTCCATCTTCGATATATACTATAAACTTAAACATATCTACCATGACACACATCACATTAATCACCGGAGGCCAGCGATCGGGTAAGAGCAGTTACGCACAACGCCTGGCGCTTTCGCTCGCCGAGAGGCCTTTCTATCTGGCAACCGCAAGGGTGTGGGACGAAGAGTTCCGCCAGCGAATCCTCCGACACCAGCGCGACCGCGGAGCGGAATGGATGAACATCGAAGAAGAAAAGTACCTCAGCCGCCACCAGTTCGGCGGGGATACGGTCGTGATCGACTGCGTGACGCTGTGGGCAACCAACTTCTTTTCCGACAACGACAGCGATCTCTCCCTCTCCCTCAAGCAGTTGAAGGAGGAATTCGACCGGTTCACCGCCCAGGACGCCCGCTTTATTTTCATCACCAACGAAGTAGGGCTTGGGGGAGTTTCCGTGAACGAAACGCAGCGCAGGTTCGCCGACCTGCAAGGCTGGCTCAACCAGTATATCGCCGCCCGCGCCGATGAAGTCATCCTGATGGTCAGCGGCATTCCCCTCAAAGTAAAGCAGGATTCTTCTTTATCACATATACAGTAAAGGTTTACTACATATGTGCTAAACGTTTACTATATATGTGATAAACGTTTACTATATATGTAATAAAGAAGAATCCCCGGCTGCCGCCGGATACCACTTCCGCAGGATTTAATACCTTTGTAGGCAGGAAAATAAAAACAGACACGCTCACATGAGAAACTTCATCATCGAAAAGCCCGACGAAGCCATCCTCCCCCTGCTCCGGGAGAAGATAGACAATCTGACAAAGCCCCGCGGAGCGCTGGGAAAACTGGAAGAGATCGCCATGCAGATTGGCTGCATACAGCAGACGCTTACGCCCTCGCTCCGCCGGCCATGCAACGTGATTTATGCCTCCGACCACGGCATCACGGAGGAAGGCGTGAGCCAATCGCCGCGCGAAGTGACCCGGCAGGTGATACACAACTTCCTCAACGGCGGCGCAGGCATCTGCTTCCTTGCCCGGCAACACGGGGTGGAGTTGAAGATTGTCGATGCCGGTGTGGACTTCGATTTCCCCCCAATTCCCCAACTGATCGACCGGAAGATACGGAAAGGTACACGCAATTTCCTCCACACGCCTGCCATGACGCGCGAAGAGATGCTCCGGGCGGTGGAATACGGCGCGGAGATCGTTTCCGACTGCCACGACGAAGGCACCAATGTGATTAGCTTCGGCGAGATGGGCATCGGCAACACGGCGGCCTCAAGTATGTGGATGACCTGCCTCACCGGCATTCCGCTTGCCGACTGTGTGGGCGCAGGTAGCGGACTCGACCCTGAGGGGGTGCGCCGCAAGCGCGATGTTTTGCAGAAATCTCTCGACAATTATCGGGGGAATTTCGAGGTGGAAGACATCATGGCCTGCTTCGGTGGCTACGAAATGGTGATGACCGTCGGCGGAATGCTCCGCGCAGCGGAACTGAAAATGACGATACTGATCGACGGCTTTATTATGACCAATTGTCTGCTGGCCGCCTCACGGCTCCACCCCAACGTGCTCCACTATTGCCTCTTCTCCCATTGCGGCGACGAGGCGGGGCACCGGCTCCTGCTCGACTTCCTCCGTGCCGATCCGCTGCTCCGCCTCGGCCTTCGCCTCGGAGAGGGCACGGGCGCGCTCTGTGCCTACCCCATCGTCGATTCCGCCGTGCGGATGATTAACGAGATGCACAGCTTCTCGCAGGCTGCAATCACCAAATACTTTTAATCTTCCGGCTTGCGCCGAACAAAGACACGATGAAACAGTTACAGGCAGCCCTCATGTTCTTTACCCGCCTCCCGCTAAACCGCCTGGCGAATGTGCCTGCGGAATATTTCCACAGGGTGGTGCCCTACTGGCCGCTCACCGGGTGGGTAACCTCCGGATGCACCGCGGCCGTGCTGACAATTGCCGCCCTCTTCCTGCCGGCCAATATAGCGCTTCTGCTGGCGATGACTGCGCGGCTGCTGCTCACCGGTTGCCTCCATGAGGACGGGCTGGCGGACTTTCTCGACGGATTCGGCGGAGGTTCCAACCGCGAACGCACGCTGGCCATCATGAAAGATTCGCATATCGGCACTTATGGCACCGTTGGTCTTGTCTTCTACTTCCTTCTGTTTTATTTCCTGCTCGAATCCCTTCCGGTGGAATACGCCGCCTGTGCGATCCTGGCCGGCGATCCTTTCTCCAAAATGACTGCGGGGATGATCGTAAACCGCCTCCCCTACGCCCGGACAGCCGAGGCCTCCAAGACGAAAAGCGTATATTCTCCGATGAACGGGAGGGAGTATTTCTATACATTCCTCTTCGGATTGTTGCCCCTTCTGTGGCTGCCCGGGATTCACTTCGCGGGAGCAACCGTCTTCCCCCTCATCGCCCTGTGGCTCCTGACATCCCTGATGAAAAGGAAAATCGGCGGATACACCGGCGATTGCTGCGGCGCCACATTCCTCCTCTGCGAGCTTGCCTTCTACCTCGCCTGCACCCTCATCTACCATCTGCAATGAACGATTCACCGGTAATAATAAGGGAAATGGACATCTATCTGGTCAGACACACCTCCGTCGATGTGCCCCCCGGCCATACCTACGGCCATACCGACGTGCCCCTTCGCCCCACCTTTGAAGAGGAAGCCTCAGCTGTAAAGGCAAAACTGAACGGTATCCTTTTCGATAAAGTATATACAAGTCCGCTCAGCCGATGCGTCCGTCTGGCAAACTACTGCGGCTTCCCCGACGCGGAACAGGCGGACGATCTAAAGGAAATCGACTTCGGCGAATGGGAAATGAAGTCGTGGGATGAACTCTCCGCCGATCCGCGTTCGGCCGACTGGTTTGCCGACTGGATAAACACACCCGCCCCTCAAGGCGAATCCATGAGCGGGCTGTATCGGCGCGTCAGCCGCTTCCTCGACAAACTCAGAGCAGGCAATCGGGAGAAAGTCTGCCTCTTTGCCCACGGCGGAGTGCTCACCTGCGCCCGCATCTACGCCGGTCTGTATAAAATGGAGAAAGCCTTCGACAACATGCCCGAATACGGAGCGGTGATCAAGATAAGGGTTTAGTGTAAAAACTACCGTACTTTTTTGAAAGATACTCATTCTCTATCAATATTTTGCGTATGTTTGTTCGCTTTAAAGAAAGCAGACAGGATAAGAAACAGAATAGAGTTTTTCAACTAACAATTAATGAAATGGAAAATAAAGATTTGCTGGAAATGGTCAGAAGTAAGGCGCAAGGATGGCTTACTGACAGTTATGATGCTGAAACACGCATGCAGGTGCAGGCGCTACTGGATAGTGAAGACCCTGCGGAACTAATCGAAAGTTTTTACAAGGATCTGGAATTCGGAACGGGAGGGCTGCGCGGCATTATGGGCGTCGGTACTAATCGTATGAACATTTATACGGTGGGAGCGGCCACTCAGGGCTTGTCCAATTACCTGAAGAAGGAGTTTGCCGGACAGGAAGATATAAGGGTGGTGATCGGACACGACTGTCGCAACAACAGCCGGAAGTATGCCGAAATCTCAGCCGACATATTCTCTGCGAACGGAATCAAGGTGTTTCTTTTTGAAGACCTCCGCCCGACGCCGGAAATGTCGTACGTGATCCGCAAACTGGGATGCCAGAGCGGCATAATCCTGACCGCCTCGCACAATCCGAAGGAATACAACGGCTACAAGGCCTACTGGGACGACGGCGCACAGATGATCGCTCCGCACGACCGCAACACGATAGCCGAAGTGAACAAAATCCGCAATGCGGCCGAGATTAATTTCAAGGGAAACAAAGCCCTGATCGAAGTGTTGGGAAAAGAAATGGACGAGCAATACATACAGGCGCTGACGTCGATCTCCCTTTCGCCCGAGGTGATCAGGCGCCACAGCGATATGAAGATTGTCTATACGCCTATTCACGGTACGGGTGTAAGGATGGTGCCCGCGGTGTTGAAGGCGTACGGGTTTACCAATATTATCAATGTTCCCGAACAGGACGTGGTAAGTGGAGATTTCCCCACCGTGGTTTCCCCCAACCCGGAAGAACCGGCAGCTTTGTCGATGGCCGTAGAGAAGGCAAGGGAAACGGATGCGGAGCTGGTTCTGGCAACCGACCCGGATGGCGACCGTGTAGGCGCCGCGGTTAAAAACAACGAGGGCGAATGGGTGATTCTCAACGGCAACCAAACCTGCCTGCTGTTCGTCTACTACCTGATTACCCGCTGGAAAGAACTTGGAAAGATAGAAGGTAACGAATATATTGTCAAAACGATCGTAACAACCGAAACGATCCGTGAGATCGCGGATAAGAACGGAGTGCAGATGTTTGATGTGTATACCGGCTTTAAATGGATTGCCGACATTATGCGCAAGAACGAAGGAAAGAAAAATTATATCGGCGGCGGCGAAGAAAGTTACGGCTTCCTTTGTGAAGATTTCGTTCGTGACAAGGATGCCATATCCGCCTGTGCGATCCTGGCCGAAATGACAGCCTGGGAAAAAGATCAGGGAATCACCCTCTGGCAGTTACTGCAAAAAATATATGTGGAATACGGCTACTCCAAAGAGACAGGCATTTCAGTCGTGAAGAAAGGGAAGAGCGGAGCGGAAGAGATCGAAGCCATGATGAAACGCTATCGGGAAAACCCGCTGACGGAACTGGCCGGCTCGAAAGTTTGCCTTTTCAACGACTTCAGCACACTGAAAAGTTACAGCTATCCCGACGCGGAAACGCTGACGCTGGACATGCCTACCACGTCGAATGTGTTGCAATACTTCGCGGAAGACCATACCAAAGTGTCCATACGTCCGTCGGGAACGGAACCCAAGATTAAATTCTATTGCGAAGTGCATTCCGGAGTGAATACCATCGAAGACCTTCCCGCCGCGGAAGCCGCCGCAATGGAAAAGATCGAACGCATCAAAGCTTCTTTAGGGATTTGATAATGCGGTTCAAAAGAAAGTATATCCTAACTCTATTCGTTTCCCTGTTCTCCGCATTAAGCCTGTTGCAGGCACAGTTTGTTGATTACGGCGCCGATCCTTCCCGCTATACATGGAAGTATATCGATCTTCCTCACTACAAACTGATATTTCCGCAGGGAACGGACTCGATGGCGTATCGTTATGCACTGTATCTGGAAAATATTTATCCACACATACAGCAGTCGATCCGAATGCCGCGCAAAAAGGTTTTTCCGGTCGTGCTTCATCCGGGGAGTATGCAGTCTAACGGAATGGTAGCATGGGCGCCGCGCCGGATGGAACTGATAACCAATCCTTCGGCGCGGATAGATGCGCAGAGTTGGGATAAACATTTGACACTCCATGAATCGCGCCACGTGGTGCAGATGGGCAAGTTGATGAGCGGTTTCGTCAATCCTCTGTACTATCTTATCGGCGAGCAGGCAGCCGGAATATCTTCTTTTTTTGCAGCAAGATGGTTCTTCGAGGGAGATGCGGTAGGCGCGGAAACGGCAATGTCTAATAGCGGGCGCGGACGCTTGCCGGAGTTCAACATGGCTTACCGTACACAAATGCTGTCAGGTAAATTCTTTTCGTTCGACAAATGGTACATGGGTTCTTACCGGGACTACACAGGCGATTACTACGCGCTGGGATACGACCTCACTTCTTTTGCCAAATATAAATACGGTTCCGATATATGGGACAGGATCACGACACGTTACATCAGCCGCTTTCTGCATCTTCCTCCTTTTCCCAAAGCGATAAAGCATCATACGGGCAGGAATGTGAGCGGACTGTTCGATGATACGTTTGAATTTCTGCGTGATGAATGGACGGCGCTGGATTCCGGCCATATTGTTCCGGACTATGTTTCGCAAACGCCCCGGCAATATACTTCCTACCGCTATCCGCAGGCGATTGACGACACTACGTTCATTGCCGTGAAATCGAGCCTGCACGAGATAAACTCCTTAGTCATGTTCATTAACGGAAAAGAAAAGCATCTGGCGTGGTTGGGGAATATAAACAGCCGCCTTAACCTGCACAACGGCCGCGTCTATTGGACTGAAAATGTTTCCGGCATCCGCTGGACACATGAGAACTATTCCGAAATAAAACAGTACGACTTGGCTACGGGAAAAATTAAAACGCTGACTTCCGGCCAACGTTACCTGTCACCTGCCGTTCGACCGGACGGAGAACTCCTCGCGGTGTCGCGTCCGACGTTTAAGGGAGAAAACCAAATCGTATTGATCGATCGCGCGAACGGAACGGAACAAAACCGCTTCGCCCTGCCACAAAATGCTTTCGCCAAGGAACTGACTTTTGCAGACGACGGTCGTTTGATCGCCATCGCCGTAGACAGCCGGGGACTAAGTCTGCAACAGTTAAATATCGCTACGGGCGAATGGAAGGAGTTGCTCGCTCCGGTTTCCGTCAATATCTCATCGCCGGTTTGGTACGACGGTCGGCTGTATTTTGAATCGGGGCTTAACGGTACCAATAATATATATGGTATGGACATTCAAAACGGAAAGATCCGCAAAGTTACGTCCGCGCGTTTCGGCGCCTTCCATCCGGCTTTTTCGGGAAACCGTCTTTTCTTTTCCGATTATCAGGCGAAGGGCTACCGGATTGCCTCCGTCGTTCCCGGAGAAGATGAAACGGAAGAGGTTGATATGAATATGCCTTACCGTTTCTCTTTAGCCGAAGCGATTGCCCGGCAGGAAGATTTCAATGTGGATACGATAGTGCCCGAACCGGTTGCTTTCGAGCCGAAGCCCTACCGGAAAGGCTCTCATTTGTTCAACGTGCACAGTTGGGCGCCCTTTTTTTATGATGTTTCGACAATCATGAGCGCTTCGGCTACCGATTTCCTTTCCATAGTCAAACCGGGCGTTACGCTTATTTCCCAAAATGCGTTGAATACGGCGATCACCCAAGCCGCATGGTACTACGACAACGGTAATCATCACGGAAGATTGTCGTTTACCTACACCGGTTGGTTTCCCGTGATCGGTTTGAAAATGGATTATGGCGGCGAAACTGCGGATATGGCATGGATAACGGGTAAGGACGGCAAAGATATTGCTCAACTGAGGCAAAGCGACCGTAAATTATTTGAAGCCGAAGCCCAAATTTACCTGCCCGTTAATCTGACCAAAGATCATTATATTCAGGGTTTTCAACCGGCCGTCACTTATTACCTGACCAACAATCGCTACCAACAATACGAAAGCCGGGAATATCGTAATTTCCAATATCTGCTTTCGGAATTGCGTTTTTATCGCTACCGTCGCATGGCTGTCCGCGATATTCTACCCCGATGGGGCTACCAGATTAATCTGCAATACCTCAATTCGCCGTTCAACAGTGAGAATTACGGCAGCCTGTACGCCGCCCGACTAACGACTTACCTGCCCGGATTGATACGGAATCATAGTTTGATGCTACGTTTCGGTTACCAATATCAAAGCCTGGACGACAAGATATTGTATCTTCCGCAACGGATCATGGACACGCCGCGCGGCTATGATTACATCTATCAAACCCGCCAACATCTTGCCTTGAAAGCTGATTACGCATTCACGATTGCCTGCCCGGACCGGAATCTCGGCAGTCTTTTCTATCTGCGCCGGATAAGAACTAACCTGTTCTACGACCAGACACGCAACCAGGCGAAGAAGGATGCCGGATGGACGACGCAGAGTTCGGCAGGCCTTGACCTGATCTTCGACTGCAACGTGATCCGCATGAGTTATCCTTTATCCACAGGCATACGACTCACCCAACCGATCGACTACGGAAACTTCCAAGCCGGCCTTTTGTTCTCTATGAGCTTCTGAAATGTATTGATATTAACCTGCATATTCATACTGAATAAATTAGCGAGCGTAGCGAGTGACCGCAGGCCTGTATTTTGGGGGCTTTTTAGTCAGCCCCAACTTCATGGTTGCACTTTGTTCTGCTGCTTCAGGCAGCAGTTTTATCCTTTGTACTACCGCAGGCAACGCTTCGCTCGCCTGCGGTTATGAAAATTCAGCCCTCCGGGCTTGCAATGGGTATGAATAATACAGGTTAGATGTTTTTGGGAAAAGATTTAGAGGCAGATTATGTCGGCAAAATACATTACCTTTGTACATTGTGATACGCTTAATGAAATGAAGTATGGAAACAATCAGTTCAACGGAATTACGCAAAAACTTTCTGCCTAAAAGGGAATTTATCCCTGAACTTGAAATATCGGATGAAGTACCGGAAGATTTTCACCGTGCCATAACGGTGGAAGAAGCTAAAAGCAGGGTTCAAAAAAGACTTAGGGAAATGTTTAAGATGAAACGGGAACAAAAGGCAGAACTACAACAATGAGAGTAGTAGTTCTGCCTGAAGTCGTCGATTATTTGATTGAATTGTCCGACATACTGTATGAAAAAGAATATTTTGGTTTTGAAGAAACAGCAATAAAATACACGGATGCTCTCTTTGATGCTATACAAAATGAATTACCGCATAAATCTCCGAAACCTGCTCCGCCTTATTTTGAAAGATTTGGTACAGGGATGTATTACGCCACATTCAAATGGAATAAGGGAACTTCCTGGTATGTTTTTTTTAATATCTTCCGATATGATACGGAGATAATCTATTATGTCCGACACATAAACAACAATCACATGATTGCCCAATATCTATAATCAAACCTTTTACTTCTTCCTTGGGGCGCAATATTCCGCTTCCATTGCGTGGGTATGTAGCGGTACAGGTTTTATCGCAAGTGTCTGATTCGTATTTGTCGTAAAAACTACCGTACTTTTTCAGATTACTATACTTGGAAGATATTGCAGTATATCTTATGGGCAAAGCATCGTTTTTCAGAAAAATGTCATCAGGGTATTCGTCATATCTATGGGACGTTCAAACTCCATTACTACGTTTTTCTTTTCATCGGTCATCCGCAGTATGCCATCTTTCAGTGACAGGTTTTTATCTTCCCGCATGGCTTTCAAAAACTCGTCTTCCGCATTTGCTCCAAAGCAAAACCTTTTTGTCGAAACGATTTCGGGCGAATTCAACAGGTTGTTTATCATTATAAACCGGCCGGTATAGCTGTTGCATCCCCCTGTTCCGTGGATTGTCTTTTCGGTGAAGTCGAATTGCAGGGTAGGTTTAGTTTGCGAGAAAATTGTGCCGACATCTTTCCCGTTCAGTGTCTTCAACACCCAGCTGCCTTCCAAGTTCTTTTGCGTTAAGGCTACATTTCTGGAAGAAGCGCAACCTTGCATCGTGATCGCCGCTATGGCAATCATTACGATGAATACTGTCTGATTCTTTTTTGTTCTCATAATCAATTCGTTTTTCATTAGTTATACTATTTCGCAGTCCATCGGCTTAGCCACATTTCCAGCAGGGATAACATCTCCCGGCGGTATTTAAAGTTTTCAGTCATGCCAAAACCATGTCCTCCTTCGGGAAAGATATACATGGATGCCGGCACATTATTCCTTTTCAGGGCATCGTAATAATTGATACTGTTTTGTGGAAATACAACCCGGTCGTCGTCGCTCAGAAACAACAGTGCGGGCGGCGTATTGGTGTTTACCTGTTTTTCATTGGAAAACATGTAAATCTCTTCGGGTGAAGGATTATCTCCAAGCAAATTGCTTCTCGAACCTCCATGTGTGGCTCTTTCCATGGTTATTACCGGATAATAAAGGATGGAGAAATCGGGGCGCGTACTGATACCGTCGAAACAAAAATGCGTAGAAGCCGTAGACGCGAGATGCCCTCCGGCGGAAAAACCGGCGATGCCCACTTTGAACGGATCTACATGCAATTTGGCGGCATTCCTGCGAACATAGCGTATCGCTTCCCAAGCATCGGCCAACGGTATATCCTTGTGTTTGTTAGGCATACGGTATTTTAATATCACCGCCGTTATACCTTTTGAAATCAACCATTCGGCAAAATCCGTTCCTTCGTTTTTGAAGGAAAGGCCGGCATAACCGCCTCCCGGACAGATTACGACGGCAGTTCCGTTGTTCTTTTCCGCCTCCGGCGAATATATCGTCAGTGTCGGTTTGGAAACGTTTACATACCACATACTGTTTCTGTTTAAAGTTTCGGCAGCGGTTATCCCGTTATCGACGGGCGGATTGCCCTGCCATAAATCGACTACTTCCTGCGAATAGGCATTAGCGGCACAAACAAATAGCAACAACAGCATTGCACAACTTTTCTTTTTCATGACTTTCCTCCTTTTTAATATGGATTAATCTGTATCCGGATATTCCGAAATCCAAAAGTAGGTATTTTTCTTTTCAAACGTAATCTTTTCATACACATTTTAGCCCTGCTTTTCCGTCAGGTATTTCCAGAAGCGGACGGGCATGAACTGGCGTTGCAGTTTCGGGTTTATTCTTTCCTTGACGGCAATCGATTTGAAATATTGCTTCCACAGTTGTTGAAACAGTATTTCGTCCTTATCCATAATATCTTCGGAGAGAAGGCCGGAGAGCAGGTGGGGTTCCTTTTCCGGAAAACGGACTTCGATTACTTCGTGCAGGTCGTAATAATACCCGTATTCGCGCTTCAGATCGTAAACCAGCCATTGCTGATCGGCAAAGCGGTCTTTCAGGAACGCGATATTCAGGGGGAGTACATTATATAGAGGCTCCATGGCGGCAAAGTACGTGCCGTCAGCAGCTTTCTGAAAACGCAGGAACTGCTGGACGCGATGCTTCTCCTGTCCTACTTTCTTCCATATTTTAGACAGTTCCAATACGTCCGGATCTCCAAAGTTCATTTCAACAGCGCACGGAGCATCTATATTCTTGCGGATATAGCGAAACAGCAGGAGGCCGATTTCAGGAAGTTCGGACAGCCAGCTTACGGTGATCATGGACAAAGCCACCTTCGAGAGTTTCTTTTCCAGCGCATTCCATACACGGTTGGCTTTATCTTCGTCTGTAACCACCGTGTATATTTCATCGTGGAAGAGCGGAAGAGGTTCTCCCTCGCCCAGCAGAAGGTCGGGGAATATCTTTCGGGAATAGGCATCGAACACAACGGTAAGCAATCCCTCCGGCGTTTTATCGTAGATGAAGATGTGCATACGCAATTACTCCTGTTCTTGCTCCCGGAAAAGAAGGATGAGCTGCCTGTCGTCCTGCTTCCGGTTCTTTTTCTGTGTAAGCAGGCGGCGCACGTTCTCCGGCTTCAGTTCATTTACCGTCAGCATGGGCAACTCGTTGCAGGTAATGAAATAGCGGGCTTTCTTCATCACGACGCCTATCTTCTTCAACTGTTCGGCGCTTAGGCGACCATAACGGCGGGAGGCCACAATCAGTTTGGCCGATTTAACGCCGATGCCCGGCACACGCAGGATCATTTCATAATCCGCCCTGTTAATATCTACCGGAAAACATTCCGGATGACGCAAAGCCCATGCCAGTTTGGGATCGACTTCCAAATCAAGCAGCGGGTAGGAATCATCTACGATCTCCTCTACTTTAAACTGATAGAAACGCAACAGCCAGTCTGCCTGATAGAGGCGGTTTTCGCGCACCAGAGGCGGCTGTTTGAGTGCCGGCAGGCGATTGTCGTATCCGTTCACCGGAACAAACCCCGAATAGTAGACCCGCTTCATCGTGGGGCGTTTATACAGTGCGGAAGAAACCCGGAGAATATCATTGTCGGTTTCCGGAGTAGCTCCGATGATCATTTGCGTGCTCTGCCCGGCAGGGGCAAAACGCGGGGCATGGCGAAAGCGTTTGCGCTCTTCCGCACTCTGCAACACCCCATCCCGGATGTAGCGCATGGGGGCGAAAACGCTTTGGAAGTCCTTTTCGGGCGCCAGCATTTTGAGGCTTTCCTCTTTGGGTATTTCGATGTTCACGCTTAGGCGGTCGGCATACAATCCGGCCTCCTGCACCAGTTCACGGCCGGCTCCGGGAATACTTTTCATGTGAATGTAGCCGTTGAAGCGATGAACCGTGCGAAGATCTTTCACGATGCGCACCAGCCGTTCCATCGTGTAGTCCGGGCTGCGCACGATTCCGGAACTGAGAAACAGCCCTTCGATGTAATTGCGCCGGTAGAACTCGATCGTCAGATCGACAAGTTCGGAAACGGCAAGCGTAGCCCGCGGAATATCGTTGCTTCGCCGGTTGATGCAATAAGCGCAATCGTACATGCAGGAATTGGTAAGCATCACTTTCAACAGCGAAATGCACCGGCCGTCTTCCGCAAAGCTGTGACAAATGCCCCAGCCCGCTGCACTGCCGATCGTACCTTCCCGGTTCGGACGCGAAGTGCCGCTCGAAGAGCACGACACGTCATAGCGTGCCGATTCGGCCAATATTTTCAGTTTTTCCAGTACGCTTTCGTTCATATTCCGGTGCGTTATTTTCGTACAAAAATAACGAAAAAAAGGGAGGGGAGATGTTAATTTGTAAATGTGTTTAACACGGGGGGAAATGTTGTTAAACAGCCCAAGCCCGGTGTTTAACAGCTCTACTGTCCGTGTTAAACAGCGGGGGTATGTGCGTTAAACAGCGGTTTCGTGCTGTTTAACGGTCTTGCGGCATCCGAAGTTGTGGAAAAACAGAAAAGGGGTTGTCCTTTTCTGCGGACAACCCCTTTTCTGTTATTGCGGATGCTCCGGGCTGAATCCCGATAGCGTGTTCCTGTTAGCCGTTGCAGGTACACTTGCCTGCCGAACCCAACACGTTTTCAATTTTGTGTTTGTATAACTTCTTCGCGTTGTCGCGAGCCGGGCCAAGGTATTTGCGCGGGTCGAATTCTGCCGGTTTGGCGGCAAATGTTTCGCGAATAGCGGCGGTCATAGCCAAACGGCTGTCGGAGTCGATGTTTATTTTGCATACGGCGGAAGCGGCTGCCTTGCGCAGTTGTTCTTCCGGAATACCGATCGCGTCTTTCAATGCGCCGCCGTATTTGTTGATCGTTTCTACTTCTTCCTGAGGAACGGAAGACGCTCCGTGCAAAACGATAGGGAAACCGGGGATTCTCTTTTCCACTTCTTCCAGAATATCGAAGCGAAGCGGGGGAGGTACCAGATGGCCGTTCGCATCGCGCGTGCATTGTGCCGGAGTAAATTTGTTCGCTCCGTGTGAAGTGCCGATGGAGATGGCCAGAGAGTCGCAACCTGTTTTCGTAACGAAATCAACCACGTCGTCCGGTTCGGTATAGGTGTGGTGATCCGAACTTACCTCATCTTCCACTCCTGCAAGTACGCCGAGTTCGCCTTCCACCGTCACATCGTGTTGATGAGCGTATTCAACTACTTTTTTGGTCAGCGCGACGTTTTCTTCATAAGAAAGATGCGAGCCGTCGATCATTACGGAAGAGAATCCCGTGTCGATACAGCTTTTGCAAAGTTCGAAAGAATCGCCGTGATCCAGGTGAAGGCAGATCTGCGGTTGCGCACAGCCTAATTCTTTTGCATATTCCACCGCACCTTCGGCCAGATAGCGCAGAAGGGTTTGGTTGGCATATTTACGTGCTCCGCTGGATACCTGAAGAATAACCGGAGATTTCGTTTCTACCGCGGCCTGAACAATTGCCTGCATCTGCTCCAGATTGTTGAAGTTGAAAGCAGGAATAGCATACTTGCCTTCCATTGCCTTTTTAAACATGTCTTTCGTGTTCACAAGGCCTAATTCTTTGTAACTTACCATTGTTGTATGAATTATATTAATAATTTGAAAACTCCGGCAAAGATAATAACAATCGCTTTGGAACAACTCTTGCACAAGCATTAAAATAACACAAAACCGGAGAGTTACGAAAAAACAGGCCGGTTTTTTTTGTTTGTATATATAGAAAGCGTACCTTTGCGAGCCGATTTTCCGGTTAAGACTTAGTTTGCACAAGCCCGGAAGATGAAAGAAGGAAGCTATAAATTAAAAACGATAATAAAATAATGAAAAAGAGTATTCATCCCGAAAACTATCGTCCGGTCGTGTTTAAAGACATGTCAAACGAGGACGTTTTTATCACGCGTTCTACTGTAAACGCAAGAGAAACTATTGAAATCGACGGTGTTACCTACCCGTTGGTGAAGATTGAAATCTCAAACACTTCGCATCCTTTCTATACCGGCAAGTCTAAACTGGTCGATACCGCCGGACGCGTAGACAAGTTTATGAGCCGCTACGGTAATCGTAACAAGAAATAGAGAAGCAAGCATCGCTTTGCTTTAATAAAAGAGAAAGGTTTCGGTATCCCCGGAGCCTTTTTTTGTGTCGGGTACCTCAACACGGAGGACACGGGGACACGGAGTTGAAAGTACACAGAGATGCGCTATGGCGCGCTAAACTCCGTGTTCTCCTGTTGTTCAACATGCTCTCCGTCACTCTGTGTTTAATTTTCCAAAAAAGGAAGGGTTTCGGTATCCCCGGAACCTTTTTTTATTAAGTTTGTCAATTCATCACTAAATATATAATACTCATGGTAAAAACAAAAGAAGAACTTCTGTCGATTCTGAGCCACTTCCCCTTGGAAGGCAAGGCTATTTCCGCCGAACCGTTCGGCAACGGGCATATCAACGATACATTGAAGGTGACGACCGGCAACGGCGAAGCCAAGTATATTCTGCAACGGATCAATCACCACATTTTTACGAACGTAGACATGTTGCAGCAAAACATTCATATCGTAACCCGCCATATCCGCAGGAAACTGGAAGAAAGGGGCGAAACGGATATCGATCGCAAAGTATTGACTTTCTTGTCGGCCGACGACAATAAACTGTATTACTTCGACGGCGAGAACTACTGGCGTGTTTGCCTGATGATCCCCCGGAGCAAGAGCTATGAAGAAGTAACCCCGGAGAAATCCTTTGAAGCCGGGTTGGCGTTTGGCGATTTCCAGTCCATGCTGGCCGACATTCCCGAAGGGACTTTAGGCGAAACGATTCCGAATTTCCACAATATGGAATTTCGTTTGCAGCAATTCCGCGATGCGGTCGAAGCAGACCCGGTTGGCCGTCTGGCAGGCGTGAAAGGGTTGGTTGATGAAATCGAGGAGAGAGCGAAAGGGATGTGCATCCAAGAAATGCTATACAGGGAAGGAAGGCTTCGGAAGCGGGTGAACCACTGCGATACGAAAGTGAACAATATCCTGTTCGACGAGGCAGGCAAGGTGCTTTGCGTGATCGACCTCGACACGGTGATGCCGGGATTTGTGCTTTCCGACATCGGCGATTTTATCCGTACCGGCGCCAATACCGGCGCGGAAGATGACAAGGATTTGGATAACGTGGGTGTTAATATGCCGATATTCGAAGCGTACACCGAGGGCTATATGGAGAAAGCGAAATCATTCCTCACCTCGCTTGAAATATCGATGCTGCCTTATGGCGGACGCCTGCTGACTTACATGCAGACCGTTCGCTTCTTCACCGACTACATCAATGGCGACACTTATTACAAGATCCATTATCCGGAACACAATCTGGTACGTACAAAAGCGCAGTTCAAACTTCTGCTAAGCCTCGAAGATCATGCCGCCGAAATGGACAACTTCATGGAACAGTGGCTATAAGGAAAACTCAAAACAGGCTCACATGCGTTTGCCATGAAAACAAAATAAAAGAGGCTTCCGTTGCGGAAAGCCTCTTTTGGTTTAGATCAGATTAGTTGATTGAAAAGAATAACCAACTATGCCTTAAACAACGGATAGATATTACAGTAATTAGCAGAATAATATGTATACTTATTTATCTTTCTCCAATTTACTTATTTCTTCATTTTTTTTCAAGATGATTTTAGCTATTTCTGCTTTCCCATCTTTGAAATAATTATTGATATTTTCTTTTTGAATATCAGATAAAGGGGTTTTGCCTTGGTTAAATTGTTGGGCATAGCTGTTTGCAGCTAACAGATCATAAAACAACCCTTCGTCAAAACCGAGTAATTCCGCGGTACTATTCTTTACTATTTTCAACCACTGGTCGATAGGAGTAGCATCGATTGGTGGTATATTGAATATTTCATCGGATATAATGTGTAGAGCGACATTTGAATAATAGACCCCACTATATAAATACTGAGGGTCATTCAACTTGAAGTCTTTCAGAAATGTATAATAGTGTTTGTCTATGTGCGGAGATTCAACTATTTTAGGTTCTCCATTTTCTGAAAAATCAGACCTCATAATTATTTTATATAGCAATAGACGTTGATTAAGCATTAATAACTTTAACTCAATCTCACTGTATTTTTTTGCAACTTCGGATAAAATAGTGTCTTTTTCCAGTTCTTTCAGCATATCCGCTAAATGAACTTTCGATTGTTTTACAAAACGCGCAGGTGCTCTATGCAGTTCTCTCAGATCCGGGAAAATAAATCGCCTTACTTCCTCTTGTATACTGTCCATTTTGATTAGATCTACAGACGTCAGTCCCATATTGTTTATCTGATCTATATTTTTAATCGTACCCGTTTTCTCTTGGTATACAACATCTATTTTAGTTTCTTCTCCGACTGTCAAACAGACATCAAAGTCGTCATAATTCCGAAAATCCGGAGAAATATGGCCAATTGCATGGTAGCTTTGCAATGGCACTTCAAATGAGAAAAAACCACTACTGTCTACTTCGGTTTTTAACATATATGACCACTCCTCAGTAAAAGGATGCGGAACAGATAAAGACAATCTCCGAGGTTTTGGTATTCCGGATGGATTGAAATTTGTCATTTTTCCTGACAATATAGCTTTCCCTTCCCGGATTTCAAGATTTGGAAGTTTAAAGTCTTTCTTAGTTGAGCAAGAGTAAAATACCAGACAAGTACTAACGATTAGTATCCATGTGGGAAATAAATTTCTATCCATATTATTATTGTTGAATAAGTTAGATAATTTGTTTTTGAAAGCAGAAGATAGTGAGGAGATTGCAACAGCAGACTACTTATTAGGCATAAACCCACAATGCGGCTTGTGGTATGTATCATCATACCAACAAAGACCACTATATGAGCCGCCTGACCAGGTAATCGTGCATGAGGCACCTGTAGGTTTACCTTTACACGCACTTTCTCCTACTTTTTCCGGACCCCCTTGCTCTTCTTTTGCTCTTCCTGTCGCATTTTTCATCTCTGTGTCATTCAACACGTGAAATTCTTTGAATTTCAACTTTCTCAATATATCCATACATTTTGATTGCGGTACTTCTAAAATTTTACTTTTCGAATAGCCAAAGTATCATTAAAGCCATCCGAAATCACCTAAAAGATAATTATAATCCGTTGGCGGAATTAGCCTGCATTATTCATACTGAACAAATTAGCGAACGCAACTCGCTAATTTGTTCAGTATGAATAATGCAGATTAGTTAATTGAAAAGAAGAATCAACTATGGTAATGTAATAACTATAACCCCGTCGTTTCCTGTATTATTCCAGCCGCCAACTCCATCTACATAGTAATAAGGAGCAAACTGATATTGCTTGTCTCCTACTTTTTTGTTGTTGGAAACACTTAGATCCGACGATAAATCTGCCGGATAATACACTTTAACAGGATTAGCGGCATTTGCCTGATAATTCAATCCTATTGAATATGTTTTGAATCGAATTTGACCACCGGATGTTTCCCAAAATTCAACATGTCCGGGCCCGCTGGTCCCATCCAGCCAATCAGCCCATTCACCGTCGTCATTTGCAAGACCTTCTTTATAAGGTGCTACAAGGCGATAACGTTCCAGTCCAACAGCTTTTTCTATTGTAACTTCATATTCAAAGCCTGCAAGCGCCCAATTATCGGCAAATTTTCCTATTCCCAAATATTCCCATTCAATCCCGGTGAATGTTGTTGCCGCAGAAGTCATAGTCTTGTCACTACCTACTGCTACTACAGTAATTGTATAATTACCAAACAGGCCTGTCAATATCAAATCAGTGATAGATTCACCGGAGATTTCGTTGATTTTTGTACCAGTTGAAACAACATGAGCCATATAGGCATCTTCGCTCATCGAACTCATCTCTGCAGTTTTTTCGGCCAGGTAATAGGCTTCCCCGGTTTTACTGTTGGCTGCAACTCTGATTCTTGTGTCATTATCGGAACTATACCCTTCACCGGGTGTATATTGATAGATCGTAACAACAGGGCCGGGATCATTTCCCACAATCGTTCCTTCTTCTTCCGAACAGGAGACCATGGCAACAGTAGCGATGAACGCTATAAATAACTGATAAGTATACTTTTTCATATTCTTCATCTTATTGTATATTAATTCCATCACCAACTGTGTTCTTCAGAATCTGAAGTCGGTTTGGTGGGTGCAGGATTATTTGTACATGCATTATTGTAGTTGGTTTCCGTTTGAACAATACACCAGTTCATCCAGTCGGGAGGAGTGATTGTATTCCAACGGTTGGTTTCCAAGTGATTCGTATTTGCATAGTTACGTATGATACCTTTATTGAGGCGCTTGATATCGAAGGTGGCAAAACCTTCTCCCCAAAGTTCAACACGGCGTTGCCACCATACTTCGTTTTGGAAAGTTGAAGTCGTTGTATTTCCATACGCTTCGTTATGAGTACCGTATGAGTAAGAAGCATCGCGAGTTGTGGCAAAAGCCGTCAACAGTGCAATGCCTTCAGCTTCATTTAGCATGCCGGCAGCTTCAGCTTCAATCAGATACATTTCTTCAACACGCATCAGCGGAACTGCTACAACGAAGCCAACGTACTGGTTGTTGTGGCCTGTTTCACCTCCTGCCGCACGAAATTTTAACGAAAGACCACCAACAGCACCATAGTAGCCATTGTATCCTGTCTGAAATACCCACTCCGGATAGTTTGAATAAGCCTTTAAGCCTTCTATAATTTCACCTTCGGTGCTCAATTCATCCAATTTGAAATCAACAAAACAATTTTTGCGGAAGTCTGTTGCAGGGATTGTTTCGTACAAATGGCGGTCAATAAGTTGTTGTTGTCCATAATTGGATGCATAGCCACAACCCGATTCATCAGGATTGATCTCAAGGATCATGTGAGAGCCCCAAGAAGAGTCGGCATCATTTTCCAGTATATTGGGGTCGTCTGATTTATAGGTCAAACCAAACATCCAGGAAGCATTGGGGGTATTAAACCCTGTTTCACGACTGGTGTATTCAGCTCCTGTCATAATAGAGTAACCGGTTTGAGCCAATTTGGCATATTTTTGTGCATTTGCCCAATCTTCCATAACCAGATAAGCCCGAGCTTTCAATCCATATACTACCGACAAATCGGGGGTATATTTGTCCGGACGTTTATAACCGGCCAAATACTCTTCGGCCTTGTTCAGGTCGGATATGATGAAATCCCACATTACTTCGTTGGTCGCACGGGGATTATTTGTCAAATCGGCCAAAGGGGTTTGCTCGGTTATGATAGGTACGGTTTCCGAAGCTTTATCGAGTGCGTATGTTTTTGGAGCAAACATACGAGCTTGATCCATATAGAACATTGCGCGCATGGCATAAGCAATTCCCGCACCGGTTATTTTATCTTCCTCCGGAGTTGCGCCGGCTAAAGATATAACGGTATTACAGTTTTTTATCCAACCGTAATAATATGTCCAAGGATACTGGCTTACGGCATACTGAGGGCCAAGACCCACACCGCTGGCATACCAAGTGGTATACCAGGATCCGGAATAACCTAATGCTATATCCTGCCCCATCACATCACGTTTTAAGAAGAATGATGGATAGCCATAGTCATAAGGAGTAGTACTTGTACCACTATACGTAAATTTACCGGCCAATGTAGAAGTCACAGCGTTTACAAAGTTCTCGTATGCGTTCGGGGCGTTAGCCGCCTGGTCTGCTGTTACGGTACTTTCGGACGGGAGAACTTCCTGCATGCAACTTGTTGTAACGGAAAGCCCGAATACAACAACCAATAATGATAAAAATATTTTTTTCATGATGAATATTTCCTTATATTAATTTAGAATGTTAACTGAATACCACCAGAGATATTACGCACAGGGGAATATACGGCAACCGTTGTATTCCCATCGTAAGAATAGCGAGGGTCTAAACCTTTGCGAGCCGACCAGAAACCCAAGTTTTCACCGGCGGCATATATGCGAATCTTGTCAACAGAGATATTCCGAAGAAGTCTTTCCGGTATAGTGTATCCTACGGTAAATGACTGGAAGTTCAGGTAACTGGCACTGACCAGAAAACGGTCTGAAGCAGCAGCACTGTATTGATCTGCAAACTGCCAACGAGGCATGTTGCTCGATGTATTGTTGGGGCTCCATGATTTTATATAATCTTTATGGAAAGTAGAACCGGCACCTCCGGTCGTTTCCAGTGGCGATATTAACGAACGGTAGCGGTAATCGTAAGTCTTACCGCCTAACTGATAATCGAACATAATCGTTGCGTCAAAACCGTATGCCGTAAGTGTGGTGCCGAAACCACCAAAAAGATCGGGAAGAGTCGGAGATAGTTTATATTTCGACGCCTGATTGAAATTGGTCGTTGTGCTTGAATATTGCGTACCAGGCACATTGGTCGCCCCATTTAGTGTTTCATCTACCCAATACGTAGCCATACCTTTATCATTAACACCGGCATATTTTGCCATGAATGGAGTGTAAAGCGAGCCGCCGACTTCAAACCAGTTCTGATATGTCGCTGCATCGTTCGACTCGGTAAATCCTCCATTATCGGCAATCTTTGCTTCGGGAAGACTAAGAATCTTGGTTTTGTTGTGCGACAGGTTCATTGATACACTCCAATCAATATCTCTCGTCCGAATAATCGAACCGGCCAATACCAATTCGACACCGGTATTACGGATGTCTCCCATATTCCCATAATATCCACGCGAACCGGCCGATTCCGGAATCGACAGCCAGAATAGCAGATCGGTTGTCGTTTTGTTGTAAATGTCTACATTACCGGTAAGGCGTCCTTCCCAAAAACCAAATTCAATCCCTGCGTTGAAGTTTGTGGTCGTTTCCCAAGTTATCTCGGGGTTTCCCATACGGTAGAACGAAGGCGACATGGCGGTGTCGGAAGCCTTCGACAAGGAATACAGATCTGTGTACGCAAAACTATGGATGTTGTCGTTGCCTTGCTGTCCAATGGATAACTTGAGTTTCAACATGTCGATCCAATTGTAATCATCCATGAATGTTTCCTTATTCATTAGCCATGCGCCACCAACAGACCAAAAGTTTCCCCAGCGATTTTCTTTTGCAAAATATGAAGTTGCGTCCCGACGGAAAGATGCAGAAGCGTAGTACTTTTCATCGTAATCATATTGAGCGCTGGCAAAAAAGCCTTCCACATTGTATTTTGTTGTATATGACCTAGAGTCAGTCTTATTCGCAAAAGCATCGATATCTTTGATATCCGGAGAAAATCCGCCTTGTGCCGTGGCTGACAAGTACCTGATATTCGACTTGTAGTATTCGTGTCCCAACATGGCAGTAACACTGTGCAGACCAAAATCTTGCAGGTAAGTCATTGTCTGAACATGGTTAGTTCTCAATACTGACGTAGAACCTTTTGTAATTTCGCCGTTCACACCGACTTTTGGCCCATAGAATGGATTCTGATAGTTGGACGTATTAGTCTGCCCCAAAATGATGGCACTCGCTGCACTGAATTTCAGAAAGCTGGTCAGATTAGCATCAGCCATGAATATACCTGTCAACTGATCGTCCATAGTGCTTACTTCGTTGTAGCGGTTTGAGCCGAGTGGGTTACCTGTTTGCAGGAAAGCACGAGGAACACCATAATTTGTAGATGCCACCCCGTAATCATAAGCATCATTGCCATATTGGTCTTTCTTGATTACTACATTGCCGGATGGATCCACTACACGTACATATACCGGATAAATTGGAGCAATCATAGTGGTGTAGTACATTAGGTTGGTTGATCCCAATGAAGTATCCATATTCGGGTTAGACATCCGTTCTGAATGTATATAAGCGGCATTAGCAGTAATTTTCAGCCAATCCTTCATCTGATAATCAGCCTTTAAGCGGGCGTTTATACGTTCATAGCCGGAATATTCAATAATACCGTCTTCGTTCAGATATCCAAGGCTGGCGTAGAATGAAGAGCGGTCGGTAGCTCCATTGACGCTTAAATTATATTCCTGGCGCAATGCACTCTTATAGGCCATGTCCGTCCAGTTATCCGGTTGCATGTAATACTCTGTTCCGTTATACGTATATTTACGACCCAGTGTCGCTTTCGGATTCAATTTTCCATCTGCACCGATCAGCAACTGCTCATCAGGTACAGTGTACACATTGTAACCCAAATCGGAAATCATTCTGTTGTTTGCCCAAGTGTTGGCAGTTGAAGCATTATTTCCTTGCCCGTAGAACGAATAGTTATACAATTGAGCATAATAGGCTTCATAGTATTGCCCCGGATCTGTGATAACATCATAATCTTGGACTCCACGTGTATTAGTCCCCCATTTCATATCTACATTTACAACAGCTTTCCCGGCGTTTCCCTTTTTAGTCGTAATAATAATAACACCGGCAGCACCACGGGCTCCATAAAGGGCTGCCGAAGCAGCATCTTTCAAAACAGATATGGATTCGATGTCATTTTGTGGAATGTTAGACAGGCTGGCAGCAAAAGGTGCACCGTCTACAATAATCAGTGGAGAGGTGCCGGCATACATGGACGCAATACCACGTATATTGATATTCCCGCCTCCTACGCCAGGTTCTCCGGATCCGCCACGTAATTGCAAGCCGGGTACAGAACCAACTAAAGCATCAGTAACGTTTGTCGTTACACGTTTGGACAATTCATCCGCATTAACTACTGCAGCCGATCCTGTGAAAGCGGATTTCTTTGCGGTACCATAGGCCACCACTACCACTTCCTCCAGCACTTCCGTGTCGGGGTTCATGGTTACTCTCACATTCGGTGCGACGGCTACTTCCTGCGTCTGCATACCGATATAAGAAATCACTAAAACCTTTGCACTCGCGGGGAGATTGCCGATGGTAAACTCACCGTCCATGTCGGTTACCGTACCCGTTGTTGTTCCTTGCACAGCAACGGAGGCGCCGATAACAGGTTCTCCATCTTCCGCCGAAACTACCACACCTGTCACCTGCGTAGTTTGAGCGCTAACCAAACCTATGCTCGCACACAAGCATAGTAACAAAAAAGATAACTTTTTCATCATAAATACACTCTTTTAATTAATACTTCACTATCTGTGTGCAAATATATAATAAAATATAATAGAATGAATAAAAAAGTAATTTTAATACACTTTTTCTAATACACTTTCGCTGTCCCGATTGTGATCTTCGCAAGCACGGAGAAACCTCTCTCACGCGCGCGTATATATTATTGTCATCGAAGTACCCGAAGTCTTTCCGAAGGGAGCTATTCCTGCATAACCGGCATACCGGCACGGATCAGTGATGCGGTATAGGTACTACGAGCGCGTACTACCTATACTACGGCGTCGTTGTATAGGTAGTACGCGCTCGTACTATATATAGAAACACTTTTTAACAACTCGTTAATGCGCTGTGCATTTGTATGTTAAGGTCATTTCTTCCTTAACCCTGCTGCGTTCGCTTCAGTTATCAATTATTCGCTTTTTTTGCCAAATCCGAAACGACACATAGTTATTCTTTGAAAATTTTTCCGGAAGCTGTTTTGAAGCAAAATCATGCGTATACGGGAATAAAAAGAGTGCCGAAAGCATGAAACACGGGGATATATAGTATTTCGCCTGTGTTTGTGACTTAAATAATGTATATTTGCATCGAAAAAACAAAAAAAGGAGAATGAAACGAAAGGCATTGCAACTCTTAGCGATATGCGGAGTAATGATTTTTATAGCGACCGGCTGTTCAAAAAAGAATGAATTTACGGTTAGCGGAACTGTTTCCGGAGCCGACGGCCAGATGATGTATCTGGAAAATGTGGGAGTTTCTTCGGTTAAAACTCTCGACTCGGCCGGGTTGAGCGCCAACGGAGTTTTCAAATTTTCCGGGACGCGCCCCGAATCACCGGAGTTTTACCGGCTGCGTTTAAACAATCAGTTGATCAACTTTGCGATTGATTCCACAGAAACGGTTTCGCTGATAGCCGATGCGGGAAGTTTTGCCATCTCCTATTCGGTGGAAGGTTCCGAAAACAGCAAAGCGATCAAGCGGATCACCCTGGCGCAGCTCGACGCCAACCAGGCATTGAACAAGCTCCGCAAGGAACATGAAGGAAAGCAAATCGACGATGAAGAATATGCAAAAGGAGTGGATGATATTGCCCAAACGTATAAAAAAGTAGCCCTTGAATATATTTATACGGCACCAATGTCTACGGCTGCTTATTTTGCCTTGTTCCAGCAAATAGACGGAATGTTGTTCTTTAACATATACGACCGGACGGATACCAGGGCTTTCGGAGCAGTGGCTACAAGTTACGACCACTATTATCCGAACACGGAGCGGGCGGTGCATTTACACAACCTGGCGCTTCAATCGTTGAAAGTGACACGTGCCCAGCGGGAAATAAATCTGGAAGACGTGAACGTGCAGGAAGTAAATTTCTTGGATATTTCCTTGCCCGATGTAAAAGGGAACGTGATAAAACTTTCCGACGTGGCACAGGGAAAAGTGGTTTTGGTGAACTTCACGGCTTATCAAACCGAATGGTCGCCGGCAATAAATCTGGAACTTGGCGAACTTTATACCAAATATCACAACAAAGGTCTGGAAATATACCAGGTGTCGTTGGATGCGGACAGGCATTTATGGCAAAACAGGGCGATAAACCTGCCCTGGACGTGTGTCGTAGACCCCGAGTCCGTTTACTCGCAAATCGCGGGGCTGTATAATGTACGCCAACTTCCCGCATTATTTCTTTTAGACCGGAAAGGCAACCTGAAAAAGATTGAAGATATTGCGAGTTTAGATGCGGAAATAAGCACATTGCTTTAAATAAGAATAAATATCTATAAGAGGGTTCCGGCTTGAGATATAGCCGGGATTCTTTTTTTATCAATAAAAACGATATAGGAGGAACAAAAATGGCTATTAGTTATATGACAGCGGAAGGCTACAACAACCTGTTGGCTGAAATGAACTATCTGGAAACAGTGAGACGCCCCGAAATATCCGCGCAGATAGCGGAAGCGCGCGATAAGGGCGATTTGTCGGAAAATGCGGAATACGATGCCGCCAAAGAGGCGCAAGGCATTATGGAAGCGAAGTTGGCGCAATTGAAAGAATTGATAGCCAACGCCCGCCTGATAGACGAAACCCGTATCCGGACGGATGAGGTGCAGATATTGAACAAGGTTAAAATCAGGAACACAAAAAACAACATGGCGATGACCTACACCCTTGTGGCAGATCCGGAAGCGAATCTGAAAGAAGGAAAAATAGCGATCAGCACACCGATAGCCCGGGGCTTGCTCGGCAAGAAAGTGGGCGATGTGGTAGATATAAAAGTGCCTTCCGGGATGATGACTTTTGAAATTATGGATATTTCCATCTAAATAAATACAGGAAACATGGCAACCATATTCAGTCGAATTATAGCAGGAGAGATTCCTTGTCACAAGATCGCAGAGAATGAAGAGTTTTTCGCTTTTCTCGACATAAACCCGCTCGCTTCCGGGCACACTTTGGTTATCCCGAAAGAGGAAGTCGATTACCTTTTCGATATGGAAGACGATAAGCTGGGGAGGATGATGGCTTTCGCGAAAAAGATAGCCGCCGCGTTGTCCGCAACGATACCAAGCAAAAGGATAGCACTTTCCGTAATCGGTCTGGAAGTGCCCCATGCCCATATCCACTTGATCCCGATCAACCAGGAGTCTGACGTTCAGGGAAGAAATAAAACAAGTCCTGCTCCGGAAGAATTATCCGATCTGGCTGCCCGAATACGGGAAAAATTCTAAGAAATAGTTATTTTTTCAAAAACTTCTGTATATTTGTAGTCTGTAAGGATTTGTACAAAACAAATATGAATTGATATAAAAGACATTCATTAGTGGTTTTTACTCATAAATTTGTTAACCTTAGGAGAAAGGCCCCTCTGTGATAGAGCGGCCTTTCTTATTTAAACACACAATTACAAGAAACCGTTTCTTCCAAACCACATTATCAAAAATGCATATACCTTATCGGGCTGAAATAATTCCGGTGCCAACCGTATTGATCGATTATCGGAAGCCCGAAATTAGCACCTAAAACAATAGTAACCGCCAAAGAAACAAGCCAGAGCACAAGCAATATCCACTTGGCGGAGGCCGGGATCGGTTTCCATTTGAATAACTGTGTCCCGATCAAATATCCCAGAGCGATCACCGGAATCCCGATAATCAGGATAGAGGCTATCGTTGCGGCGATTAATGCTCCTTCCGGATAGTTCCCCGCCATATTCCAGTCCATAAAAGGGAAGATACCACCGAAAGCCGCTCCCAGTCCACCGCCCAACAGGCCGATACCGCCGCCGATCAATCCGATGATAATCGCAAAAAGAACCACTACAAGGACGAACAGTATAAGTAATACCGGAGGCAAGAGCACGATCGCCACCAATATGCCCAATACTTTAATTATAAATCCGATAACGTTTACCAGTCCGTCGCCGAACTTTTGGGCTGCCGTGCGGGGTTTCCCCGAATTTACGTAATTATTGACATTTGCCGAAAATTTTTCAAAAGTATCAGTCACTGTTTTCCCTATATTTTCAACAGTAACGTTTTCACCGCGCATTTGTAACTTCTCTGCCGCCGTGGTTGCCGTGGGCACAATCAGCCAGAGAATAATATAAGTTACCACCACAGCAGTTGCCCCCGGCCCCAGCAGGATGGTTGCGAGCAGGATCAGCAGGCGGACAACCGTCGGATCCCAGTTCATATAAGCAGCCAGTCCACCCGCAATACCTCCCAGAATACGGTCGTCGGGGTTGCGGAAGAAACGTTTCTTTGCGGTTTCCTCTGCTTTCCCCCTGTACTCCTCCTTTGTTTCTTCGGCAAAGGCGTCTTCTCCGAATATCTCTTCGGGACGCCCCATGCGCCCAATCACGTCTTCCACCTGCCCGATGGTTATTACCTCATAGCCCAAGCGTATGCGCTCGCTCAATAGTTCGGAGATGCGCGACTCAAAGTCGTTCATGATCTCATCCGATCCTTCCTCTTTTTTGAAATGAACACGCAGGTTGGAAAGATATTTGTCCAACAGCTCGTATGCGTCTTCGTCAATGTGGAATACTGTTCCTCCCAAATTAACTGTCAGTGTCTTTTTCATCTTTTTCTGTTTTTAATTGTTTCTTATGTGATTTATCGTATTGTTCAGTTCCTGCCAGGCTGTTTCCAGTTCGCCGAGGAACAGTTCTCCCTTTTCGGTAAGTTTGTAATACTTTCTCGGTGGGCCTTGATTGGATTCCACCCATTGATAACTGAGCAATTCGGTATTTTTCAACCGGGTCAGGAGAGGATATAGTGTGCCTTCCACCACAATCAGTTTTGCTTCCTGCAACTTCTGAATAATATCAGAGGTGTAGGCAGGTTCTTTTTCCAAAAGCAGAAGGATACAATATTCCAATGATCCCTTTCTCATTTGCGACTTTACATTTTCGGCATTCATTGTATTATTTATTTCTCGCCACAAATATATGCAATGCAATTGTACTATGCAATACACGCTACTATTATTTACATATATTTAACTCATAACTGCAGCAAACGCAGCCACGTTCTTTGAAATATTGGTTTACAAGTTTATATTTTGTAGCTTTGCGAGTAGAATTAAAGCGCAAGGGTATGGAAACAAAAACATTGGATAAGCAGACGAGCGATAAGATAAGCTTTATTGCATTTATTATTCCCGAATTTGCGTCCGGATATAAAATGAGTATGCAAAAGGCATATTTGTATTTAAAGCAATATGGAGGCATTGATTATCTGTTCAAGCATTGGTGGGCATTGCATACCGACAACCCTTACTGGGCTATCAGAAGTATGGCAAAGGTTTGCCGTAATAATGGAGGGCACTTGCGATGATTGTGTATCACGGCAGTTATACGAAGATCAACGAAATAGAAAAGATAAATTCCTGACAATGCTTTCGCGGGAAGAGCCTACACACCAGATTTGCTTTTGTACGGTCGATGCGCTGTTAATGCTCGAACTCAAAGATAACAGTAATGATATTGATTACGAAGTATCGGAAATCGGTGGGAAAATTATGGAGCAATTAGTTATTGATTTCGATATGGACGAGGAAAAAGCAACAGATATGTTCTACACTTCAACCGTTTTCGCCCATCTGTCCGACGAGAGCACCGGCCTTTACCAAAAGCCGTGGCAGGAAATCTACGAAATGCTTAAAAGCGAACTGAAGATATAGGCTTTTCTTCACAGCAGATTACGAACTTAAAAACGTGCAAACCGATAGCAAATATCTAACAACCTTCCATTCGCATAGTCTATTACACGGCGCATTGCCTCGTCTATCTTTTTCCGGTCAAACTTGATATAGATGGCAGTCACATTGCGAGAGCACAACCATGGCATTATGTCATTCGCATTGCTTATTTACAGGACAATCTGTCAGATTATAATTTTTGGCACAGTATTCGCTATTTGTTAGACAAATTGGAGAAAAACAATTAATATTATAGTATTAACTTCTAAAATATCAAGAAAATGAACATTAAACCATTAGCAGACAGAGTGCTTGTAAAGCCGGCTGCAGCGGAAGAAAAAACAGTGGGCGGAATCATTATCCCCGATTCGGCAAAGGAAAAACCTCTGAAAGGTGAGGTAGTAGCGGTTGGTAACGGTACAAAAGATGAAGAAATGACCGTGAAACCGGGCGACAACGTGTTGTATGGCAAGTACGCCGGAACCGAGATTGAACTGGAAGGCGAGCAATACCTGATCATGCGTCAGTCGGATATTCTGGCAATTATTTAATTGTATAAAAGAACAACAATCTAAAAAAATAAAAGAACTATGGCAAAAGAGATCAAATTTGACATGGAAGCCCGCGACCTTCTGAAAAAAGGTGTGGACGAACTGGCTAACGCCGTGAAGATTACGTTAGGCCCGAAAGGACGCAATGTGATTATTGAAAAGAAATTCGGCGCTCCCCACATTACCAAAGACGGGGTAACCGTAGCCAAGGAAGTGGAACTGAACTGCCCGTATGGAAACATGGGGGCACAGTTGGTAAAAGAAGTGGCTTCCAAAACCAACGACAACGCCGGCGACGGTACGACTACGGCTACCATCCTGGCACAGTCTATCATCACTGTCGGTTTGAAGAACGTAACCGCCGGCGCAAACCCGATGGATCTGAAACGCGGTATCGACAAGGCAGTAGCCAAAGTTGTTGAAAGCCTTGCAGAGCAGGCGGAAGCTGTTGGCGATGACCTGGGCAAGATCGAAAACGTGGCTAAAATATCAGCCAACGGCGACGAAAGTATCGGCAAGCTGATCGCTGAAGCCATGCAGAAGGTAAAAACCGAAGGCGTTATCACGGTAGAAGAAGCCAAAGGAACGGAAACGACTGTCGATGTGGTTGAAGGTATGCAGTTCGACCGCGGTTACATCTCTCCCTACTTCGTTACCGATACGGAAAAGATGGAAGCGCAGCTGGAAAATCCTTTCATTCTGATCTACGACAAGAAAATATCCGTGCTGAAAGAATTGCTTCCCATCCTGGAACAAACCATTCAAACCGGACGTCCTCTGCTGATCATTGCCGAAGATATCGACAGCGAAGCGCTGGCTACATTAGTTGTAAACCGTCTGCGCGGTTCCTTGAAGATTTGTGCCGTGAAGGCTCCGGGCTTTGGCGATCGTCGCAAAGCGATGCTGGAAGACATTGCTATCCTGACCGGCGGTACGGTAATCTCTGAAGAAACCGGCCTGAAACTGGAAGGCGCGACAATGGATATGCTGGGTAACACCGAAAAGGCAGTTGTAAACAAAGACAACACCACGATCGTGAACGGCGCAGGCGACAAAGCGGCCATTCAGGCACGCATCGCCCAGATTAAAGCCCAGATGGAAACGACTACATCCGACTATGACAAGGAGAAACTGCAAGAACGTCTGGCAAAAATGGCCGGCGGTGTGGCAGTTCTCTACGTAGGAGCTCCTTCGGAAGTAGAAATGAAAGAGAAGAAAGACCGCGTGGACGATGCATTGAGCGCAACCCGTGCGGCTATCGAAGAAGGAACCGTTCCCGGCGGCGGCGTGGCTTATATCCGTGCGATTGATGCGCTGGAAGGTCTGAATGGAGAAAACGAAGATGAAACGACAGGGATCGAGATCGTGAAACGTGCAATCGAAGAACCTCTCCGCCAGATCGTGATCAACGCAGGCAAGGAAGGTGCGGTAGTTGCTCAGAAAGTAAAAGAAGGAAAAGGCGACTACGGCTACAACGCCCGTACGGATGTGTACGAAAACCTGTGCGCAACCGGCGTAATCGACCCGGCGAAAGTAGCACGCGTAGCTTTGGAAAACGCCGCTTCCATTGCCGGCATGTTCCTGACCACCGAATGTGTTATCGCTGAAAAGAAGGAAGAAGCTCCGGCAATGCCGATGAGTCCGGCCGGTATGGGCGGTGGCATGGGTGGAATGATGTAATCCGCGCGTACAGCGTAATAACTAAAAATGCAAAAGAGTTGCCCGATTTATCGAGCAACTCTTTCTTTTTGTTCGCCCGGCATGGGCATATTCTAACTAAGAAACTGTTTAAACTACAATTCTACGGCTAAAAGTTCTTTCCCCAATCTATGCAGTGCAGACTTTATTCTGTGTGTTTGCGCCGTTTGTGGACGGCTCACACCGGAATAGTAGCGTTGTATTTGCCGTTGATTAATACCTGTGAGGCGTTCAAATCCTGCATTGGTAAAGATTCCTTTGTAATGGTGCAATAAACTTTCAATGTCAAATAGATAGGCGAGCTGATAGTCCGCTGCAAACGGTATTTGATCGCCATCTTCCCGCATACCTTCGATATGAAACTCCACGGCTTCGGCAATATTTTTTTGTAATTCCTCGAATGTATTTCCGGTGGAAACACATCCGGGTAATTTTTCCAGATAAGCAGAATAGTTGTTATCTGTCATTTCTACGGTTACAATTACTTTTTCCATTTTATTTATTCCTTTCTTTTAGTGGAAGAACTTATTCAAGCCCTGCCTGTTTTAAAATACTTTTTGCTGTTCCGATAGCCAATTCGTCATTTAATCCACCGGGAACTGTAACCCTGCCCTGTTTTGTTGGATGCCTGAATTGCCTGTGGCTACCTTTTTGCGTTACGAAATACCAGCCGTCTGTTTCAATACAGTTGATAATTTCTTTTACTTTCCAAACTTTCATAGAACGGTTTTAAATTGACACTACAAATATAGTTGTATTTTTACAACCAAATAAGCATTTTCACCATTATTTTACCGAAAACCGTAATTTCACCATTTGAATTCAACAAGAATTTGCCCTGAAATTTTATTATAATAAAAATACCCCAAAAGTTTTTTTCCTAACTTTTGGGGTACAGTTCCGTTTCCGAACAGCCTTACATCTTTATTTTCGGAATTTGTTCCTTCAGAAACTATACTTCGTCCATGCAAACAGGTCGGTTGCACAGCCGCTGTTCCCGCTTTCGATTTTCACGTTCGGAAAAGCGTCGGATCCAAACTTATACTCGGCCGGGCTGCTTGTCAACTGATTGGTAATGCTGATCGCGGAGGTCGCATCACCATTGCCCTTGCCGTCGGTCATGTCGATTACAGCACCTGCGCTTTTAACACTCCCCGTGCCTTTTACCAACGCATTGACAATGGTGGCTTTGGCGCCGCGACGTACTTTCAGCACGTTGTTCATCTGTTGGGTCGGTTCGTTGCTCGCGGTAAGCCGCAAATCAATCGTCATGTTTCTAATCGTAAAATTCGACTGCGCGGTGTGGTCGGGGAAGTTACCGTCGAAGTTGCCGTCGGCTTCCACGCCGCTTGCGTCGGACTCGGTGCTGGAATAACCGGCTTCCCAAATACCGTAGCAACTTTCGAGCGTTCCGTTCCAACCCTGCGTCATGTCAAACATGTCATCGTCTGAGTTTACAACCAAGAGGTTTTTCACGTTTACACTGCCGCCGAAAAACTCAATCCCGTCGTCCGAACCCTGGGTAATGAAGATGTTTTCTACAGTGGTTCCGCTGCCCACGCCGTTAAGCGTAAGCCCATTGTGCTCCACGTCGGCACTCGAACGCGCTCCGGTGTATTCGAGGATCAGGTAGCTTATGGAGCCTGAATTGTCGGCTGCGTTATCGCCGCCGTAGGTGTAGGCCGAGTTGATTTCGGTCGAGCCTGTTGTTCCGCCTGCCAGCGGCGCACGTCCGTTGATGATCAGCCCGCCCCAGTCACCTGCCGCGGGATTGGCTTCGTTGGAAGTCATGCGCACCGGATTTCCCACCGTTCCGTTCACATTGATTTTACCGCCCTGCAACACAAGAATGTAGCTGCCAAAGCCTTTTTTTGCCTTGATAGTCGTACCGGCCGGAATGTTCAGCACACCGCCGTCTTCCACAATCAGTGGGCCGTCCAGCAGGTATTCCACTGAAACTTCGAGCGTTTTACTTTCTGTAACCGCACCCGACAGACTGCTTTCAGTAACGGGAGGAATAGGTTCGTCATTGTCTTTTTCGCAAGACGTCAGCACTACGGGCGCCACGAAAGCGGCAGCCACCAAAAGATTCCGGAAAAAATTCACTTTTTTCATTACAATAAAAATTGATTTGTACATAAAAATATAATTTACGCAGCAAAAGTAGAGCGGGGATGTTACAATATGCTTGCGATTCTGTTATATTTCGGTGAACTTACTAAGAAACTGTTTTGAATTTTATATCCGGCTAAATATTAAATTGAGAGGGATGTGTCAAAAGTCGGTTAAAGAGATTAAACACAGAGGCACGGAGGACACGAAGTTTTATTATTATTCTGATAATGAGCAAAATAAAAAGCTCCGTGTCCTCCGCGCCTCTGTGTTTAATCTCTTCTATTGACTTTTGACACTCCCTCCTACATATTATTTCCCAAACGCCAATCTCAGCCTGATTCCTGCCGCTACCGGGATTATTTTTTCGGTAAACGATGACGTTTGATATTGCGAATTGACGATGCTGTTCACTGTAAAATCCTCCGGGCTACCCGTATTGTATTCAACGAATGGACGCGACTGCTTCTTCGCAATATCGTTCAATCCGTAGTCCAGATAGGCTCCGGTATAGAGCGACCAATTCCCATTCAATCGCCACTTCATGCCCAGTTCCGCCGATGCGAAGAATGCCGTTTTAAAGCTCATGTCGCCTTCGGCACCTCTGCCTGTAAACTGCCCGAAGCCCATGAACGTCTGTGTCGTGTATTCGTAGTTTTCCTTTTCGTAATAACCTGAATTTTGAATACCTGTATTCGAGCTTTCATACTTCCCGCTTACCGGAATACCCACCTTTCCGCCTGCCGACACATAGAACCGGTGCTCATCGCCGGTTTGGAATTGCAGCATGAGCGGAATCTGAA